>NZ_JAUQWH010000015.1 GCF_030757795.1 Actinoplanes oryzae
CTGCCGCGCCCGCCGCTGGTCCGGCTGCCGCGCCCGCCGCTGGTCCGGCTGCCGCGCCCGCCGCTGGTCCGGTTGCCGGGCTCGCCGCTGGGAGCGCTTCCGCCGCCGTGCCTCCGCCGCCCGACGACATCGTGGGCGACCATCTCGACGACGCGACGCTCGTGGAGGCGATGGCCGACCTCGGGGCGCCGCAGCAGTACTCGCAGGAGGGCTTCGCGCGGCTGCGGGCGTACAGCAGGGAGCTGGCCGAGCTGCGGCAGCGCCTGGACCAGCCCCTCCCCGACCTGGTCGCCGACATCGAACGCACCATCGGCCTCGACGTCGAGGTCGCCGTGCGCGGCTGGGCGGCGGGCGACGCCGGCCTGGCCCGCGGGCACCTCGACGCGCTCGGCGACGTGGCCGCCCGCTATGCCGGGGACACCGACGGGGGCACGCTGGCCGGCTTCCTCGCGTTCCTGGACGCGGCCGAGGAGGAGGAGCGCGGGCTCACCCCGGGGCAGGTCGACGTGGTCGAGGGCGCGGTGCAGATCCTGACCGCCCACGCGGCGAAGGGCCTCGAGTGGGACGTCGTCTCCGTCGCCGGCCTGACCAGGAACGTGTGGCCGGGTATGACCCGGGGCTCGGACAACTACCTGGGCGGCATCGGCGTGCTGCCGTTCCCCCTGCGCGGGGACGCCGGCGGCCTGCCGGAGCTCGACCTCTCCGGGGCCGTCGACCAGAAGGACGTGAACGCGGCGCTCACCGCCTTCGGGCGCGCGTGGCGGGAGCACGACGAGCGGGAGGAGCGCCGGCTCGCGTACGTGGCGGTGACCCGGCCCCGCCGGCTCCTGCTCGCCTCCGGCTACTGGTGGGGCGACGGGGTGAAGCGGCCGCGCGGACCGTCGGTGTTCCTGTCCGAGATCCGGGCGTCGTGCCTGGAAGGGGCGGGTCTCGTGGAGCACTGGGCGCCCGAGCCTGCCGCGGACGCCGTCAACCCGAGCGCCGAGCAGGTCGCCTCGGCGGAGTGGCCGTCGGACCCGCTCGGCGGCCGCCGCCCGGCCATGGCGGCGGCCGCCGACCTGATCCGCCGCATGATCGCCGCCCCGGACCCCGCTAGTCCCTCGGTGATCACCGCCGCGGCTGCGGCCGCCGAAACCGCTGCCGCCGCGGCCTCCGAAACCGCCGCGGCCGCTGATTCCGCCGCCGCTGATTCCGCCGCCGCTGATTCCGCCGCCGCTGATTCCGCCGCCGCGGCGGCGGAGTTCGTCGCGCTGGCGGCGTCCGATCCCGAGGTCGCCGCGCGCGCCGGGCTGGCCGCTGACCTGGTCGGACTGCCCCCGTCGGGCGCCGATCCCGCCGGCCCCGGGGACGCCGCGGCCGGGGACGCCGCGGCCGGGGACGCCGCGGCCGGGGGCGCCGAGCCGCCGGACCCCGATATCGAACGCTGGCGCCGCGAGGCCGCCCTCCTACTCGCCGAGCGGGAGGAACGCGCCCGCCGCGAGGGCCCCCTCGACGTCGCGATCCCGTCGCACCTGTCCGTGTCGCAGCTCGTGGTGCTGCGGCGGGACCCGCAACTCCTGGCCCGTACGCTCCGGCGGCCCCTGCCGCACCGCCCGGCCCCGCAGGCCCGGCGCGGCACGGCCTTCCACGCCTGGCTCGAACAGCGCTACGGCGCCGTGCGCCTGCTCGACCTCGACGAGCTCCCCGGCGCGGCCGACGACGACGGGGCCGCCGACGAGGAGCTGGCCGCGCTGCAGGAGGCGTTCCTGGCGGGCGAGTGGGCCGGCCGTACCCCTCTCGAAGTCGAAGTGCCCTTCGCCACCACCGTGGCGGGCGTGGTCCTCCGGGGCCGCATCGACGCCGTGTTCGCCGAGCCGGGCGGCCGCTACGACGTGATCGACTGGAAGACCGGCCGGCGCCCCGCCACGGCGGACGCGGCGGCTGCCACGGTGCAGCTGGCCGCGTACAGGATGGCGTGGGCGACCCTCGCCGGGGTGCCGGTCAGCCGGGTGCGGGCGGGCTTCCACTACGTCCGGGAGGGGGTCACCGTGCGCCCGGCCGACCTCCTCGACGCCGACGGCCTGGCCGCTCTGATCACCGACCTCCCGCTGATCTAGGGATCCTTCCGCGGCTGCGTCGCTTCGCTGACCTTTCCAAGGCCGCCGCCACGCGCCGCGATCGGTGCGAAAGTCCGTCCTCAGAGGCCCGCTGCGGCCAGCAGGTGCAGGAGAGCCGCCGCGTACGCCTCCTCCACCGTGGCCGCGGCGAACGCACGGTCCTCACCCAGCAGAGTGATGTCCGCCTCCCACCCCGCGCCGGTCCGCCGCAGGGCCTGCAACGTCGCGCCGAGCAGCTCCCGCAGCTGGTCCTCCCGCGGCAGCCACAGGGCCTCGTCCAGCTCCACGTCGTCGAGCGCCCACTCGGTCGTGCCGTTGAAGCCGATCACCCGGCCCTCGGGCAGCGTGTGCACCTCGATCGTCATGTTGCTCAGCACGAACACGTCCTCGTCGAGGTCCCGATCCGGGATCGCGAACCGGTCCCCGGGGCCCGGTTTCCACTCCAGCCCGGCCTCCCTGAGCTGCCGGGCCAATTGCATGCTGATCACGGGCGAACCCCCCTTTCCGTGCTAGGCTCCCAAGCGTTGTCAGTTTGGTTCCCAAGTACTCAGGAGCGCCTGTGGGGAAGTCTGCCCGAGGCGCTCTTTGTCGTAACCCGGGTTTCTCCGGTACGGGCGATCAGTACGGCGACACGAGACCCACAGAAAGCGGGTCTTACCACCTCGCTCCCGTCCATAATGGCCAGGAGCGATCGACCGTCGAGGAGACGAGCATGGTTACCGGCGTTGTGAAGTGGTTCAACGCGGACAAGGGCTTCGGGTTCATCACCCCTGACGACGGCGGTGCCGACGTCTTCGCCCACTTCTCCGCGATCCAGATGTCCGGCTACCGCAGCCTGGACGAGAACCAGCGCGTGGAGTTCGAGGTCACCCAGGGCCAGAAGGGCCCGCAGGCCGCGAACATCCGCGCCGTCTGAGTCCAGCCCCTGCGCTGACGCCCGACGCCGGCACCCGAGAGCGGGGTGCCGGCGTCGCCGCTTTCGATCCTCCCCGCCGCGCGCCCGCCGCCCGGCCGAGGAGGATCACCCCGTCGCCCGGCCGGTCGAGTGCCACGTCGCCGCACTCGCCCGGCCGAGCGCCGTGCCGCCGTCGCCCGCGCGCCGAGCCGCCGTCGCCGTCGCCCGCGCGCCGAGCCGCCGTCGCCGTCGCCCGCGCGCCGAGCCGCCGTCGCCGTCGCCCGCGCGCCGTGCCGCCGTCGCCCGCGCGCCGTGCCGCTGCCGAGCCGCCGTCGCCCCGCCGCCGTCGCCCGTGTGCCGTGCCGCCCGCGCGCCCAGCCGCCGTCGCCCCGCCGCCGTCCGCTCCGCCATCGCCCGTGTGCCGTGCCGCCGTCGCCCGGTGTGCCGCGCCGGCGCCGTCGCCCGCGCGCTGTCCCCGCGCCGCCGTCGCGCCGTCCCGGTCCGTCTGAACGTCACGTCGCCGCCCGCAGCCGAGAGCCGCGAAGGCCCACGATGCATCGCCGCCCGTCCGGCGCCCGTCCAGCGCGGTCGTCTGCCCCCCGTCCGGCGCGGTCGCCCGGCGTCCGCCGTCTGCGATCGTCCGGCGCGGTCGGCCAGCGCGTCCGGCGTTGTCAGGCGCCGCGTCTCCGGCGCGGTCGGCCAGCGCGTCCGGCGTTGTCAGGCGCCGCGTGTCCGGCGCGGTCGGCCGCCGCGCGTCGGCGTGGTCAGGCGTCGCGTGTCGGCGTGGTCAGGCTCCGCCGGTCTGGAGGCGTGCCGTCCCGCCCGCGGTCTCCGGCAGCGGAGCCGTCCCGCCCATGTGCGCCGGCAGCCACCACCGATCGTCCGGCCCGGCCGGCTGCTCCGGATACTCCCGCTGCGCCGCGTCGAGCAGCGCGGTCAGCCGCTGGTGCAGCGCGAGCGTCGTGGCGTCCGCGGTGGCGTCGGCCGGCGTCGGGATGGGCTCGCCGATCTTGATGAGGACCGGGACGTGACGCTTGGTGAGCTCCTTCTTGTGGCCCTTGGTCATGAGGCGGTGGGGGCCCCAGACGGCCATCGGGATCAGGGGCACCTTGGCCGCGTGGGCTAGGCGGGCCGCCCCCGACTTGAGGGCCTTGACGGTGAAGGACTCGCTGATCGTGGCCTCGGGGAAGACGCCGACGACCTCGCCGTTGCGCAGGGCCTCCTCCGCCTCGCGGAAGGCGCCGGTGCCGGCCTTGCGGTCGACCGGGATGTGCCGCATGCCGCGCATGAGGGGGCCGCTGAACTTGTGGTCGAAGACCGACTTCTTGGCCATGAACCGGACGAGCCGCTTGGCCGGCTGGGCGCCCAGGCCGCAGAAGATGAAGTCGAGGTAGCTGACATGGTTGCTCGCGAGCACCGCCCCGCCGCTGGTGGGCACGTGGTGCGCGCCGTCGACCTGGATGCGCAGGTCGAGCACGCGGAACATCGTCTTCGCGAGACCGATGACCGGGGGGTACACGATTTCCATCGCATTACGGTAGCCCCCGCGGTTGTATCTTTCCTGTGAGCCGGTGCAACGAAATCGGCTGCTGATGCGTCTTAAGGGTGACTGCGCCGAGGCGCCCGGGGGTTCACGCTGAGGGAAACCCTGCGGCGGCACTTCCGGGAGGCCCTGCATGAAGCCCGTGTCCGCACGCCGCGAGCTCGCCATCGTGCTCGCGCTGGCCGTGCTCGGCCTCGTCCTGGTCTCGGCCGTTGCCTTCACCCCGTGGTACGAGCCGGCCGGTCACGCCGGTGCCGCCGTCGTCCACACCGTGCCCCCGGCCGACCCCGCCGTGGCCGCCGGTTGAGACAAGGCGGATGTCCCATGACCCTCGGCGGTGGTGTTCACTGGGATGATGTCCGAGCCGACCCCGCCCGCCTGGTCCCGGCCGGGCGGCCCGTGGGCGTCCGGCACGGTGACCGGCGTCCCGCCGATCGAGCCGCCGGCCCCCGAGACCCCGCTTGAGCAGCCCGGCGAGGATGCGCCCCGGCGCCGCCGCCGGCAGATGCTGCTCTTCGGCGGGATAGCGGGCGCCATCGTCGCCGTCGGTCTGACGATCATCCTGATCGTGGCGCTGTCGTCGGGCGGGGACGCGTTCTCGGGCAAGGCGTCGGCCCCCACCGACGTACGCCCGCCGCTCGCCCAGATGTGCCCGGCGCCCACGACGATCCCCGAGGACCCGTCGCCCGCCCCGGCGCAGCCGGCGCCTCCGGCGGCGGGGGAGCGGACGGCCGACGAGGAGGCCGGGATCTCGTACGAGAAGTTCGGCGCCCCCTGGGAGACGTGGACCACGGTCTGGCGGGCCGGGACGCTCGAGGTGCCGTACAAGGTGGGTCAGCACTTCGTCACCGAGCAGTACAGCGGCGGCACGTACCATGCGTCGATCCTGTCCGCCGCGGTGCCGGCGGCGGAGAACGACGCGGTGACCCTCAACCTCGAGTGCGTGGGCCGGCAGGTGGCCGCCGATGTGCGCGCCGAGTACTACCCGCAGCCGAACACGATCGAGCAGTTGCGCGACGAGCTGACGACGCTGGGCGGGCGCCCGGCCTATCTGAGCGAGTTCCGGCTGCACTTCCAGTCGCCGGGGCTGCGGGCCACGGCGGAGCGCTCGGCCGTCGCCGTCATCGACGTCGGCAAGCCCACCGCCGCGGTCCTCTACATCTCGATCCCGAACACGCACGCCCAGTTCGAGCCGGTCATCGCCCAGGTTCTCGCGAGCGTCCGGCCGCTCTAGGAGCCGGTGAGACCCCAGCGCTTGCGCAGCGCGTTGTCGGCGGCGTTGAAGAGCACGTCGATCAGGATGCCGATCACCAGCACCACGATGATGAAGCTGATGACCAGCGAGGTCTCGCTGAGGTCGCGCGCCTGCTGCATGCGTACGCCGATCGACAGCGCCCCCGGCACGATGACCAGCAGCTCGCCGGCCATCAGGCTGCGCCAGGAGAACGCCCAGCCCTGCTTGAGCCCGGAGATGAACGACGGGAGCGATGCGGGCAGGATCAGGTGCCTGTACTTGGCGAAGCCCGACATGCCGAGCACCTGCCCGACCCGCAGCCAGGTCCGGGGCACGTAGTCGATGCCGCTGATCAGGCCGTTGGCGACCGAGGGCGCGGCGCCGATCACCACGACGAAGAGGATGGCGCTCTCGCTGAGCTGGAAGAGCAGGATGGCCAGCGGGAACCACATGATCGACGGCATGGTCTGCAGGCCGGTGATCAGCGAGCCGATGGCGGCGCGCAGCGGGGCGAAGCGGGAGACCGCCGCGCCCACGATGGTGCCGATCAGCACGGCCAGCGCGAAGCCGGTCGCCGCGCGGGTCATGGTCAGCCCGACGCCGCTCCAGAAGTCGCCGGTCCGGATCAGGTCGCCCAGGTCCTCGAAGACGGTGACCGGGCCGGGCAGCACGTAGACCGGCTTCCACTCGGCCCACACGACCGACTGCCACGCGAGCAGCACGATCGCGATGGCCAGGAGCTTGGGCCAGGCGCTGCGCCAGATGCGCTTACCGGCAGACCCCTTGTCCGTACGCCCGGAGCGCTCGAGCGCGTCGAGGCCGGCCACCCGGTTCGCGGCGGCGTCCCCGGCCCGGTCGGAGCCGGTGCGGTGATCGGGGGTCTGCGTGGGAACCTCAGCCTGCATGACGGGCGACCTCCGCGCGGAGCCGGTCGGTGATCTCGGCGGCCTGCCCGGCCACCTCGGGGGAGTCGATGCGGCGGGGCCGCTCGTGGGTGACGGGGAAGTCCTCGATGACGCGGCCGGGCCGGCTGCTCAGCAGGATGACCCGGTCGCCGAGCCGGACGGCCTCGCGCACGTTGTGCGTGACGAACAGCACCGTCAGCTGCTGCTCGCGCCAGATGCGCTCGAGTTCGTCGTGCAGGATGTCGCGCGTCATGGCGTCGAGCGCGCCGAACGGCTCGTCCATGAGCAGGATGTCGGCCTCCTGGGCCAGCGCGCGGGCCAGGGCCACGCGCTGGCGCATGCCGCCGGAGAGCTCGTGCGGCCGCTTGGCGCCGAAGCCCTTGAGCCGCACGATCTCCAGCAGCTCCTCGGCGCGCTGCTTGCGCTCCGCCTTGCCGACGCCGCGCAGCCGCATGGGCAGCTCGACGTTGCCGGCGACCGAGAGCCAGGGGAAGAGGGCGGCCTCCTGGAACATCAGCGAGACGTGCCGCCCGCCGATGTCCAGGGTGCCGCCGCTGATGGTGTCGAGACCCGCGACGAGGGACAGGAGCGTGCTCTTGCCGCAGCCGGACGCGCCCAGCAGGCAGACGAACTCGCCCTTGTTCACGGTCAGCGACACTTTGTCCAGTGCGAGCAGGGCGTTGCTGCCGCTGCCGTACTGCTTGGAGACGCTGTCGAGGCTGACGACAGCCTGGTCGCTGCGTACGGAGAGCATGGTCATGAGCTTCTGCCCCTCAACCGGTCAGGAGTCGCTGACGGCGGGCTCGCCCGCGGCGGTCAGCACCTCGTTCAGCGGGCCCAGGTCGTAGATGCCCTTGAGGTCGACCGGCTTGAGCAGCCCGACGTCCTCGGCGTGCTTGGCGCTGGTGAAGAGCGACGACGCGATCGGGTCGTTCGTGAACTCGAGGTTCTTGAACGCCGCGGCCAGGATCTCGTCCTTGAGCGGCTTGCCCGAGAGCGCCGCGATCTGCTCGTTGGCGGCCTTCTGGGCGCCGGCGTTGTCGGTCTTGATGTACTTGACCGCCGCGACGTGGCCCTGCAGCAGCTTCTTGACCGTCGCCGGGTACTTCTTCAGGAACTCCTGGCTGACGATCAGGTGCGTGGTGACGAACTGGCCGTTCGGCCACAGGTCCTTCTCGTTGACCAGGATCTTGCCCTTGGACTCCTGGACCATCCGGCTCAGGTTGGGCTCGGGCACCCAGGCGCCGTCGATCGCGCCCTGGGCGAAGGCCTGCACGGCGGTCGCGTTGTCCTGCGGCAGCACGGAGACGTCGCCGCCGCCCTGCTGGTCGGCGTTGAGTCCGTTCTCCTTGAGCCAGGCGCGCAGCGCGACGTCCTGGGTGTTGCCCAGCTGCGGCGTCGCGATCTTCTTGCCCTTGAGGTCGGCGGGGCTGTTGATGCCCTCCTTGACGACCAGGCCGGCGCCGCCGGAGGTGCTGCCCGCGATGATCTTCAGCGCGGTGCCCTTGGAGGTGGCCCAGCCGTTGATGGCCGGGTTGGGCCCGATGTAGGTGGCGTCGATCGCGCCGGAGAACAGCGCCTCGATCGCGGCCGGGCCGGCGTTGAAGGTCTTCGTCTCCAGCTTGGTGCTGCCGAGCGACTGCTGGAAGAGGCCGTTCTTGACGCCGACCAGGGCAGGCGCGTGGGTGATGTTCGGGAAGTAGCCGAGGCGGATGGTGCCCGCCTCGCCACTGGCCGAGGCGCCCTCGTCGTCGCCGCCGCAGGCGGTGAGCGTGGCCGCGGCCACGAGGGCAGATGCTGCGACGGCTAGCGCACGGAGGGTACGGGAGCGCATCCGGAACTCTCTTTCTGAAAAAGTTGCGCAAGGGTGCGGTGATCGACGACGCCTTCGATGGCCTCCTCCACCGCCACCCAGACGTCGCGGAGGCCGGTCGCGACCCCGTGGTACGTCGTCGTGGCGGTGGGCAGGCCGCGAACGGTGGTGAGTGCTCCGCCGACCGCCCGGACCACGTCACCGACGGTGATGTGCTCGGCCGGCCGGGCCAGGGCGTAGCCGCCGTCGACGCCCCGGTGGCTGTGCAGCAGCCCGGCGCGGCGCAGGTCCAGCAGGATGCCCTGCAGGAAGCTCAGCGGGATGTCCTGGGCCGCGGCCAGCGTGGCGGCCTTGACCAGGCCGGGCTGCTCGGACGCGATGGTCAGCATGGCCCGGACGGCGTAATCGGTGCGTGCCGAGACGTACATGTGGCATGTCCTCCCGGTCCGGCGGAGCGCAAAGTCGGCTTTCTCTATCTGTTGGATGGGAATAGTGGACGAGGTGGGGATGGCGCGTCAACCCCTGACCGCATCCTGAGAGCGCTGGGGTACGCAAAGTCACCCGGTTGCGAGGCGCACCACGCCGTGACAGGCGAGCCGCCGGCAGGACGGCGGGATAGATTCGACCAGTGGCGCGCAAAGTGAAGATTCCCGCGACGAAGTATCCGGTCGAACGGCTCACCCTCGACAACGGCTTGCGGGTGGTCCTCACGCCCGACCGCAGTGCCCCCGTGGTCGGCGTCGCCGTGGTCTACGACGTCGGCATCCGCTCCGAGCCGGAGGGGCGCACGGGCTTCGCCCACCTCTTCGAGCACCTCATGTTCCAGGGCTCGGAAAATCTGGAGAAGCTCGCGCACTTCCGGCACGTGCAGGGCGCCGGCGGCAGCTTCAACGGCTCGACCCACCTCGACTACACCGACTATTTCGAGGTGCTGCCCTCCGGCGCCCTCGAGCGGGCGCTCTTCCTCGAGGCCGACCGGATGCGCGGCCCCCGCCTCACCGAGGAGAACCTGCGCAACCAGGTGGACGTGGTCAAGGAGGAGATCCGGGTCAACGTCCTCAACCGGCCCTACGGCGGGTTCCCCTGGCTCAAGCTGCCGGCGGTGATGTTCGAGACGTTCCCCAACGCCCACGACGGCTACGGCTCCTTCACCGACCTGGAGAGCGCCACGGTCGACGACGCCGCGGAGTTCTTCCGGAAGTACTACGCGTCGGGCAACGCGACCCTGGCCGTCGCCGGCGACTTCGACGTGGCCACGGCGACCGAGCTGATCCAGCGCCACTTCGGCGACGTCCCGGCCCGGCCCCGGCCCGAGCTGCCCGGCTTCGACGAGCCGGGGCTGACCGCCGAGCGCCGGGAGAGCTATGTCGACAAGCTCGCCCCCCTGCCCGCGGTCGCGTCCGGCTGGCGGGTGCCCGACCCGGTCAACGCCTTCGGCGACTATCTGCCGTACGTCGTGCTGGCCGAGGTCCTCACCGACGGCGACGCGTCCCGGCTGGTCGAGCGGCTGGTCCAGCGGGACCGCATCGTGACCAGCATCGGGGGCTACATCGGCTTCATGGGCGACGAGTACCAGGTGCGCAACCCCACCGCGCTGCTGCTGCAGGCGCACATGCCCCCGGGCGGCGACGCGGACAAGGTGCTGCGCGTGGTCGACGAGGAGCTCGACCGGCTGGCGACCGGCGGGCTCGCGCCCGGCGAGCTGGCCCGCACCCAGGCCCGCATGGCGACGCACCTGCTGCGCGACACCGACGCGGTGCTCGGGCGGGCCCTGCCGATGGCCGTGCTGGAGCTGCAGCGCGGCCGCCCCGAGCTGCTCAACGAGCTGCCCCGGCTGGTCGGCGAGGTCACCGAGGAGCAGATCGTCGCGGCCGCCGCCGCCCTGCGGCCCGAGAGCCGCGCCACCGTCGAGGTCGTTGCAGGAGCGAACCAGTGACCAAGCACACTCTGCCGGACCTCGTGCCGGACTCGAAGATCAGACTGCCCAAGCAGGCCGAGCGCACCCTCGGCACCGGCCTGACCGTCATCGCCGTACGCCGGCCCAGCGTTCCCCTGGTCGAGCTGCGGCTGCGGGTGCCCTTCGGCCGGGCGCCGCTGGCCCGCGCCACGCTGCTCTCCCAGGCCCTGTTCACCGGCACGACGTCCATGTCGAGCATCGACATCGCTGCCGAGCTGCAGACCGTCGGCGGCGGGCTCTCGGCCGGGCTCGACCCCGACCGGCTGCTCGTCACCGGCAACTCGCTGGTCTCCGGGCTCGACCGGATGCTGGACATCCTCGCCGAGGTGCTCACCGAGCCGGCGTACCCGGCGGACGAGGTCGGCACCGAGCGCGACCGGCTCGTGGACCACATCCAGGTCGCGCAGAGCCAGCCGGCGCACCTGGCCCGCACGGCGCTGCTGGAGCGCGTGTTCGGCCGCCACCCGTACGCGGTGCAGACGCCCACGCCCGAGCAGGTCAAGGGCGTCCGCCCGGCCCAGCTCCGGGCGCTGCACGCCGACCGGGTCCGCCCCGAGGGCGCCGTGCTGGTGCTGGTCGGCGACATCAACCCGGAGAAGGCGATCGACGCCGCCGAGCGGGCGCTGAGCGGCTGGAAGGGCACCGGCAAGGACAGCACCGTCCCGCCCGCCCCGCCGCTGGAGCCCGGCCCGCTGCTGCTCGTCGACCGGCCCGGCTCGGTGCAGTCGTCGCTGCGCATGGCCCTGCCGGCCGTGCCGCGCACCGACCCCGACCATCCGGCGCTGCAGCTCGCCAACATGGTCTTCGGCGGCTACTTCTCGTCGCGCTGGGTGGAGAACATCCGCGAGGACAAGGGCTACACCTACGGCCCGCACACCTCGATCGAGCACTTCATCGCCGGCTCGACGCTGGTCGTCGCGGCCGAGGTGGCGACCGAGGTCACCGGCCCCGCGCTGCTGGAGACGATCTACGAGCTGGGCAGGATCGCCAGCCTGCCGCCGGGTGAGGAGGAGCTCGAGCAGGCCCGCAGGTACGCCCTCGGCACCCTGCGCCTGAGCATGTCCACCCAGGCCGGGCTCGCCGGGCTGGCCAGCATCTACGCCAGCTTCGGGCTGCGCCTGGACTATCTCACCGCGCACTCGGCGGCGCTGGCGGCCGTCACCCGCGAGCAGGTCGCCGAGGCGGCCGCGAAATACCTGGCGCCCGCCCGGGCCGTCACCGTGGTGCTCGGCGACGCGGAGCTGGTTGAGGGACCGCTGAGCGCCCTCACGAGCGTGGAGCGCACCGCCGAGTGAGCACCGCGGAGCAGCCCGACATCGCCGAGCAGCCCGGCCTCGACGGCCCGCCGCTCGCGCGCACGACCCTGGACAGGGCGGCCGAGCGCCGTACGGACCAGGCCTGGCTGGACGACGCCTGGCGCACCGGGCTCGTCCTCGTCATCGACATCGCGGACGGCGGCAAGGTGCTCGTGACGGACAAGCCGTCGCTGGTGCTCGTGGGGGCCGATGCCGCGCCCGAGGGGGAGCGGCTCTTCCTGGGCGTCGACGCTCTCGGCGTACCCGTCTTCGCGGTGTCGTCGCCCTTGCCGCAGGCCCCGGAGGGGGCCGAGGCACGCACCCTGCGGGACATCGGCGACCGGCTCGACCCGCGCGACGCCGGGATCTTGACGACCGCGGCGGCGCTGGGCAACTGGCACGCGTCGCACCGGTTCTCGCCGCGCAGCGGGCAGCCGACGACCGTCACCGACGGCGGCTGGGTGCGGGTCGACCCGGACGGGCGGCAGATGTGGCCGCGCACCGATCCGGCGATGATCGTGCTGGTCCACGACGGGGTGGCCGGGCCGGAGGGGCGCTGCCTGCTCGGCCACAACGCCAACTGGCCGGCCGTCGGCGGGGTGCGGCGCTTCTCGTGCCTCGCCGGGTTCGTGGAGCCGGGCGAGTCGGCCGAGGCCGCGGTGGTGCGGGAGGTGCGCGAAGAGGTCGGCATCCGGCTGCGCGCCCTGCGCTACGAGGGCAGCCAGTCGTGGCCCTACCCGGGCTCGCTGATGCTGGGCTTCACCGCGTCGGCGGACGCGGAGCAGCCGTTCGTGCTGGACCCGGCCGAGATCGACGAAGCGCGGTGGTTCACCCGCACGGAGATCGCCGCCATGATCGACGGCGGTCTCCCGGGCGTCGGGTTGCCGATGCGGTCCTCGATCGCGCTCTACCTGATCGAGACCTGGCTGAGGTCCTGAGCCCCGGCCCGGCGCGCGGGCGTCCGGGCCGGGTCCTCAGGCGCTGGCCGCAGCCAGCGCCCGAGCCGGGTCTTCAGGCGCTGGCCGCGGCCAGGTGCTCCTTGACCTGCACGATCGACGGGTTGGTCATCGTGGTGCCGTCGTCGAACTTCATCGTGGGGACGGTCTGGTTGCCGCCGTTGACGCTCATGACGAAGGTGGCGGCGGCCGGGTCCTGCTCGATGTCGATGACGTCGTACGCGATGCCTTCCCGGTCGAGCTGCGACTTGAGCCGGTGGCAGTAACCACACCAGGGCGTCGAGTACATGGTCAGCATCGGTCTGGTCCCTTCGAAGAAGTCACATGGCACTGTGCCATCCCGTGAAACGACCGGCGACGGTGTCATGATTCCCGGTTGTGACAGCGGAACGTGTTCTTGCCGGGCTCGACCCCGACCAGCGTAAGGCGGTGACCGCGCCCGCGGGGCCGGTCTGCATCCTGGCCGGGGCCGGAACAGGTAAGACACGGGCTATTACCCACCGGATCGCCTATCGCACTCTTTCGGGCGAGATCAGTCCCCGGCACGTCCTCGCGGTGACCTTCACCGCACGGGCCGCCGCCGAGATGCGCGCCCGGCTCACCGAGCTGGGCGCCGGGCGGGTGCAGGCGCGCACGTTCCATGCCGCCGCGCTGCGCCAGGTGCGCTACTTCGCGCCCCGGTTGCTGCAGGGCCGCGCGATGCCCGAGCTCGTGGAGAGCAAGGCCCGGCTGGTCGCCCTCGCGGCGACCCGCGCCGGTCTGCGCGCCGACCGCACCGTCGCCCGGGACCTGGCCGGCGAGCTCGAGTGGGCCAAGTCGTCCCTGGTCGAGCCCGGGGAGTACGCCGTGGCGGCCACCAAGGCGCTCCGCGAGCCCCCGGCGGACGTGGCGAAGGTCGCCGAGATCTTCGCCGCCTACGAGGAGCTGAAGCGGCAGCAGGGCGTCATCGACTTCGAGGACCTGCTGCGGGCCGCGGTCTGGGGCATCGAGGAGCACCCGGACGTCGGCGAGCAGGTCCGCTCCCAGTACAGGCACTTCGTCGTCGACGAGTACCAGGACGTCAACCCGCTGCAGCAGCGGCTGCTCGACGCGTGGCTCGGCGGGCGCGACGACCTGACCGTGGTGGGCGACGCGTCGCAGACGATCTACTCGTTCACCGGGGCCACGTCGTCGTACCTGATCGACTTCCCCCGGCAGCGCCGCGAGGCCGTCGTGGTGCGGCTCACCCGGGACTACCGCTCCACGCCGCAGGTGGTCGGGCTCGCCAACGCCGTCATCAAGCAGGCCCGCGGCACCGAGGCGAAACTGCGCCTCGAGCTGGTCGGCCAGCGCAAGCCCGGACCCGAGCCGGATCTCAAGATCTTCCCGGACGAGCCGGCCGAGGCCGCTGCCGTGGCGCGCCGGTGCAAGGAACTGCTCGCGGCGGGGACCCCGGCGAGTGAGATCGCGATTCTGTTCCGGGTGAACGCGCAGTCGGAGGCGTACGAGGAGGCTCTGGCCGAGGCCCAGGTGCCCTATGTCGTGCGGGGCGCCGAGCGGTTCTTCGAGCGGACCGAGGTGCGGCAGGCGATGGTGGCGCTGCGGGCGGCCGTACGGTCGACGCCCGGCGAGACCCCCCTGGTGGAAGCGGTGGTCGACGCCCTCGCGGCGACCGGGTGGTCCCGCTCGCAGCCCCCGCCGGGCGGTGCGCAGCGTGAGCAGTGGGAGGCACTCGCCGCCCTGGTCACGCTTGCCGAGGAGTACGCCCGGAGCCCCGTCGTGGAGCCGATAGGCCAGGCGGGCGCGGTGCAGCGGGACGTGACACTCGCCGCCTTCACCGAGGAGCTGGCGCGCCGGGCCGAGCAGCAGCACGCGCCGACCGTGGAGGGCGTGACGCTCGCCTCGTTGCACTCCGCCAAGGGGCTGGAGTGGGACGCCGTGTTCCTGGTCGGGCTCGCTGACGGCACGCTCCCGACCGCGTACGCGAAGACCCCCGAGCAGCTCGAGGAGGAGCGCCGCCTGCTCTATGTCGGCGTCACCCGGGCGAGGGAGTGGCTCTGGCTGTCGTACGGGCAGCTGCGGGGCAACGGCGGCCGGACCAGGCGGCCGTGCCGGTTCCTGCCCCAGCTCACCGACACGCGGCACCGCACCTTCGAGAAGGCGGGCGCGGCCGGCAGTCAGAAACCCGTCAACCGGCGCGTGGTCATCGTGTCGTGCCGGGTGTGCGGCACCACGCTGCTCAACGGCACCGACCGCAAGCTGGGCCGCTGCGCCACCTGCCCGTCCGACCTGGACGAGGAGCTGTTCGAGCGGCTGACCGCGTGGCGCGCGCGGACCGCGGCGGAGCAGAAAGTCCCTGCGTACGTCGTCTTCACCGACGCGACGATCGTGGCCATCGCCGAACGGCGCCCCACCACGCCGCCGGAGCTGCTGGCCATCGCGGGGATCGGGCCCCGGAAGCTGGGCCAGTACGGCGAGGCGGTCTTCGCCCTCGTGGAAGGGGCTGTGGGCGGCGCCTGACGGGGCACCGCGGCGGCCCGCTTCGTGAGACCCTGTGGGGGCGCGTCGCCCGGCTCTTCGAGAGGCGCGTTGCGGGATCCGGAAAAGTTTGAAAACTGGGCCGTTAATTCGTTTGCCTCGCCCCGGCGGAGCGCATAGCCTCAGTTCACACCTGGTCGAGCGGCCTGCTCACCAGGGACAACGATCGAGTGCACCACCAACACGGAGAAGGGAAGTGAACACGATGAGGCTCATCACCACGATCGAGCGTCCGTCGGCGTCGCTGCCGTTCTCCGCGTGCGCTCCGTCCGCGTCGTGGCTGCCGGTCTCCCCGGTCGCCGTGCTGCCGGCTGCCGCCCCCGTGGCGCTTCCGGTGGTCGAGCGGGCCCAGGTCTCCTCCGTGGAGATCCTGGCCGCCGAGCGGGCTCCGGTCTCCTCCGTGGAGATCGTGGCCGCGGAGCGGGCTCTCGTTGCAGGGGCGCACCAGGTCTCCGACGTCTACCAGGCCCCGGTCCAGGCCGAGCTGGGTCAGGAACTGGCGATCGTCGGCGGCGGCTCCTACGGCGGCGGCATCAGCACCACGGGCACCAATGGCACCACCGGGTTCAAGGGCAGCAATGGCTTCGACCTCGCGATGAAGCGTCGCACGGGAGATGCCCGCGGTGTCCCGCCTCGAGGAAGGCCGGTCTGATCGACTCAGACCTCCGGCTCACCTCGAGGCCGCGGAACCCGTAACCGGGATCCGCGGCCTTAATTTTTTGCCGGCCTACCCGCCGGCACGGAAAACGATCCACCAGATCGATTCAAGAGAGAGGTGACCGGGCTTTATGAGTCTGGCGCTGGCTTCGCTCGACGTGACCGTCGAGATCGAGGCGAACCTGCCCTGTCGGAAGTTCGACCCGGACCTGTGGTTCTCGGACTCCCCGGCCCAGCTGGAGCTGGCCAAGTCGCTCTGCGGGGACTGCCCGCTGCGCGTCGAGTGCCTCGCCGGCGCGGTCGAGCGGGCCGAGCCCTGGGGAGTCTGGGGCGGCGAGATCTTCGAGCGCGGAGCCGTCGTGCCCCGCAAGCGGCCCCGCGGCCGCCCGCGCAAGGTCGACGTCGCGCGCGACGCCGAGCTCGCGGTCGAGGTGGAGGAGCGGCTCGCGGCCACCGGCCTCGAGTCCCGCAACTCGGTCCGCCTGGCGGCCTGACATGACCACCGTTCCCCAGTCCCTAGTGAAGAAGCCGGAAACCGAGATGTCGCTGAACGGAGCCCCGAAGGTGAAACTCATCCAAGAAGCGCTGGCCCGTGCCCGAATGCGTCGGCCTCAGGCCGACCACACTCCTGAGGCACACCGTCCCGCTCGCCAGGTAGCCATGGAGGCCCGTCACCGGGCCGCGCGCGAACTGGGCGGACGCTACTGATCCTTACCCCCTGTCGAGAGACCCCGTCCGTGGCGCCCGCCGCGGGCGGGGTCTCCGCCGTCTGACCTCTCCCGGCGCCCTCACGTCCCACGGCCTGCCGGCTCGCGCTGCTGCACGCCGCTCCGCCGACCCCCACCCCCTGGACCTGGCGGAGTGGTCACGCGACACGTACGGCCGGTCCGCCCTCTTGCCGCCGCTGCTTCCGTCGGCGCGGTCGCCTCCGCTCAGGCGACGGGCGCGAAGCCGGGCAGCCACTTCTCCAGGATCGCGCGGTAGGGCGCCTTGGCCTCGAGCTGGCAGAGAACGCCGATCGAGCCGAGGGTGACCCGGTGGATGAGCAGGTAGGACGGGGGCAGGTTGAGCTTGCGGCTCAGCTGGAAGCCGGGGGAGCGCGGGCTCGACAGGCGCGTGGCCTCGGCGCGGATCCAGCTGCGCGTGAAGCGGAACTCGTCGGCGGCGACCGGCGCGAGCATGGGGAGCAGGAAGTCGAGCACGCCCTGGGCGTCGAGGTCGTCGTCCTGGCGGATGAAGCCCTCCTCGCGCAGCCCGTCCGCGACCCCGGCGGCGTCGCCCTCGAGGGCCAGCCGGACCAGGCGGCCGATGGGCTCGGGATGCCCGTCGGGCAGGCGGGCCACGGCGCCGAAGTCGATGACCCCGAGCCGGCCGTCGGGCAGGATCCGGAAGTTGCCGGGGTGCGGGTCGGCGTGCAGCAGCCCGGCCCGCGCGGGCGCGGAGAAGTGCAGGACAGCCATGAGCCGGCCGGCCTCGTCGCGCTCCGCCTCGGTGCCGTCGCTGATCACGCCGGCCAGCGGCCGGCCCTCGACCCACTCCGAGACCAGCACCTTGGGCGCGGACGCCACCACGCGCGGGACGAAGATCTCGGGATCACCGGCGAACGCGGCGGCGAAGGCCTTCTGGGTCTCCGCCTCCATCGCGTAGTCGAGCTCCTCGGTCACCCGCTCCCGCAGCTCGGTGAGCAGCGGCTTCATGTCCATGCCGGGCTGGATCACCTTGAACATCCCGGCGAGCCGCCCGAGCTGCTTGAGATCCGCGATCAGCGCCTCCCCGGCGCCCGGATACTGGATCTTGACCGCGACGGGCAGCGTCTTCGGCTTCGCCCCCTTGCGGGACGGCGGGAGCTTCCACACGGCCCGGTGCACCTGGCCGATGCTGGCGGCCGCGGCGGGGATGTCGTCGAACTCGGCGAACTTGTCGCGCCAGTCCGGACCCAGCTGCTCGGCCAGCGCCTTGTGCACGCTCGCCGTGGGCATCGGCGGGGCGGCCTCCTGAAGCTTGGTGAGCGCCTGGCGGTAGGGGCCGGCCATCTCCTCGGGCATGGCCGCCTCGAACACGCTCAGGGCCTGGCCGAACTTCATCGCCCCGCCCTTGAGCTGCCCGAGCACGCTGAACAGCTGCTCGGCGGTGCGCTGCTGGATGTCGGCGGAGATGACGTCGGTCGCGATGCCGGTGACCCGCTTGCCCAGCCCGAGCACGGTGCGCCCGGCGAAGCCGAGCGGCAGCGCAGCGAGCTTGGCTGTCCGGGACGCCGCACGACGCGGTATATCGCTCACCAGATCATTGTGACCGACATGACGGCGATCGACCTCCTCGACTGCGGGCACTGCCCGATCGCTCGCCCGGTATCCCCGCATTGCACCTCCTCTGTCGTTTTTGCTCATGCCCACCGCCGGCAGCGGGTGCGACCGGCGGCGCGATGCGAGGCGCTGGAGTCTTCTCCGTCACAGCCGGCGGCGGGGTGCGGCGCACGCGCAGTGGGGGTGGGCTGCCCAGCTGCGGCGGCGGACGCGGCCCGGGGACCAGATCTCGATCTCGGCGCCGAGCGACTCGGGCTCGCCGCCGTCGAGGAACATCAGGGCCTCGGCGACCACATGGCCGACCGCGGCCCAGGCGCCGGCCACGCTGAGCGGCTCCTGCCCGGGGCGCTGGTTGGGCACGGCGTAGGGGTCGTCCATGGCCGTGTGCCCGTTCGGCCACACGGCGGGCGGCGGCGGGCTCCCGACGACCTGAGCCGGCCCGCGAGCGTCCGGCGGGCTGTCGACGGGCCGGTCCTGCATCGGGATCGGTGGCGGCGGCTCGTCGGAGAACCGGGCGGAAGCGGGGACAGGTGACGCAGAGGCGCCCGGGGGTGGCATCGCATCCGGATCGGAGCGGCTCGGTGCGGGGACGGGACGGGCCGTCGAGAAGGGCGGGAGGAGGCGGAGGGCTTCGCTCGTGCGCTGGTTGCGATGCAGGACCAGGCAGTTGAGGCAGGGACGGCCGGTGGCGGGGACCAGCGGCCCGATCACGGTGATGGCCTCGCGGACGGCGACCGGGAGGTAGGGCCGGCGGCGCTGGAGGTGGGCCAGGGCCAGCAGGGCGACGGGCTTGTCGGGGGCGAACTGGACGATCAGGGAGGCGTTGCCGCCGCGGATCGCCCGGATGTCGGTGCCGGGTGCGGCCGCCTCGACGGCCTCGGGGACGGCCGTGACGCGGGGCGTGCCCACGGCGGCCGCGGGAAGGGGAGCGGTGATGCGATCCTCGTCGGTGACCGTGCCCGAGAGGTCGGCGTGGACGTGGCCGACGCCCGCCTGGGCGAGGGCGACCGCGACGCCGGCGGCGAGGCGGCTGCGGCCGGCGACGACGACCTTGGCCTGGTGGCGCTTGCGCAGCAGGGAGGCGGGGCTGGCGGTCAGGCCGCGGGAGGGCGGGCGGCGGCTCAGCCGGGGCGGGCGCAGGGCCAGGGCGGTGGCCTCCCCCGACAGGAGGCGCCGGCCGGCCACGTCGAGGGTGGGCGGAAGGAGCCGCTGGGCCGGGACGACGAGGCCGGCCTCGTGCAGGACGTCGAGGAGCGTCGTGGCCTCGGTCAGGGAGATGCCCATGTCGGCCGCGGCCTGCACGATCGCCCGCTCGGGGCGGGTGCCGTCGAGGAGGTCGAGCAGGTGGGCCACGACAGGGTCGGGGAGATCGACGAGGACGGCATAGGCGGGATCGAGCCCCAGCTGCAAGGTGTGCACGCCGCGCCAGATGCGCGGGAGCCCCGGCAGCAGGGTGGGTCGGTGCAGGGAGGGGCGCGTCATGCGTGACACGTTGTCACGTCCGCCGTGCGCGCTGCTTTCGTTGTCCACAGGGCTGCACGGGCTCGTCCTCTGTTATCCACAGGATGTCCCGAGTTATCCACAGGCTGCGGAGTGCGGTGGATAACTACAGGGAGTTGTGATTCGGCTACTTCAATGCCGGCGTGGCGACGGCGGGAGCGATCGATGACCGTTCCCGCCGTCGGCGGTTCCCCGCAAGCTGGGGAGCAGCGATCAGGCCTTGGCCTTGCCCAGGATGCGGTTGACCGTCGTGCCGCAGACCGGGCACTTGCCCTTGGCCATGTTCATGCCGGTCTTCGAGACCTCGACAGTGCCCTGGAAGTCGCGCTTCTCCTTGCACTTCACGCAGTAGCCGTTGTACGTGTTGTCGGCCACGGTTCCTCCTCGTCATGTTGTCGGCCGGGTCGGCCCGGTGCCTCGGTTGCGATCGGATCGGCGACCTCGACCGCTTCCAGGCGTGTTCGCGGCGGCAGCCGCGATTCTGTGTTCGGCGCTGGACCGCTCCGCGACCAGCGGATATGGCCACCCCGCCAGGGGCGGACACTACCCACGTCCGGCCCTTTCCATGTCAGCGCGGCGTCGGCGGTGTCGTCGACGTCGTGAGTTTGCCCGCCCGGATGACCCATATCGGGCAGATTGGGGTGGACACGCCGACGAATTACTTCAGAACGGCAGGAAAGGGACTTCCGGGACACCGCGCAGGGCGAATTTCGGGCGTTCTGCGGCGACTTGGGCGCCAGACGTGCTTCTCCGGGCGGCGTGACTCGATGTGGCGTATCTCATGGTGGCTTTTGCCGGATTTCCGCAGCCGGGCTGGTCGGGCCGGCGGGGGGAGGCAAGGAGCGCGAGGCGTGACCTTCGAGGGTCATGATCGGCGAATGGCGAAGGCGATTCACGCGAAAAAGATCATGGAGAGGCGCCCGGGGCAAAAGAGGATCTTGGTTGTCCTGGGGCGGTTGGGGGTATCGCCTATGACGGGTTAGCCTGGGTCCGACCGGCCCTGTGTTGCGCTCGTGGAAAATATTTTCGGATTTTACGGGACGTTGCTCACATTTAGGGCGCGTGTCATTTGCCGTACCCTTGCGGCGACCTGGGCCCGACCGATTAACGTCGCAATGTGAAGCCGAGTCTGGGCTGCGCGAGCCGGTAATGGCCAGGACGCGCAAGCCTGTCGTCGAAGTGCGGCGCAGTCAGCGTCGCCGTCGCACGGTGTCCGCGTACCGGGAGGGCGAGCGGGTCGTCGTCCTCATCCCCGACCGCTTCTCGCGCGCCGAGGAGTCCGAGTGGGTCGCGCGGATGCTCGCTCGCCTGGCCGCCCGTGAGGAGCGCGTGCAGCGCACGGACAGCGAGTTGCTGATCCGGGCCCGCAGGCTGATCACCCGCTATCTGCCCGATCACGAGAGCCGTGTGCACCCGGCCAGCGTGCGATGGGTCACCAACCAGAACGGCCGCTGGGGGTCGTGCACCCCGGACGACGCGACCATCCGGATCTCGCACCGGATCCAGGAGATGCCGGACTGGGTCATCGACTACGTGCTCCTGCACGAGCTGGCCCACCTGGTCGTCCCGAGCCACAGCGCCGCCTTCTGGGAGCTCGTCAGCCGCTATCCGAAGGCGGAACGCGCCCGCGGCTACCTCGAGGGCATCTCGGCGGCCACCGGCCTGGTCCTCGCCGACGACTGACCGGGCGGACGGAGCTAGCCTGCTGGGGTGACCAGACGAGTCGTGGTGGCCCTCCTGACGCCGGTGACCTGGAGTCCGCCGGGCGTCGACCTGGCGAAGTGGCGTGCCGCCCTGGCCGAGGACGTCGTCGACCTGCTGGCCCGGCTCGCGGAGGCGCAGCCGGCCATCGCGGCCGTGCGGGACGATCTCGCGCTGGCGGAGGAGATCGCCTGGCCGGGCACGCCGATCTACGAGGTCCCGACGGCCACCGTGCTGCCGGTGCTGCGCCGGGCGGCCGAGGAGGGTTTCGACCAGGGCGCCGTGCTCGCCGCCGACGCCGCCGACCTGCCCGGGATGATCCTGGGCAAGCTGCTCCGGCCGCTGGGCAGCAAGCCCGTCGCCGTGGCCCCCGCCGGCCGGGACGGCGGCCTGCTCGCGGTCGCCGCGAACCTGCCCGCCCCGGCCTGGCTGGCCGACCTCGACCTCGACACGGCCACCCCGATGACGGCCCGGCGGGGCGCACCCCAGCCCAGCCTCATCGAGTCGACCCCCGAGTGGCGGCGCCTGCGCGGCCCGGCCGACCTCGCCACCCTCGACATGGCCCTCGAAGGCTGGGAGAACACCCGCACCCTGCTGGGCGGCTGACCGGCCGGCCCTACTTGGCGTCGTTGCCGTCGCCGTCGCCGTCCAGCCCCTCCAGCTCGGAGATGTCCCAGTCGTTCGTGGCCGTGGCGAACTTCTGCGGGTCGGCGAAGTCCTCGTCCGTCGGCAGCAGGTCGGGGTGCTCCCAGAGCGCGTCGCGCCCCTGCACGCCGCGGGCCTCGGTGACCGCCACCCACAGCGCGCCCGCCTCGCGCAGGCGGCGCGGGCGCAGCTCCAGGCCGACCAGCGCGGCGAACGTCTGCTCGGCGGGCCCACCCGCGGCCCGGCGCCGGCGGAACGCCTCGCCCAGCTGGACCACCGACGGCAGGCGGTCGCCCGCGGCCAGGTCGACGACGTGGCCGACCCAGCCCTCGACCAGCGCGAGCACGGTCTCGAGGCGGGCGAGCGACGCCTTCTGCTGCGGCGTGTCCTCGGGCGTGAAGATGCCCTCGAGCGCCATGGCCTGCATCGACTCGGGATCGCTCGGGTCGACGCGGCTCATCGCCTCCTCGATCGCCTCGCGGTTGACCGTGATGCCGCTCGCATAGGTCTCCACCGCGTTGAGCACGTGCGCCCGGAGCCAGGGCACGTGCTGGAAGAGGCGCTGGTGGGCGGCCTCGCGCAGGGCGACGTAGAGCCGGACCTGGTCCTCGGGGATCTCGAGGCCGTCGCCGTAGGTCTTGATGTTGGCCGGGATCAGCGCGGCGGTGCCGGCCGGGCCGAGCGGGAGACCGATGTCGCCCGCCGAGAGGACCTCCGCGGCGAGCTGGCCCAGCGCCTGGCCGAGCTGGCCGCCGAAGAGCGCGCCGCCGAGCGTGGCGACCATCGACTGCATCGGGCCGAGCTGCGCGCGGGCCTCCTCGGGCACGAGGTCGCCCATCGCGCCGACCATGCGGCCGGCGATCGGGTCGCAGAGCTTTTTCCACACGTCGAGCGTGTTGTAGACCCACTCGTTGCGGTTCCACGCTGTCGCGTCGCGGATGCCGGAGGGCATCGCGGACGCCGGGTCGAGCCACAGGTCGGCGAGGCGCAGGGCCTCGGTGACGGCGCTGTGCTCATACATGCTCACCGCGGGGTCGCCGGTCGCGCTCAGCTGGCTGGCCGCCACCTGGCGGGCCAGATCCCAGTTGACCGGGCCACTTCCGGGCGCGGCGAACATCTGCTGCAGCTGATTCATGAACTGCTGCATCTGCTGCGGGTCGGAGGGATCGGGCGGCTGGGCGCCCGGCAGGCTGAAGCCGAACGGGATATCAGGCACGTCCTCAACCGTACGCGCGTCAAGCCCGCAAATGCGCCATGCCGGTGTCAGCTCAGAGAGAACTCAGGGACGGTTGGTACGGTCACGCGCATGAGACGTCGCGGTGTCACCGTCATCCTCGGCGCCCTGATCACCGCACTGCTGGCAGTCGGAGTCATGGCCTTCCCCCTGCCCTACGTCGTGCTCAAGCCCGGTCCGACCGTCAACACGCTCGGTTCGGACAACGGCAAAGAGGTCATCCAGGTGACGAAGGCGCAGACCTCCACCAGCGCGGGGCAGCTGCGGCTGACCACCGTCGGGGTGCAGCCGAGCGTCGAGCTGGTGTGGGCGATCCGGGGCTGGTTCAGCGACGAGCAGGCGGTCGTGCCGCGCGACCTCATCTATCCGCCGGACCAGAGCGAGCAGCAGACCGAGCAGCAGAACGCCGAGGAGTTCAAGTCCTCGCAGACCAGTGCCGAGACGGTCGCGCTGCGCGAGCTCGGTTACCCCATCCAGACGTACGTGACGGAGGTCGCAGCCGACGGCGCGGCGACCGGGGTCCTGCAGAAGGACGACGTCATCACCGCCGTCGACGGCACCGAGGTCACCAGCCCCGAGAAGCTCACCGAGCTGGTCCAGGCCAAACCCGCGGGCACCGCGCTGACCGTCACCTATGCGCGTGGCGGCAAGTCCGCGACCGCGAAGATCACGACCAAGGCGGCCGAGGACGGCAAGACCCCGCGGATCGGCGTCTCGATCGACAAGAAGCAGCCGCACCCCTTCACCGTCGCGATCGACCTCGACGAGATCGGCGGCCCGAGCGCCGGGCTCATGTTCACGCTGGGCATCATCGACAAGCTCAAGCCCGAGGACCTCACGGGCGGCAAGATCATCGCGGGTACGGGCACCATCGACGACGAGGGCAACGTCGGCCCGATCGGCGGCATCCCCCAGAAGCTGGTCGGGGCCAAGCAGGCCGGCGCCCAGATCTTCCTCGTGCCCGCCGACAACTGTGCCGAGGCTCTCAAGAACTCCGTCGACGGCCTGCCGATGGCGCGGGTGGCGACGGTGGACGACGCCCTGACCGCGCTGAGCACCTTCACGTCCGGAGGCACCCCGAAACCGTGCACGGCCTCCTGAAGCGGTCGCAACACCCTAGAGTGATACACCGGTCCTGATTTTGTGGGGTTCACGTTGGTCATGCGTAACAGTCCTCTGCCGAGGATGAGCCGGCGCGGTCGCGTGACCGTCGGCGTCCTCGTAGGGGTATTCCTCTTATTCACGCTGCTCGGCTGGGGCATCGACAAGTACACCGACTACCTGTGGTTCGAGGAGGTCGACAAGACCTCCGTCTTCACGGGTGTGCTGGTGACGCGGCTGCTGCTGTTCCTGGCGGTCGGCCTCGCCGTGGCGCTGGTGATCGTGGCGAACCTGTACCTCGCGTACAGGCTGCGTCCCCTGCTGCGCCCGCACTCCGCCGAGCAGGCCACCCTCGAGCGCTACCGGATGGTGATCCAGCCGCGCTTCGGCACCTGGATCGCCGTCGTCGGCATCGTCATCGGCTTCTTCTCCGGCCTCTCCGCGCAGAACCGCTGGAAGGACTGGATGCTCTTCCAGAACTCCCAGCCCTTCGGCGTCGAGGACCCGCAGTTCAAGGTGGACGTGGGCTTCTACGTCTTCGAGTACCCGATGCTGCGCTACCTGCTCGGCGTCGCCTTCACCGCGATCGTGCTCTCCGTCATCGGGGCGCTCGCCGTGCACTACGTCTTCGGCGGCGTGCGCCTGCAGGGCGTCGGCGACCGGATGACCGCGGCGGCCCGGGCCCACCTGACCACGCTGGTCGCGGTCTTCGTGCTGCTCAAGGCGGTCGCCTACATCCTCGACCGGCGGGCCCTGCTGCTCGAGCAGCACGTCGCGCCCAACCTCTACGGCGCCGGCTACACCGACGTCAACGCGCTGCTGCCGGCCAAGGAGATCCTGGCGTACATCTCGATCGTCGTCGCGATCGCGATCATCGTCTTCTCCAACGCGGTCATGCGCAATCTGGTGTGGCCCGGTGTCTCGCTGGCGCTGCTCGCGGTCTCCGCGGTCGCGATCGGCGGCATCTACCCGCTCGCGGTGCAGAACTTCCAGGTCAAGCCGAGCCAGGCGGACAAGGAGGCGCCGTACATCGAGCGGTCCATCGCGGCGACCCGGGCCGCCTTCGGGCTGGCGGACACCAAGACCACGGCGTACAACGCCGACGTCGTCACGCCGCCGTCGAACCTCGCGGCCAACAGCAGCGCGCAGAACGTGCGCGTGATCGACCCGCAGCTGGTCTCCGAGGCGTTCACGCAGAGCCAGCAGGTCCGTGGCTTCTACGACTTCGGCCCGAAGCTCGACGTCGACCGCTACACCATCGCGGGCAAGACGCAGGACTACGTGGTCGGTGTCCGCGAGATCAACGACCAGGCGCTCACCGAGCAGCAGCAGAACTGGCTCAACCGCCACACCACCTACACCCACGGGTACGGGCTCGTGGCGGCCCCCGCCAACACCAGCTGCGGTGGTCTGCCGGTCTTCGTCTCGGGCTCGCTCGGCTCCACGGGCACGGCCACCAACTGCGCCTCCTCGTCGACCGACCAGATCAAGGTGGACCAGCCGCGCATCTACTACGGCGAGCAGTCCACCGAGTACGCGATCGTGGGCCAGACCGACGAGAACAAGAAGGTCGAGTTCGACCGTCCGCAGCCCAACGACGCGAACGCCGAGCAGCGCTACACCTACGACGGCAAGGGCGGCGTGCCGATCGGCTCGTTCTTCCGCCGGCTCGTCTTCGCGATCAAGAACACCGAGAGCAACTTCGTGCTGTCGGACGCCGTGAACGACAACTCGCGGCTGATGTACGTACGGGATCCGCGCTCGCGCGTCGAGAAGGTCGCGCCGTTCCTCACCATCGACGGCGACCCCTACCCGGCCGTGGTGGACGGGCGCATCACGTGGATCCTCGACGGCTATACGACGTCGGCGAGCTACCCGTACTCGCAGCGGATCAACCTGCAGGAAGAGACCACCGACGAGCTCACGGGCACGGGCACCTTCGCCCTGGCCCGCGACAACATCAACTACATGCGCAACTCGGTGAAGGCGACCGTCGACGCGTACGACGGCACGGTCACCCTCTACGAGTTCGACGACCAGGACCCGGTGCTCAAGGCGTGGAACAAGGCCTTCGGCGGCGACCTGATCAAGCCCAAGGCGGAGATCCCCGCGTCGCTCGAGGCGCACTTCCGCTACCCGGCCGACATGTTCAAGGTGCAGCGCAACCTGCTCACGCGCTTCCACGTGACGCAGCCCGGTGACTTCTACTCCGGCAACGACTTCTGGGCGGTGCCGAACACGCCCGACGGGTCGGAACAGAGCAAACAGCCACCGTTCTACCTCAACGTGCAGCTGCCCAAGCAGGACAGCACCCGGTTCCAGCTGACGTCCGCGGTCACCCCGAACAACCGGGACAACCTCGCGGCGCTCATCTCCGGCTCGTACGTGGACGGGAAGCCGCAGCTGGAGATCTTCGAGCTACCGGACGAGACGGCCATCCCCGGACCCGCCCAGGTCCATCAGCGGATGACCAACAACGCCACGGTCAGACCCGAGCTCAACCTGCTGCAGACCAACAACCAGGCCCAGGTCCTGTACGGCAACCTGATCTCGCTCCCGGTCGGCGACGGCATGCTCTACGTCGAGCCCGTCTACGTGAAGAGCGGTCAGAACGCCAACGCGGCGCCCCTGCTGCAGAAGGTCCTGATGTCGTACGGCGACGGCGGCAAGTACGTCGTCCTGGCCGACACCCTGGCCGAGGGTCTCGAGCAACTCGTCGCCCAGGGCAAGAGCCAGGCGCCCGCGACCAACAATCCCGGCCAGACGGGCACCACACCCCCGGCGACGGGCACCAACCCGCAGCTGACCGGTGCCCTGGCCGACGCGGCGACGGCGCTCGACAAGGCCATCGCGGACGTGAAGTCGGCACAGCAGGCGGGTGACTGGACCCGGTGGGGCCAGGCGATGGCCGCCCTCGACACGGCGATCAACAACTTCCAGAACGCCCGGAACGCGGCCGGCACCCAGGCCACGCCCTCGGCGGGACCGTCCGCCCAGCCGTCGGCCCCGGCCTCCACGCCGGCGTCGCCCGCGGCCTCGGCACCCACGCCGGCGGCCAGCGGAGGCTGAGCACCCTCCTCGAGTACGCGAAGCGGCCCGTCGGAACCCCGGCGGGCCGCTTCCGCATCCTGACCTGCTGCTCGACAGGTTGCCGACGCATGTGGGCCACGTTACGGGGGCCCGTTTTGCAGCCGACGAGCCCCGCGAGGTAGGGTTTACCTACCGACGCGGGGTGGAGCAGCTCGGTAGCTCGCTGGGCTCATAACCCAGAGGTCGCAGGTTCAAATCCTGTCCCCGCTACGTAGGTGGTAGGCCCTGTCCGCAGCACACACCGCTGCGGACAGGGCCTACTTCGCATTTGCCCTGGGGGGCCGAGCCCCCCAGACCCCCACGGTGCGGTGGCCACTGTGAGGGGGATGGTTGCGCTGGGTGGGTGGGGGCGCGTTCGCTTCGCTCCGCGGGTGGGGGTCTCGGCGGTCACGTGATCTGTCAGGCCGACGCGAAATGGGAAGGATAGAGCGTTCGTACGTCGACCGGTTGGCCGGCCTCCATGGCCACGCGCGCGCGCAACGCTGTGCCCGAGTCCATCTGCGCCCGCGCTGTTGCCGCCATCTCGGGACTAAGCAGTTCGAACACTGCTTCCGCCTTCTCGCGGCTTGCTCCCGCTAGTCTGAAAGCCGCCTGATGCGCGGGCTGTGTTGTGAGCATGGCGGCCAGAGGCCGCGGTGCTACCGCGGCCAGAATGGCCAGGGCCGAAGTTATGGGGACGCGGTTCAACGCGGTGTTCGCTTCGTCGGAAGACATTTTCTCCAACAACGCCGCCGCACGCGGCACCGGCAGCCGGGCCAGAACAGCACCGATCTCATGCGGTCCGATCGCCCGCAACAGCTCGGCTGCTTCCTGTGCGTCGTTCATCCCGGCCACCAATTCGGCTGTGACATCGGGCTCCAGAGCGGCGAGGAATTCGTCGGTCAGGTCCGGGCCCATCACCTTCATCAGACCGGTCACGCGCTGCGGCAGCCCAGCCAGCAGTTCCGTCATACGATTCGGCTCCATCGCGGCCAGCAGCGTCGCGAGCGCGTCGTCCGACGGAAACGCGGCGAGCGTCCTCCGCGCCTGCGGAAGCTCCATCAGTTCCAGCGTCAGCAACGCTGTTCTCGATGACTTCACCAGGGCGAGTAGGGAGCCGGCTCGCTTGGGGGCGGTCGACGTCAGGATCGCGGCGAGACGGTCCGGCTTCATGGCGGACAACACGCCAGAGGCTACACCGGAGTCCAGGGCGGCCAGATGGTCAGCGGCGACATGTGCCTGCATAGCACTCAGCGCGGTCGCCGCCCTGTCCTGGGCCAGGCAAGCCAGCAACGCCGCCGCTCTGGGCCGCTCAATTGCGCTGAGCCCGTCGGCGATCCAGCTCGTGTCCTTGACTTGTCGCAGAACGTCGGCCGACCAGCCGTCGTCGGCGTTAGACAGGACAGCTGCGAGTTGTGTCGAGTGAATGACAGCGATCATCTCAGCAGCACGGTCGAGGGGCACTCTGGGCAGCAGCCTGCACAGAATGTCTGCGTGCATGGCGTTCAGCAAGTCCGCCGCGGCTTCGAGGTCTGCGGTGGCCAGCAGTGTGGCAGCTCGCTGGGCATCCATCTCGGCGAGCGCTGGGACTGCCCGGGTGACGTCCATCTCGGCGATGAGCAACGCCGCCTGTTCCGGCGTCATCGGGTTCAGGGCTGCCGCCACCCACGCGGGATCTTCCACCGTCGTGAGGATCTCAGCCGCGCGCGCCCGGTCGGTCTGCAGCAAGACAGGCACGGCACGTTGCGGATCCAGTGTGCCGAGGGCCCGCGCCCGCTGAGCTAGCGGCATCCTCAGCAAAGCTTCCGCCGCGGCCTGCGGTGCCAGAGCCAGCAGGCTTCTCGCCGCTCGATTCGATGAGGGGATGGCGTCGGCGGAAGTCGGCGGTGGCTCCACGGTCAGGACGGGCGGCCGGCGGCGGAGCTGCCACACCCGGTGTCGTGCCCGAGTCCATTCCACCAGCTGATGGCTCGGAACTCCGCAGGCCTTCGCGAGGAGGTAGACCACCTCTCCGCTAGGCAAGATCCGGCCCGACTCCGCGTTGCCGATGGTGCTGTGAGGCACTCCGCTGAGGACAGAAAGTTCCCGCAGCGTGGGCGCGCGGCCCGGACGGGAGCCCTTTGCGTTCATCCGAAGTAGGGTCAGCTGCTGGGCCAGGTCTTCCAACGATCGCACCGACGTGGGTTCGGGCTGGCGGAATGCATCCTGGTCGAAGAGCGATGCGGCATCCGACATGGTCCGATGATGACCGACGCCATCCCATTCTGTCCCATGTTTTCTCATCCGGGGCAGGGGGGCACCGGTTGCTTCGGCTCTGTCCGTGAACCCTGCCGCAGGGA
The DNA here is from genome assembly GCF_030757795.1 of Actinoplanes oryzae. Classification (GTDB taxonomy): domain Bacteria; phylum Actinomycetota; class Actinomycetes; order Mycobacteriales; family Micromonosporaceae; genus Actinoplanes. The sequence goes on from NZ_JAUQWH010000015.1 coordinate 29,761, forward strand.
TTCCCTTCGTGCTGTCCTTCTCGGACACGTTGCGTACAAGACGCGGCCCGACGGGGAGAGCACGATGCAGAACGAAGAAGGAAGACGCGCGACGTCGTCTTCACAGCGCCGGCCCGTTGCGGGGTGGACTGCCCGGGACCGGATAGTTGCCGTTGCGGCCGGAACCGGCGCAGCGACCGTTGTGACTATCGCCGGACTAGCACTTGCCGATGCGCCGGCAGCCGCCTACGGCGCGGCTGGGGTGGTGGGAGCGAGTGCCCTGACCGCGGTCAGGGTCTATTTGGGGAGAAGCCCTCGTGACCGCCGCCGTTGATCATCCGCAGTGCCAGCAGCACGAGCTTTCTCCGAGGGACAGGCTGTGGCCGTCGGGCCACGCTTCGAGCCGGCGGCCGCTCCGTAGCCCGATCTCACCACCGTTCCGCTGCACGGCATCGGCACGAGCCGGGTCGTGCTGGTCAGTGTCGGGGCAGTCCAGGCACGGACGCGATTCCCTGCTCAGGACAGGACGACCTCCGCCAGGCGGGTGAGTTCGGTGGGGTCGGCCGTGGTGGGGTGGAGGATCAGGTCGTCGGTGCCTATGGCGGCGAAGGACTTGATGGTTTCGCGGAGGTCGGCCGGGCTTGTGGAGATGGTGTCGAGGATCAGCTTCAGCATGGGGTCCGGGGTGTAGGAGCCGTAGTAGGTCGTGACGTTGCGGCGGCTCTCGGCGGGGTTGCCCAGGGCGAAGTAGGCCATGGCGACCAGGCGGGGGGTGCCTTCGCGGCCGGCGGTTCGCCAGGTTGTGCGGGCTGTTTCGAAGGCTTGGGCCAGCATGGGGGCGGGGACGCCGCCGGTGGTGTAGCCGGTGCCCCAGTGGGCCATTCTGGTGAAGGTGGCGGGGACCGTGCCGCCGAAGAGCAGGGGGACCGGGCGGGTGGCGGTGGGGACCGCCGGGTGGGTGCTGCCGGGGGTGGGTTCGCCGCGCCAGACGCGGTGGTAGGTGTCGAGGTCGGCGTCGAGGCGGCGGCCCAGGCCGTGGGGCGGGTAGCCGTCGGCGACGTAGTCGTCCGGGCGGCCGCCCAGGCCGACGCCCACGGTGAGGCGGCCGCCGGAGAGCGCGTCGATGCCGGCCAGTTCCTTGGCCAGTAGGACGGGCGGCCAGACCGGGGTGATCATGATCGTGCTGAAGAGCTCCACCGTCCGGGTCGCGGCGGCCGCGGCGGCGAGGGCCACGGTGTCCATCAGGCCGGGGTACGAGATCCGGCCGAGCGTGCCCACCGAGCTGAAGCCGGCGGCCTCGGCCCGGCGGGCCCAGTCCGGGATCACGGCCGGGTCCATCTCGTGGACCTGGTTGGGGAGTCCCACGCCAATTCGCATGAGCGAAGTCTCGGGCCGGGCGGCCGGCGGCGTCCAAGACCGATTCCGTGGCGGTCTCATGCCGCATCGACATCAGTGGTGGCAGGATCGGGACATGGCTGACGTCGACCTGCGCCGGCTGCGGCAGTTCGTGGCGCTCGCGGAGACGCTCAACTACGGCCGCGCCGCCGAGAGCCTGCACCTCGCCCAGCCGGCCCTGAGCCGCTCGATCGCCGCCTTCGAGCGCGAGCTCGGCGTGCGGCTCTTCGACCGGTCGCGGGCGGGCACGACGCTGACCCCGGCCGGTGAGCTGCTGCGCGACGAGGCCCGTGCGCTGCTGGACAGCTCGGAGACGCTGCACCGGCGGCTGCTGATGGCGGACCGGGCGGGGCTCGGCGTCACGATCGGCTTCCTGCCCGGCACCCTGCTCGCCCCGCTGGTGCGGCACCTGGAGAAGGTGTTTCCGGGCATCCGGGTGGACACCGTGCCGACGTCGCCGGCCGATCAGATCTCCGGGCTGCGGGAGGGCCGCTTCGACGCCAGCATCGCGGTGCGCCCCTTCGACGACGCGGGGCTGACGGTCGTCGACCTCTATGCCGAGCCGCGACAGGTCGTCCTGGCGTCGCTCGCCGCCGGCGCCGGGGAGGCGCAGGTGTGCCTGGTGGTCGAGAGCCGCAGGCGCTCGGCGGTGCTGGAGGAGCTGCTGCGCAACGCCCGGGTCATCGGCGGCGTCTGCACGGTGTCAGCCGAGGGCTGAGAGGGCTGCCTGCAAGCGGCTCCTGCCCAGGGCGGTGGAGGCGCGGATCGCCGGATCGGCCGGGCCGGTGCCAGCGGCCAGCAGCTCCAGCAGCTCGTTCTGACGGCGCATGCAGAAGTCGCCGAGCTCGTCGTCCAGATGGGCGTGCAGGTCGGCGAGGACCCAGGCGGCTTCCCCGGCCGGGGCGTGGAGGGCGTCCTCGATCGTCGCGGCGGCGAACTCGAGCACGATCGTGCGGTCGTCGGGGTCCAGGTCCGGCTCGTCCTCCGGCAGGTGGGGCGCGATCATGGCGAGCAGCTCGCGGGCCGCCGGAAGCTCCGCCATCGGGTCTCCGGCGCCGGCCGCGGCTCGCAGGGCGTCGAGGTGCTCCTCCGGGATCTCGGTCTTGCCCAGCCGGCCGATCGCGACGGCGGCGACGTCGATGGTGTCCGATGCGAGCACCGCCAGGGCCCGGTCGCCGGCGGCGGCCAGCAGGCGGGCGCGCCGGTCGGACTCGTTGACGGTCATCGTTCGTCCTGTCTGTGGTCGAGGCGGCGAAGCGCCACAGTAGCGCCCGGCGATTCGGCTACGCTGGCCTGGTCAAACCCGACCAGATCGGACACCGTGGGATGGCTGCGCTGCTGTACCGGCTCGGGTGGTGGTGTCACCGGCGGCGGGGCCGGGTGGTGGGCGTCTGGGCCGGGCTGGTGCTGCTGGTCACCGGGGCGGCGGTGGCCGGCGGCGGGCACGGGGTGGACAGCTTCTCGATCCCGGGGACGGAGTCGCAGCGGGCGCTCGGGGAGCTGCGCCGGGACCTGCCGGAGGCGGCCGGGGCCGCGCTCACCCTCGTGGTACGCGCCCCCGCCGGCCAGTCGCTCGACAGCGACGGCGTCAAGGCGGCCGTCGCGCGGGTGACGGCGGAGGCGGCGGCTCTGCCCGGGGTGGTGACGGTCGCTGATCCGTACGAGAGCGGGCGCATCGATCGCACGCGTGCCGTCGGCGTGATCGAGGTCCGGTACGCGCACGCCCTCTACGAGCTCACCCGCGCCGAGAGGCAGGCCTTCGACGGGCTGGCGGACGACGGGGTCGAGGTCGTACCCGGCGGGCTGCCCGTGGGCGCGCCGCGGGTGGGCGTACGGGAGCTGGCGGGTCTCGGGGTCGCCGTGGTGCTCCTCGTCGTTCTCGGGTCGCTGGTGGCGGCCGGGGCGACGCTGGTGGCCGCGTGCGCCGGGGTGGCGCTCGGGGCCGGCGGCGTCTTGCTGGCGGCCAAGGTCGTGGACGTGTCGTCGGTGGGCCCGGCGCTGGTGGTGATGCTCGGGCTGGGCACCGGGCTGGCGTTCGCCGTGTTCGTCGCCGCCCGGCAGCGAAGGCTGCTGACCACCGGGCTGCGGGCGCGGCCCGGGGAGACGGCGCCGGCGGTGGGGGAGTCGGTGGCGCGCGCCACCGGGACGGCGGGGCCGCCGGTGCTCGTGGGCGGGGCCATCGTGGTGGTGTCGCTCGGCGGGCTGGCGGTCGTAGGCGTGCCGTTCCTCACGGTCCTCGGGCTCGTCGCCGCCGGGGCTGTGGGGCTCGGTGCCGCGGCCGCGCTGACGCTGTTGCCGGCCCTGCTGAGCATGGCCGGGCCGCGCGTACTGCCGCGGCGGGGAGGACACGCGCGGCCGGGTGACGACGGCGAGGCGGGGGCGCGGTGGGTCCGGGCGGTGCTGCGCTTCCGGGTGCCGCTGCTGGTCGGGCTGGTGCTGGGCATGAGCGCGCTGACCGTACCGGCAAGGGGTCTGCGGCTGGCGCTCCCGGACAACGGCAGCGCGCCGGCCGGGTCGCACCAGCGGATGGCGTACGACCAGATCGCGGCCGCCTTCGGGCCCGGCGCCAACGGTCCGCTGCTGGTCGTGGTGCGCGGGCCGCGGGGCGACGTCGTCTCGGCGCTGACCGGCAGGGTGGTGGCCGCCGTGCGCAAGGTGCACAACGTGAGCGCGGTCGAGGCGGGGCCGGCTGCCGCGGGCGGAACCACCCGCGTGGTGACTGTCACGCCGGTGACCGGGCCCGGGACCGCGGAGACGGTTCAGCTGGTCGGACGCGTGCGGGCGGTTGCCGAGCCGCTGGCCGAGGGCACCGGGAGCGTGGCCGTCACCGGGACGACGGCCGTCGGCGTGGACGTGTCGCGGCGGATGACGGCGGCCCTGCCCGAGTATCTGCTGCTGGTGCTGGGGGTGTCGGTCCTGCTGCTGCTCCTGGCCTTCCGGTCGCTGCTGGTGCCGGTCGCCGCCGCGCTGGGGTTCCTGCTGACGATGGGGGCGACGCTCGGGCTGACCACTTGGTTGCACGGGCCCGGGCCGCTGACCAGTTTCCTGCCGACCGTGCTGGTGGGCGTGCTCTTCGGGCTGGCGATGACCTACGAGGTGTCCCTGCAGTCCCGGGTGCGGGAGCTGGTGCTGCGCGGCGAGGACCCGGTGACGGCCACGGTTGCCGGCGTCGGGCGCGGTGCCGGGACGGTGGCCGTGGCGGGGCTGGTGATGGCGGGCGTGTTCTCCGGCTTCGTGCTGATCGAGGATCCGACGGTCCGCGCGATCGGCTTCGGGCTCGCGGTGGGCGTACTCGTCGATGTGTTTGCCGTGCGGTTGATCCTCGTGCCCGCCGCCATGACGATGCTCGGGGCGCGCGTCTGGGAGCTGCCGCGGTGGCTCGACCGGCTCATGCCGCACGCGGTGCTGGACAGCGTCGACCGGCGTCGCGGCGGCCGGCACGTGGCCCGCCGGGCGGGTCCGGTCAGGGCCTGAAGCAGGTGCCCGCGGCGACGCGCTCGTCGTGCACCCGGTGGGCGCGCTCGAGCAGGTTCATCAGCTCGTCCTCCTGGCGGATCCGGGCCCGGTACTTCTCCGGGAGCTGGCGGATGTTCGCCTCCTCGTTGACCAGCTTGTGGTAGACGTCGTCGCAGTAGTGCGGGTCCTGGTCGATGTCGAGGAACTCGCGGGCGTGGCGGCGCGCCTCGGAGACGTAGGTCCTGGCCCGCCCCTTCGGGCTGAGCAGCGACGCGATGACCGTGATGACCAGCACACCGATGATGAAGCCGAGCGACATGCCGGTGCTGATCTCGATCACGTCGATGTGCTCGCCGCCGTTGATGAACGGCACGTTGTTCTCGTGGAGGGCGTGCAGGATCAGCTTCACGCCGATGAAGGCCAGGATCGCGGCGAGCCCGTAGGACAGGAAGACCAGCCGGTCCAGCAGGCCGTCCAGCAGGAAGTAGAGCTGGCGCAGGCCGAGCAGCGAGAACGCGGTCGCGGTGAAGACGACGTAGACGTTCTGGGTGAGCCCGAAGATGGCCGGGATCGAGTCGAGGGCGAAGAGGATGTCCGTGCCGCCGATGGCCACCATGACCAGCAGCATCGGCGTCATGACCCGCTTGCCGTCCTGGTGGGTGAAGAGCTTGTCGCCGTCGTACTCGTCGGAGGTGCGCAGGAACCGCCGGGCGATGCGGATCACGATGTTGTCGGCGGACCGCTCGTCGTCGTCCTCGCCCTTGAGCAGGTTGCCGGCGGTGATCAGCAGGATCAGGCCGAAGAGGTAGAAGACCCAGGCGAACGAGTTGATCAGCGCGGCGCCCAGGAAGATGAAGCCGGTGCGGGCGATCAGCGAGAAGACGATGCCGAAGAGCAGCACCTTCTGCTGGTCGGCGCGCGGCACCTTGAAGCTGCCCAGCACCACCAGGAAGACGAAGAGGTTGTCGACCGACAGCGCCTTCTCCGTCACGTAGCCCGCGAAGTACTCGGCGCCCATGTCGGTGCCGCCGAAGATCAGCGTGCCGAGGCCGAAGAGCAGCGCGATGCCGACGTAGACCGAGGACCAGATCGCCGCCTCGCGCAGCGTCGGGATGTGCGCCTTGCGGACGTGGAAATAGAAGTCGAAGGCGACCAGGCCGAGGATGGCCACCACGGTCAAGACCCAGACGAGCCCGGACACCTGCATGAAAGGACGCTCCCCGGTCTCGATCGATCGGCGTGATCGGCATCAGTGTAGGTGGTGTGTCCGGGCCAGTTTCCCTGGTGCGCGAGGGAAGAAACACTGCAGCCGGGCAGGGCCGACCGTAGGCTCGCGGCGTGCTCGCCTGGATCCTTCTCTCGCTCGGTGTGCTGCTCGTCATCGCCTGTGCCGTGGTGGCCGTCTGGTTCAAGCGGCGGGCGCCGGAGCCGACCAAATCGCCGGCCCAGCTGTGGACCGAGACGGACCGCTACTACTACGCCGAGGACCTGCCCGAACGCGGCCTCACCCCGGAGGAGGACCGGCGTCCCCTGCTCGTGCTCGGCGCGATGGCGGTGGTCGCGGTCATCGCCCTCGCGGCCGGCGCGACGCTGATGCTGCGCACGGCGGACGACAAACCCACGGCAACTGCGGCGAGTACGCCGTCCGCGTCGCCGCCCCCGCCCGGCTCCCGCATCACGGCCGGCCGGTCCGGCCTCTGCCTCGCGGCGGAGTACTCGGGCGACGGCGCGCCGGTGACCCTGCGCACCTGCCAGGCGACCGCGGTCCAGCAGTGGGAGCCGGCCGGCGACGGCACGATCCGCCTCGGCACCCGCTGCATGGACGTCGCCGGCGCCGAGACCAAGCTCGGCACGATCATTCAGCTGGCGGAGTGCAACGGCAACGCGGCGCAGCTCTTCCGCTTCGAGAACGGCAAGCTGATCAGCGGCCTCAACGGCAACTGCGTCGACGCCCGCTCAGGCCGGGTGGCCGCCGGGGTCGGCGCGGTCATCCAGCGGTGCGCCGCGGTCGGGGACCGGACGTGGGAGCAACTGTCCTGACGGCCGACCTGAGCTGACTCTCCGTCAGGAAGAGCGCGTCCTCCAGGTCGGCCCCGCGCAGATCCGCCCCGCGCAGGTCGGCACCCGTGAAGTCGGCCAGCCGCAGATCGGCGTCGCGCAGATCGGCTCCGATGAGGACGGCGCCCCGGAAACTCGCGCCACGCAGGTCGGCCCCGCGCATCCGGCGCCCGATGAGGTTCGCGCCGCGGTGGTCCGGCTTCCGGGTGCCGGCCCGGGCCAGCTCACTCGCGCGCACGAGCAGCGGGTTGACCTTCCGGCGATGGGCGTCCAGGTCGAGCGCGCCGAGGGCTTCGGGCGTGCCCCCGGTCAGGGCCTCCGTCTCGGCGCGCGCGGCCCGCAGCCGGTCGTGGACCCGGTGCGCGGCGGGCAGGCCGAGCGCCTCGGAGACGTACCAGAGCAGCTCGTGCAGTTGCCGCATGATTGGCAGGGTCGCGAACATCGAGCCGGCCAGCCCCGGCTCCTCCCGCCAGCTGCGCCCGCCGAACGTGACCTGCGTGACCTGCTGCCCGGCCCCGAAGCAGTCGAAGACCACGCACCCGTGAAAGCCCCGCTCGTCCAGCCGCTCATGAATGCCGCACCGGAAGTCGTCGCCCAGGTGGGGGCAGGCCCGCCCGGCGGGCTTGTCGATCGCGAAGTCCGACGACCGAGCGAACGCCGGCGCCACGCAGCACAGCCCGGCGCACCTGCCGCAGTCGGCGCGTAGCTCCATCATCCGCCAACCGTACCGTCGGTGACTCTAAGTGCGTAACGAGGTCGACCGTCCGGCTGAGGCATCTCCGCCGATATGCCTCATACGCTGCAGCAATGATCTCGTTGCCGGCTGCTCGCGCCACCGCGCTCGCCATAACCCTTGGTAGTCTCTCCGCCCTCGCGCCGACGGCCCCCGCCGCGGCAGCCGACGTGCCCACCATCACCGTGCCGGCCAGCCGTCAGGGATACGGACCGATCACCATCACGGGAACGGCCACCCCGGGAGCAACCGTGCACCTCTACGAATCGGCCTACAAATTCCGCGACTTCTACCCGGCGCCGGACTACGACAACGGCGGCTACATCACCACCACCGCCACGAGCGCCGGCCGCTACACGCTCACCCGGATCGTCGACTCGGGCTTCTACTTCTACGTCAAGGTCGACGGCGTCGACTCCGTACAGAAGCCGCTGGCCATGGGCATCGTCCCCACCCTGACCGTCCGCAACTCCGTCGCCACCGTGGCCGCCGACCCCGCCCAGCCCGGCCTCCGCGTCCACGTCCAGCGGCTGTCCGGCACCACCTGGACCGACGTGGCCACGGGCGAAACCTCCGACCCGGCCGCCACCTTCTCGGCCCCGGTCGCCGCATCGGGTTCCTACCGCGCGGTCATCGACGCGGACACCGACAACAACCTCCTCCGCGGCACCTCCCCGACGGTGACCGTCGGATCCGCGGCGCCCCCGGCCCCCGCCGCGCCGGCCGCCGGCTCGGTGCAGTTCACAAAGATCCAGTACGCCGCGAAGGACGAGTGGGTCCGCATCACCAACAAGACCAAGGCAACGATCGACCTCAAGGGCTGGAAGATCCGCGACGCCGCCCGGACCACCTACACGTTCACCACCAGCTACAAGCTCGGCGCCGGCAAATACATGTACGTCCACACCGGCAAGGGCACCAACGGCAAGCCCGACGTCAAGCACCGCTACTGGAACCGCCCCGCCGCAGTCTGGAACAACGCCGGCGACACGGCGACCCTGCTCGCCGCGACCGGCAAAACGATCGACACATGCAAGTGGGGCAAGGGCTCCGGCACCACGTACTGCTGACCCCCGGATTGGGACCCAACACCCACCCCGTGCTAGCTTTACTGAGCCGACGCGGGGTGGAGCAGCTCGGTAGCTCGCTGGGCTCATAACCCAGAGGTCGCAGGTTCAAATCCTGTCCCCGCTACGTAGGTGGTAGGCCCTGTCCGCAGCACACTTCGCTGCGGACAGGGCCTACTTCGCATTTGCCCTGGGGGGCCGAGCCCCCCAGACCCCCACGGTGCGGTGGCCACTGTGAGGGGGATGGTTGCGCTGGGTTGGTGGGGGGCGCGTTCGCTGCGCTCCGCGGTCGGTAGTCAGGCGCTGAAACCCGGTATCCCCTCGGTCGTCGGCCGCGAAGGCGAATAGCGGGCTGCCGGGGGTGCCGCCACTGAGCAGCCTGGGCGGCGTGTGTCGTTCCGTCCGGTTGCCGGCGGTGCGAGAAGACCTCGCGCAGGAGGTCGGCGGTGGCGGAGCTAGGTGATCTGGGCCGCGGAGAAGGTCCACGTGCGTGGCTTGGTGGCGAGCTTGGAAACGGCCTCCGGAAGCTACTGACGCCTGTGGTGTCAGCTTGGCGGGGCAAGTAACAAGGGTAGTTACTTGGCGTACAGATTTGACACTGCTCCCCTTCAGCTATGGCGTCATCGAACGGCGCGGCAAGTGGACGCTCACCTACGATCACAGCTTCGGCGGCGACACTGGTGCCCTGCAAAGCAAACTGGACCTGAATCCGCCGCCCTGGCTGCCGCCGGTACTGCGCGGATGGCAACCCCTGCCCATTCACACCCGGTACGGGCTACCTGCTCTACCTCAGCTTCAGGTGATCCGCCTAGAGGAGAACATCGCCGAGAAGATCGCCCGTCTGAATCGCGCCACCCCCGCCCGCGACATGTATGACCTGCGCTGGGTCATGATCAACACCCCCATCACCGGCAAACTGGACCACGCCCTCATTCGCCGTCTCGCCATCCTCAAAATCTGGGTCGACGCCAACGGTCTCCACGCCGGCGACACCTACTGGAAGCCAGGCCACGAAGGCCCCGCCTTCAACCCGACGAAGTGGCTCCGCGACCGTGGCGTGGGCGAGTTCGACGAACAGGACATCGGAGCGCTCGCCGTCCCCACCCCCACCGCGGCCGAGTTGTCGGAGGCCCTTTACACCCATTTCAGGTTCCTCGCCGACCTCGACGACGACGAACGACTCCTCGCCCAGGCTCGTGAGCAAGACCGTCCTGTCGCGCTACGCGCACTGGCCGCCCTGCCCGGCGGCCGACTGGCCGACACCAGCCTGTACTGAGTCCCCGGCTACCGACGGATCCGGCCGTTGAAGGCATTCGGTGCTGGTTCCGATATGTCGCGTGGCACCGGGTTGTCGGATCGTTGACCGTACCGGTGCCCTCGTCTGTGGGCTCGGAGGCAGACCCCCACGGTGCGGTGGCCACTGGTGAGGGGGCGCGTTCGCTTCGCTCCGCGGTCGGTGGTCAGGGCGCTGAACCCGGTATCCCCTCGGTCGTCGGCCGCGAAGGCGAATAGCGGGCTGCCGGGGGTGCCGCCACTGAGCAGCAAGCCGGCGGCGAGCCGACCAAGGCTGGCGGCACCCCCGGCAGTCTGCTCGGCTGAGAGTGGCCGACGACCGAGGGGATACCGGGTTTCCCCATCCCCGAGGTTTGAAGGCCCCGCCGGAGGCTGCTCTTGACCCCCTCCCTGCCGCGCGTCAACGAGGCACCCGCTCCGAACCCCAACTCCGCACAAACGGCAGCACGCGCGCGGTGGAGGAGTCCGGCTCGCAGGTATAGACGATCAGCCGTTGATCGGGGGCATGGGGAAGGGCGACAGCCTCAATGGCGAACTCGAGGAGGCCGGCTGCCGGATGAACCAGGTGCTTGACGACCGAACTCCGGTCGGTGACGGTCTGATCGGTCCACCATTGCGAGACCTGGGCGGACCCGGCACGCAGATCCTCGATGAGGGTGGCGAGCTTCCGGTCGTGCGGGTGGCGGCCGGTCTCGTAGCGCAGGCCACCGACCGCGGCCCGGGCGAAGTCCTCCCAATTGACAATGCGCTCCCGGGCGACGGGCTCCAGCAGCAGCCACCGGACGAAGATGCGCCCCGGCAAGAACGACACCCCGAGAACCGCGTCGAGCAGAGCGTTCCGGGCCAGCACCTCCGACCGGCGCCCCAGCAGCAAACCCGGGACGTGGTCAAGAGCGGTCATGACCCGCAGCAACCCAGGCTCCGGCCGCTGCGGGCGGTCCGTGGCGGCGCGGCGGGGGGCGGGGCCGGCCAGGGCGCGGAGGTGCCGGCGCTCGTGCTCGTCGAGGCGCAGGGCGCGGGCGAGCGCATCGCAGATGTCGTCGCTCAGGGTGCTCTGCCGCCCCTGTTCGAGCCGGCTGTAATGGTCCGGGCTGATCCCGGCGAGCACGGCCAGCTCGTCCTTGCGCAGCCCCGGCACCCGGCGAACCCCCGGAAACGCGGTGATCCCCGCCTCCGCCGGGGTCAGCCGGTCGCGCCGGGAACGCAGGAACGACCCCAGCGCCGCATTGGGTGGATTCGGCACCCGGCCAGCCTAGGCATTCCCCGGCACGGGAGCCTGGTCATGGCGTGACCAGGCTCCGGTCGCTCTGGCTGCGGCGCCGGGACGGACCTTGGATGCAGGTCATGAGCAACGAACCACTTCAGGTCGGCATCATCGGCGCGGACACCCGGGCAAGCTGGTCCCAGGTGTCGCACGTGCCGGCCGTCCGAGCCCTCGACGGCTTCGCGCTGGCAGCGGTCGCCACCCGACGGGAGGAGAGCGCCCGCGAGGCCGCCGCGGCCTTCGGCGCCCGCACCTGGTACGCCGACCCGGCCGCCCTCATCCGCGACGACTCGATCGACATCGTCACGATCGCCGTCCGGGTCCCCGCCCACCACGACCTGGTCCTCGCCGCCCTCGAGGCCGGGAAGACCGTCTACTGCGAGGCGCCCCTCGGAGTGTCGCCCGAGCAGACCCGGGCCCTCGCGGCGGCAGCCGGCCCGGGGCGCCACCTCATCGGCCTGCAGGGGCGTCTCAACCCCGCCGTACGCCGGGCCGCGCAGGTGATCGCCGACGGCGGCATCGGCCGGCCGTTGCACGCCCGCATCGTGTCGACGTCCTCCGGGTTCGGGCCCGTGACAGCCTCGGCCTACGACTATTTCGAGCGGGCGGACGCCGGCGCCAACCTGGTCACCATCACGGCCGGGCACACGCTGGACATCGCGGAGGCCGTGCTCGGGGACCTCGCCGAGGTCGACGCGCGGGCCGCGACCATGTGGCCCCGGCCGGTCCTGGCCGACACCGGCGGGACGGCCGTCCGCGAGGTGCCCGATCACCTGGACGTGCTGGGCACGACCGCGGACGGGACCGTCCTGGCCGCGAGCGTTCTCGGCGGCGTGGCGCCCGAGGAGGCGACCTTCCGGTTCGAGCTGCGCGGCACCGAGGGGTGGCTCTCGCTCACCGGGGGCTCGCTCTACGGCGTGCAGGCCGGCGACCTCACCCTCACGTCGAGCGCCGCCTTCGAGGCGCCGGACGCGCCGGCGGCGAAGGGCATGGCGGCGGGGCCCGCCCTGAACGTCGCCGAGGCGTACGCGACCCTGCTCCGGCCCGGCCTCGCGGGCCCGGACTTCGCCCTCGCGGTGCACAACAGCGAGCTGACGGCCGCCGTCGCCCGCGCCGCCGCAACAGGGGAGCGGGTCACGAGGATTCACGGCTGAGCCGCCGGAACGCCTCGGCCGGGAAGGGCGACCGGCGGCGCAGCCCGGCTGTCAGGGGTCGAGGGTGACGTCGCGGGCCCGGACGTACATGAAGCGGTGGTGGAAGGAGATGCGGTAGTAGGTCTCGGCGCCCGCAATGACGGTGTGGTTGTAGGGGACGCCGGCGCCGTCGAAGCGGGCGTAGTAGATCTTGGCGCGGTCCCGATCGGCGAGCTGGTACCGCTGGCCGGCGGGGATCGCGTACAACGCGGTCGGAGCGGGCGGGGTCGCGGGGTTGCCCGCCGGCGCGCCCGCGGGCCACTCGCCCGGCTCGGGGAGGTTGGCGGGGAAGACGGGGATCGTGCCGGAGCGGGGTCTGACGGTCACACCGGCCGCCGGGCGGAGCACCTTGGTGGGCAGCCAGCCCTTCTGACCGCCGAACCAGATCGCCGTCCACCCTCCCCGGCGCTCGGCCACCGCGTACGTGCGCCCGGCCGCGGCCTTGTCGGACCAGTCCGCGATGTCGGTCGTCCCGCCGCCGAGGACCGGGTCGGTCAGCAGGGGCGCGTCGTCGCGCGGCTCGGTGCGCAGCAGCACGGTGCTCGACGGGCGGCGAGGCAGGTCCTGGCAGCCCGAGGCGGTGCAGGAGGTGAGGGCGGGCTGGTTGGTGGCGAAGCCGGGAGCGATGGTGACCAGGGCGCGGCCGGGCTCGGCGGCCGGCGCGTGCAGCAGCCGCATGAAGCGGTCCCAGTCCCAGTACGGGCCCGGGTCCGTGTGGGATTCCTCGAAGCGCTTCTGGTTGGCGACGTCGTCGTGGCCCAGGATGTGCTCGCGGTCGAGCGGGATGCGGTAGCGCGCGGCCAGGTAGCGGACCAGGGCGGCCGTGTTCTCGTACAGCGCGTCGGTGAACCAGGCGGTGCCCTCGGCGGCGTAGCCCTCCTGCTCGATGCCGATGGACTGCGCGTTGATCAGCGAGTTGCCGGCGTGCCAGGCGACGTCGCTGGTGCGCACCATCTGGGTGACGTGGCCGTCGGCGGAGCGGATCACGTAGTGCGCGGAGGTGTAGGCGGCCGGGTCCTGGAACCAGGCCAGCGTGCCGTCGTAGCTGCCCTCGGTGTCGTGCAGGACGATGTACTTGATCGGCAGTTGCTTCGACGGCCGGTCCGCCGGGTCGTAGTTGCCGTACGCGTTGGCGTCGGCGGGATTGTTCGACGCGTAGGCGGCGGGGACGAAGTCGCAGGCGAGCCGGGCGGGGCACTCGGGGGTGACCGCCGCGGACGCGGGCGCCGCGGGCAGGCCGACCGCCAGCGTCACCACGGCGGCGGCCGCCGCATGGAGAAGAAGTCTCACATCCGGCGACGTTAATGACGTTCGTCCGGAATCGGCCGGCCTGTGCACCGATGTCCGCGAGATCGGCGCGAACGTCCCCTCAGCCGGCGAGGGGCTCCGGGGGCGGGTCGTCGTCGATGGCGAAGAGCATGGGGTGGACGGCGAGGCGGTGGTCGCGTTCCCGGCAGCGCGCCGGGGGGAGCAGCGACGAGCCGTGCTCCGGGTGCTCGCCGCAGTGCCGCATCGCGCGGTTCACCGCGTCCTCGTGGTGGCGGCCGCCGCCGTACTCGCCGCAGGTCGTGCAGTCCCAGCGCCAGTAGGCGGGGCCCTCGTCGGACTCGTGGCGGCGGATGCGCAGGGGCGGTCCCGCCTTGTCGCGGGCGGCCGCCAGGATGGCGGGCATCTCCCCGGCGGACGGCGGGCCGGCCGGCCGTCTCGGGATCTGGCCGATGATCTCGGCCAGCATGCTGGTTCCGGTGCCCGGCATCTGCGCCCCTCCCGTTCACGCCGTGGAAAATCCGAGATCAAGTCTGAACCGGACGGCCCGGCGAGGACCGGTCGTTCGCGGATTCCGGGGCACGTATTCACCCGCAGTGGTGCAACCCTCGCGTACGGGCTGCGGTGCTGGTGGAACGCGGTGTTACCGTGGTCGATCGGCGGCACTGGGAGGTGGCTCGGTGGTCTTCGCCCACTCGGCGTTCCTCTACGACAGCGACGCGGCCTACGCCTCGGCGCTGGCCCTGTTCGCGCGCGAGGGGCTCGCCCGGGAGCAGTTCGTCGCGATGGCGGCCGCGCCAGGGCAGCTCGGGCTGGTGCGGGAGGCGCTCGGCGGCGACGCGCGGTCGGTGCGGTTCCTGCCCGCCGACGACTGGTACGCGCAACCCGTCCGCACGATCGCCGGCTGGGTCAAGCTGCTGCGCTCGGGGCAGGTTCGCGGCCGCACCACGCGGCTGATCGGCGAGACACCGTGGACGGGCGCCACCGCGGCGTGGACGCGTTACGAGGCGGCGCTCAACCGCGCGCTGTCCCGCTACGACGGCACCCTGCTGTGCCCGTACGACCGGCGCGCCCTGCCCCCGCACCTGCTCGACGTCGCGGACCGCACCCACCCGCGCGTGCACCACGGCGGCTGGCACGAGAGCACCCGCTACGAGCCCGCACGGGTGCTGACCGAGGTGCCGGACCAGCCGTGGCCGGTGTCGGGCGAGCCGGCGCTGGTCGCTCCCGTGCCGGACAGCGTGGCCGGGCTGCGCGCCACCGTGCGCGAGCGGGCGGCGCTCGGCGGCTGGCTGCCACCCGGCCGGGTCGACTACCTGGTGCTGGCCGTCTGCGAGCTCGCCACGAACAGTGTCCGGCACGGCGGCGCCGAGCGGGAGCTCACGATCTGGGTGCTGCCCGACGCGGTGGTGTGCGAGGTCACCGACACCGGCGGCACGGCACCCGACCCGTTCGCCGGCTATCTGCCGCCGGTGCCGGGCGTCTCGGGCGGCATGGGCCTCTGGCTCGTGCACCAGCTCTGCGACGGCCTGACCCTGCGGCGGGAGGGCGAGGTGACGAGTGCCCGCTTCGGCATGCTGCGGGCGGCCGCGAGCCCCGCACGGGTCACCGGGCGCGAACGACACCCAGCGTGCTCGGGCTGACGCCCGGGAAGACGCCGCCCAGGTCGCCCACGCCGCATCGGGCCCGCAGGATCTCGCCGATCACCGCGCGATAGTCGGTGGTCACCGCGAGGTCGCCGTCGACGAGGTTCGCCGGGGCGAGGCCGGGCCAGCGGCCGTGGACCTTGCCGCCGCGCACGCCACCGCCCAGCACGAGCATCGCGTTGCCGTAGCCGTGGTCCAGGCCGCCCGAGCCGTTCTGCCCCACGCGCCGCCCGAACTCGCTGATCGTGACCAGCGTGACCCGGCCCAGCCCGGCCGGGCCGAGGTCGGTGGCGAACGCGGCGAGGGCCGTGGCGAGATCGGTCAGGTGGTCGAACATCTTCTGGCCGGGGGCGGCGGCGCCGAGGTTCTCGTGCATGTCCCAGTCGCCGGAGTCGACGCAGGCGCTCATCAGGCCCACGTCGGCCTTGACCAGCCGCGCCACGTCGCGCAGGGCCCGGCCCAGCTCGGTGTCGGGGTAGGCGGCGCCGTTGGCGGGCCGGTATCCGGCCGCCTTCAGCGTGGCCGTGGTGGCGAGGGCGGCGGTGGTCATGCGGGTCGTCGTCGCGAGGGCGGCCGGCGCGTCGGCGTACAGGGAAGCCATGGTCTTCGCCATCGGGCGGGCGGGATCCTCGCCGGAGAGCGTGAAGTCGTCGACGGCGGTCAGGCCCAGATCGGGGGCGGGGCCGGCGAGGACGCGGGCGGGCATGGCGCTGCCCACCGAGACCGCGCCGAAGGGGTCCGTCGCGCCGAGCGAGCCCATCATCCGGTCCAGCCAGCCGGTGCGCACGCTGGTCCCGGGCGCGGCCCGCTCGAGCTCCTCCATGGCGGAGAAGTGCGACCGGTTCGGCGCGGGCTGCCCGGCGGCCTGCACGGCGCCCAGCACCCCCGATCGCCAGTACGGCAGCAGCGGCGCGAGCCCCGGGTGGAGCCCGAAGAACCCGTCCCCGCCGAGCAGCTTCGCCTTCGGCACGGCGATGTCCGGGCGCGCCGAGTAGTACGCGGGGTCGCCGGCCGGCACGATCGCGGACAGCCCGTCGAAGCCGCCGCGCAGCGACAGCAGCACGAACACGTCGCCGGTGTAGCCGGGCGACGCGTAGGCGAGCTGCGTGGCGAGCTGGTCGCCCACGAGCCCGGCGAACGCCCCGGCCGCGCCCGCCGCGAGCACCTTGCGCCGGCTGACCGGGCAGCCGCACACGTCCGTCAACTTGGTCACGGTCACCTCAGGCTGAAGTAGGGGCTGTTGAGGAGCAGGGCGGGCAGGTACGGGAAGGCCCAGCCGGCCGCCGCGTCGCTCGCCTTGAGCGGGCTCGCCGGGGACTTGCCGTAGAAGGCGGCCAGGGCCTCCCGGTGGGCGGGCGCGGGGGACCGCCCGACGAGCCGGGTGGCGACGGCGTCGATGAGGGCGCCGTACGTGGCTGGGAGCGTGCTGCCGGCGTACTCCTTGATCGGCGCGTCGGGCCGCACGAGCGTCGTGGGCCACCAGCCGGCGGCCACGTTGAGATGGGCGTTCCAGCGGATGACCTGGCCGGACGGGCTGGCCCAGGCGGCCGCCACGTCGGGGTAGCCGTTCGGCGGCGCCCACGCGAGCGGCGCCTGCCCCGCGGACTCGCAGATCCAGTAGAGCGCCTGCAGGCCCTTGACCCCGGCCTTGTCCGGGCCGAAGCCGAGCGTACGGACGGTCGCGACGACATCTTCGTACGGCGTCCGCGTCTTCGCCCCCGCGGACGCCCCGAACTCCGCCGACGTGAACAGCGCCCGCAGCACCGGGGCGATCGCCGACTTGTTGTCCAGGTAGACCTTGGTCAGCTTCGTCACCAGGCTCGCGGGCGGCTCGTCGGCCACGAACCGGACGCACAGCTTGGTGACGATCCGCTTCGCCGTGGCCGGGTGCACGGCCAGGTAGTCGAGCAGCGCCAGGGCGGCGGCCTCGCCCCCGGCCGCCGTGGCGTTCGCGTGCTTGAAGCCGAGCACCTGCACGGCGCCCGTGGCGTGCTGCGCCGCGTCGTAGCGGTACTTGCCGGTGTCCCAGCGCACGGTCAGCCCGGTGAGCAGCCGGGCGGCGTTCTTCACGTCGGACTCCGAGTAGCCCAGGCCGACGGTGTGCAGCTCCAGCAGTTCGCGGCCGTAGTTCTCGTTCGGCGCCGCGCGGGTGGAGAACCTGTTGTCGAGGTAGGTCAGCATGGCCGGATGCCGGGCGCTCGCCTTCAGCATGTCGGCGAAGCGGCCCAGCGCGTACGCCCGGACGACCGTCCTGTCGTAGTCGGGGCGGCTGTCCCACACGTCGCCGGAGGGGCACGTGACGTTGAGGTGGTTCGACCAGAACTCGGTCATGACCTCGAACAGCTGCCGTTCGCTCCACACCGCGCGGGCCACCGTGGCGTAGCCGGTCTCGAACATGGCGTCCCAGGCGTACTCCTGCAGGGCGCCCTTGCGGACCCGGGTGCGGATCGCGTCGACGGTCATCCCGCTCATGGGCAGCCGGGCCGCCAGGCCGTCCGCGACCGGATCGGGGATCGTGGCGGGCTTGAGCTGCCGGTCGAGCCACGCGGTGGCGCCGAGGCGGCGGATGTCGGCGACGGCTGCGGGGGTCGGACCGTACGTGGCCCGGCGCAGCAGATGCAGCAGCGGGTCGGCGGGCAGGAAGTCGGTGGTGGCCGTCACGCCCTGTCCTGTCGGCGGGCCGCTCCAAGATCATCGGGTTCCCCGGGCGCTGCTACCCGACCGCAACCCGACATACTTGTCCGTCATGGCTTCCTCGCGGCGTGCTTCCCCCGGACGGCGCTCGCAGGTCGTCGCCTCCGGCGTGGCCGACCTCGTGCCCGACGGCGACCGGCCCGGCGCCTGGACGCTGCTGCTCGACGGCGCCCCGCAGTCGCACGTCGACCTGGACGATCCGACGTACCTGGAGTTCGAGTACGTCCGGCGGATGAGCGCCGTGATCGACCTGGCCGCGCCGCCGGGAGCCCCGCTGCGGGTCCTGCACCTGGGCGGGGGCGCGCTGACGCTGCCCCGCTATGTCGCGGCGACGCGGCCCGGCTCCCCGCAGCGCGTCGTCGAGATCGACGGGCCGCTGGTCGAGCTGGTGCGCTCGGCCCTGCCCTGGGACCCGCGGGCCAAGCTGAAGGTCCGGGTCGGCGACGCGCGCGAGGCCGTCTCGGGCATGCGCGAGGCCGGATACGACCTCGTGGTGCTCGACGTCTTCGCCGGCGCGCGGACCCCGGCGCACCTGGCGTCGGCCGAGTTCATGGCGCAGGTGGCCCGGGTGCTCGCCCCGGCGGGACTGCTCGTGGCCAACGTCGCCGACGGGCCCCCGCTGACGTACGCGCGCACGCAGGTCGCCACCATCCGCACCGCGCTCCCGCAGGCCTGCCTCGTCGCCGACGCCGCGGTCCTGCGCGGGCGCCGCTTCGGCAACCTCGTCGTGGTCGCCGGCCGCACGCCGCCGCCGGTCGACCAGCTGAGCCGGCGCGCCGCGGGCGACTGGTTCCCCGGACGGGTCGAGACGGACCTCGACAGGTTCGCCGGAGGGCGCCCGCCGGCCCACGACGCGGACGCCGTCCCGTCGCCCGCACCGCCCGAGGGCCTCTTCAGCGGACGCGCCTGACCAGCACGAATCACATGAAATGATCGCCCAGTGGGTTGTCCGATCCCGCTGTGCAGGATTCAATCAGAGGATGGCCTACCCCACTGCCGCGGACGAACCCGCCGGTGCCCACGCACCCGACGTCTTCGGTCCGCTGCCGGAGGGTGAGCGGTCGCTGTGGCGCGGCCGGTCGGCCGTCGCGGAGTACGCGTTCGACCAGGCCGCCTCGCTGCCCCGGTGGACGCTGCCGGAGACCACCGAGGTGCTCGTCACCAACCACCGCATCGTCTATGCGCACACCTCCGACGACCTCGAGGTGCGCTCCAGCGAGATGTCCTGGGTCTTCCCGCAGCACATCCGGGTCCAGCCGGCCCGCACCGAGGACGGCCGCACCGCCGCCGTGGCCCAGCTCCAGCTCGTCTGCGGCGGGTCGGACGGCTCGTTCCCGGCCCTGGTCTTCGCGGGCGGCGACCTGACCGAGACCAGCGACGCCGACAAACTGGCCAACGTCGTCCGCCACGCCATCGCCCGCTACCGCGTCGACAACGCGAGCAAACTCGGCATCTCGGTCGAGGACGCCCGCGAGCTGGTCAAAAACCTCATCGGCCCCGAGTTCGCCGGCACGGACGGCGGCGAGGGCCAGACCGTCTCCCTGCTGGGAGCGCTCGCCGTGCCCCGCCAGGCGCAGGCCGCCGAGTCCGAGGAGCCTGAGCCCGGCCCGGTCTCCGCGCCGCCGGTGCTGGAGGGCGAGATCCTCGACCCGCTGCCCGACGCGGCCGTGGGCACGGCGGCCGTCCGCGCCCCCTACTCCTCCGCCGCCCAGCAGGCCCGCGCCCTGCGCGACGCGGCCGGCGAGGTCGCCACCTACGACTCCCACCCCGACCTCGCGGCGCGCGCCGCCAACGTGGCCGCCCGCCTGGCCGACCTCGTCGACGCGCACGACGACGATCTCGACGAGCCCGGGGACCAGGGGCCGGAGCTCACCGCCCGCGCCGAGCGCGTGCGCCGGGCGACCGCCCGCTTCGCCGCCAACTCGGCCCGCGGCAAGGCGACGGTCCGCCGCCCCGACCGCGAGCCGGACCCGCGCCCGCACGGCATCTGAGTCCGTACCCCGGGGCCTGCCCGCCCCTCAGCCCCGGCGCAGGCCGTCGACCAGCAGGGCGACCATCCGCCGGCCGTAACCGGGCTCCTCGTCCGGCAGCGGCGCGCACAGCTTCGCGACCGCGTAGAGCAGATCGCGCGGGGTGATCGTGGCGCGGATCTCCCCGCTCGCCGCCGCTCGGTCGAGCAGGGACTCCGCGGCCGGGGACAGCTTGGCCAGCAGATAGCCGGGCAGCCCCGCGAACGCCGGGTCGCCGGAGTGCAGCGCCGCGGCGAACCCCCGTTTCGTCGCGATCAGCGCGGCGAGCCGGTCCGCCCAGTGGGCGAGCGCGATGCCCGGCGGGTGCTCGGCGGCCAGCGCCGGGGCGGCGTCGGCGACGGCGTCGATCTCCCGCTCGATCACCGCCTTGATCAGGTCGGCCCGCTGCGGGAAGTGCCGGTAGAGCGTGCCGACGCCCACCCCGGCCAGGTCCGTGATCTCCTTCGCGGGCGCGTCGACGCCCGAGGTGCCGAAGACCGTCTTCGCGGCCTCCAGCAGCGACTCGACGTTGCGTCGCGCGTCGGTGCGCATCCGCCGTGGCCGCGGGTCCGCCGTGGTGTCCGGCACATCGCCTCCCCTTGCTGTTCCGGAAAGCCTTTCCGTATAGTTCCGGAAAGACATTCCACTTCAGCCACGATATCGCGGGGAGACCGCCATGCAGTACCGCACCCTGGGCCGGACCGGCATCAAGGTCAGTCCGTACGCGCTCGGCGCGCTCATGTTCGCGACCCAGGTGGGCAACCCGGACCCCGCGGACTCGATCCGGGTGATCCATAAGGCGCTCGACGCGGGCATCAACCTCATCGACACCTCGGACGCCTACGGCGACTCGGAGGAGGTCGTCGGCCGGGCCCTCCAGGGGCGCCGGGACACCGTCGTGCTCGCCACCAAGTTCGGCCGCCCGGCCGGCGCCGACCCCAACCGGCGCGGCACGTCCCGCCGCTGGATCATGACCGCGGTCGAGGGCTCGCTGCGCCGCCTCGGTACCGATCACATCGACCTCTACCAGGTGCACCAGCTCGACCCCGACACCGACATCGAGGAGACGCTCTCGGCGCTCACCGACCTGATCCGGGCCGGGAAGGTGCGCGCGATCGGCTCCGCCAACTCCCCGGCCGTCGACATCGCCGACACCCGGTGGGTCGCCGAGCGCCGCGGGCTGGAGCGCTTCCACACCGAGCAGCTGCCCTACTCGATCCTCAACCGCGGCGCGGAGAACGACGTGCTGCCGGCCGCCCAGCGCTACGGCCTCGGCACGCTGGTGTGGGGGCCGCTCGGCCAGGGCATGCTCACCGGTCGCGTCCGCCGGGGCGAGCCGAACGACCTGCGGCGCGCCCGGTTCTTCCGGCACCTGACCGATGAGCGCCGCATCGACGTCGTCGAGCAGCTGGTGCCTCTGGCGGCCGAGGCGGGCCTGCCGCTGACCCACCTCGCCATGGCCTTCACCGTCGCGCATCCGGGCGTGACCAGCACCCTGCTCGGCGCCCGCACCCTGGACCAGCTCGCCGACCTGCTGGCGGGCGTCGGCGTCGGCCTGACCGACGACGTCCTCGACCGGATCGACGAGATCGTCCCGCCCGGCACCGACGTCACCCGGCTCGACCAGGCCTACGTGCCGCCGTCCGTGACGACCCCGGCCCTGCGCCGCCGCCCGCCGGCCGATCGCAGCGCCGCCTGATCCCGGGCGGGCTGCCCGCGCCGCCGAAGGGGCTCAGCCGGCGTCGTAGGCGCGCTGGGCGCGGGTCAGCTCGTCGCCGTGGCTGCCGAACCAGCGGAAGAGGCCGGTCAGCGGCCCCGCCATGCTCGCCCCCAGCTCGGTCAGGCTGTACGTGACCTGGGGCGGCACCGTCGGCTTGGCGTCGCGGGCGACCAGGCCGGCGCGGACCATGGCCTTCAGCTTCTGGGCCAGCATCTTCTCGCTGATGCCGCCGAGCCTGTCGCGCAGCTCGGCGAAGCGGTGCGGGCCGGTGATCAGGGCCGCCATGATGAGGGTCGCCCAGCGGCTGGTGGCCTCGTCGAAGATGCCCCGGAGGGGACAGCCGTCGCCCTGCAGCAGCCGGAGGGCCGATGCGAGCTGCTCGGGTTCCGCCATGGACGCGAGCTTACAAAAAAGTGCGTACTACCTGAAGGGTAGTGACTCTCCTACGGTGATCGCACAGGTCACCATCGATCGGGAGAGACGTCATGAGCAGGCTTTCCACCCGCACCGCCATCGTCACCGGAGCCGCGAAGGGCATCGGCGCCGCCATCGCCAAGGCGCTGGGGTCCGAGGGTGCCGCCGTCGTCGTCAACTACCGCCAGGACGCGTCCGGCGCCGGCCGGGTGGTCCGGGAGATCACCGAGAAGGGGGGCCGCGCGGTCGCGGTCCAGGGCGACGTGTCGCAGAGCGCCGACGTCGAGCGGGTCTTCGCCGGCGCCCGCGACGCCTTCGGCCCCGTGACCGTGCTGGTGAACAACGCCGGCATCGCGACCTTTGAGCCGCTCACGGCGGCCACCGCGGAGACCCTCCGGGCCCAGGTGGACACCAATGTCCTCGGCCCGCTGCTGACCATGCAGGCGCTCGCCGCCCAGGAGGACATCGACGGCGCCTCGATCATCAACGTGTCGACCGCGGGCACCTTCTCGCTGCCTGCCTACGCGGGTGTCTACGCCGCCACGAAGAGCGCGCTCGAGGCGCTCACCGTCGTCGCGGCGAAGGAGCTGGGGCCGCGGGGGATCCGGGTCAACGCGATCGCGCCGAGCCCGACCGACACGGAGGGCGTACGGGCGATGGGCTGGATCGGCACGGACCTGGAGCGGGCCTCGATCGCGAACACCCCGCTGGGCCGCACGGGCACCCCGGACGACTACGGCCCGGTGGCCGCCTTCCTCGCCTCGGACGACGCCCGCTGGATCACCGGCGACGTCCTCCTCGCCTCCGGGGGCCAGCGGTAGGGGACACGGAACGGCCCGGCTGCGAACGGGTCGCAGCCGGGCCGGAAGCCGCGGCGGGTCACTCCTGGGTGTCGCCCGCGCCCGTCCGGGCCTGCGCCTGGTCGACGCCCTTGTCGATCTGGTCCGAGTACTTGTTGCCGGTGCGGTCGTCGACCTGGTCGCCGGCCTTGTCGATGCCCTGGTCGACCTGCTCGTCGTGCTTGTCGGCGAAGTCCTTGGCCTTGTCCATGAAGCCCATGGCGTCGTCCTCTCTCGTGACCTTCTCAGCAGACACCTCTCAGCTTCCCGGCTGGGAGCAGGCAAAACCTCAGGAGCGTGCCCCGAGCACCTGCGCCACGCGACGCATCCGCGGATCGTCGACGATCTGTTCCAGCGGGGTCTTCAGCGGCATCCGCCAGTTCGGGTACTCGTCGGTCGTCCCCGGCAGGTTGGGCTGGTCGAGTTCGCCCAGGACGTCGTAGAGCGCGGCGGTGACGAGCCGGGAGGGCGTGCGGGCCAGGAAGGCGTGCATCGCGACGATGATCTCGTCGGGGGTGCTGTCCGCGGTGATCAGGCCTTCCTCGGTGAGGCGGGCGAGGAGCTTGGCACGGTCCTTCTCCGCGTACGCCCGCTCCTCCTCCACCGGCCCGGCCAGCTGGCCCAGTTCGGCGCGCACCCGCACCTGCTCGCCGGCGAGGAAGCCGGCGGCGGTCGGCAGGTCGTGAGTGGAGATGGACGCGAGGGCGTTGCGGGGATAGTCCGCCGCGGGCAGATAGTTCTCGTCGGGGTCGTTCTCGTAGTCGCGGGTGAACCACAGCACGGCCGAGCCCAGCATGTTCATGCGCTCGAGCGTCTTGGTGACCACCGGCTGCACGGTGCCCAGGTCCTCGCCGATCACGACGGCGCCGGCGCGGGTGGCCTCCAGGGCCAGGATGCCGAGCATGGCCTCGGGGTCGTAGTGGACGTACGTGCCCTCGGCCGGACCCATGCCCGGCGGCACCCACCACAGTCGCCAGAGCCCCGCCACGTGGTCGACGCGCAGGCCGCCGGCGTGCCGGAAGATGCGGCGCAGCATGTCGCGGTAGGCGGCGTAGCCGGTCTCGATCAGCTGGTCGGGACGCCACGCGGCGAGCCCCCAGTCCTGCCCGAGCTGGTTGAAGGCGTCCGGCGGCGCGCCCGCGTGCACCCCGGCGGCGAGCACGTCCTGCAGCAGCCAGCCGTCGGCGCCGGACGGGTCGATGCCCACGGCGAGGTCGTGCACGATGCCGACCGGCATGCCCTGCTCGCGGGCGGCGTCGTTGGCGGCGTCGAGCTGCTGGTTCAGCAACTGCTGGAGCCACACGTGGAAGCCCACCCGCTCGTCCTTGCGGGCGGCGGCGACCTCGGGGGTGTCGGGGCGGCGCAGCTCGGCCGGCCACTCCTGCCAGTTGGCGCCGTGCCGCTCGGCGAGGACGCAGAACGTCGCGAAGTCGGTCAGGCCCGGGTCGGCGTCCAGGTCGACCTCGCCGGCCAGCGGCCAGAGCAGCTCCAGCGCCGCCCGCTTGGCCGCCCAGACCGCGCTGTAGTCGATCAGCCCGTCGGCGGTGGGCGCCGGCTTGAGGGCGTCGACGCGCGCCCGCAGCTCGTCGCCGGCCCGCGCGTACGCCTCGGTGTCGGCCACCCGCAGGTAGAGCGGGTTGGCGAAGCGCCGGCTCGACGGGGAGTAGGGCGAGGCCGGTACGGGCAGCGTGGGCGTGACCGCGTGCAGCGGGTTCAGCAGCACCAGCCCGGCGCCGTGGCTGTGCTCCACGAAGGTGCGCAGGTCGCCGAGGTCGCCCAGGCCCCACGACGCGGCCGAGCGCAGGCTGTAGAGCTGTAGCATCCAGCCCCACGTCTCGGGCGGCTCGGGCAGCTCGACGGGCACCACGACCAGCGTGACCTCCTGGCCGCCGGTGCGCAGCCGGTGCCAGCCCAGCGGGAGGTCGCCCGGGACGCCGGTGACCTCGCGGGTGGCGCCGTCCTCGAGCAGGATCTCGCCCGGCTCGGCGAGCTCCCGCGTGTCGCCCTGGCGCACGACGACCGTGCCCGGCAGCTGGTGGTGCTTGCGGGCCTCCTCGATGGCGGCCAGCTCCCGCTCGATCGCCGCCGGGTCGCTCGCGTCGACCCCGAGCAGGCCCAGCACGCCGATCACCGACTCGGCCGACACGTCCTTGCGCTCGCGGTGCCAGTCCTCGTACCAGGTCGCCACCCCGTGCGCCTCGGCCAGCGCCGTCAGCTGAGCGTCCACTGCACTCCCATCCCCCACGATCCGTTTGCCCGAAAGTCTGCACTACCCGTCCTGTACCGGAACGAACCTGGCGGCCTCGGCGGGCCCCTGCCGGGCGTACCTTGCGGTCCTCGGCCAGACTGGACACATGTCTGACGTGACGAAATGGTGGGCCCGACTGTCCGCGGCCGTGACGGGCGCGGTGCTGACGCTGGTGATCCCGGTGCACGCCTGGGCCGCGAGCACCGGCCTGGACACCGTCGCCGTCGAGGCGGCCAAGTCCCGTCGCCGGCGTGGCGGCTTCGGCTTCTTCCCGATCTTCGGCGGCATCTGCTGCCTGCTGGTGGTGGCCGCGATCGTCCTGGCCTTCGTGTTGATTTCCCGGAATCGCAAGCGTCGCTGAGGTCCGCCGCCTACCTTTCATAAGGTGGGAATCCGAGCAAAATCGGTCGCGCTGGTCGTCGGCGTCGCTGCAGTCTGCATGGTTCCGCTGGTCATCTCGGTGACCGCGGACGCCGCGCCTGATCTGTTGCTCACGCGCGACCGGCCCGTCCTGGCCAGCAGCACGCAGGGCGCCGGCGTGGCGGGACGGTTCGCCGTGGACGGTGACATGGCCACGACGTGGCTCAGCGGCTCACCGGCCGGCAGCCAGTGGCTGCGCGTCGACCTCGGCCGCGACCAGCGGATCACCCGCGTGCGCGTCGGCTGGGGGCCGGAGTTCGCCCGCTCGTACGCGGTGCAGGTCTCCGGCGACGGGGCGAACTGGACCGGTCTCTACAGCACCGGCGGCGGCGACGGGGGCACGGACGACTTGAAGAAGCTCTCCGGCACCGGGCGCTACCTGCGGGTGCTGGCGACGGAGCGGTCCGCCGGCGAGACCGGCTATGCGGTGCGGGACCTGCGGGCGTACGGGCCCGGGCCGGTCGCCCCGGCCACCGAGTCCGCGATCGGGACGTCGCTCGCGGTGCCGGCCGCCGCGGCGGGGCTCGCCCAGGCGGCGAAGAAGGAGCTGGCGTTCAAGCTCGTCTCCAGCGCCGAGAACTCGACCGTCGCCTGGCGCCGCCAGTTCGGCTACATCGAGGACATCGGGGACGGGCGCGGCTACACGGCCGGGATCGTCGGCTTCTGTTCCGGGACGTCCGACATGCTCGCGGTGGTCACCGAGTACACGCGCCGGAAGCCGAAGAACGTGCTGGCGCGGTACCTGCCGGCGCTGCGTACGGTGGATGGGTCGGACTCGCACGCGGGCCTGGACCCGGGCTTCCCGGCCGCGTGGCGCAAGGCCGCCCTCGACCCGGTCTTCCAGAAGACCCAGGAGGACGAGCGCGACCGGATGTACTTCAACCCCGCGGTGACCATGGCCGGCACGGACGGCCTGCGCGCGCTGGGGCAGTTCGCCTACTACGACGCCGCGGTCATGCACGGCGTCTCAGGGCTGCGCAGCATCCGCTCGGCGGCGCTGCGCAAGGCCAAGCCGCCGAAGCAGGGCGGCGACGAGATCAAGTGGCTCTCCGCCTTCCTCGACGCCCGCGTGGCGGAGATGAAGAAGGAGGAGGCCCACAGCGACGTCAGCCGGGTGCAGACAGCTCAGCGGGTGTTCCTCAAGGCCGGCAACCTCGATCTGAACACACCGCTGAGCTGGCGCGTCTACGGCGACTTGTTCCGGGCCTAGACCTTCGACCACTTCTGGTTCGAGGTGCCGCCGCAGTCCCACAGCTGGAGCTGGGCGCCGTTGTTCGCGTTCCAGTCCTTGATGTCGACGCACTTGTTGGCGGAGATGTTGACCAGGTCGCCGGCGCCCGAGAGGGTCCAGCGCTGCACCGGGTTGCCGTTGCAGGTGACGATCTGGATCGGCGTGCCGTTGGTCAGCGCGCCGCCCGCGGGGTCGAAGCACTTGCCCAGGGCCCGCAGCGTGCCGTCGGACTGGAACGTCCACTTCTGCGCGGTCGAGCCGTTGCAGTCCCACATCTGCAGCCGGGCGCCGTCGGTCGCGGTGCCGTTCGGGATGTCGATGCAGCGGCCGCTGAACGTGGACTTGAGCGCGTTGCCGGTGGTCGAGGGCGGCGGGGTGGTGCTGCCGCCGCCGTCATTGGTCCAGCCGGAGACGCGGACCCAGTCGACGAGCATGGTCTGCGGGAAGCTGGTGCTCGCGTCGGGGTTGCCCGGCCAGTTACCGCCCACGGCCACGTTCAGGATCATGAAGAAGTTGTGGTCGTACACCCACTGGTTGCCGTTGATCTTCGACGGGTCGACGCTGAAGTACTGCTGGCCGTCGAGGAACCACTTGATGAGGTTGGGGGACCACTCCACCGCGTACGTGTGGAAGGCGTCACCGAGCGGCGCGCCGTTGACCTTGTTGCCGCCGATGCCGCCCGCACCGGAGTAGCCCGGGCCGTGCACGGTGCCGTAGACCGTGTTGGGCTCCTTGCCGACGTTCTCCATGATGTCGATCTCGCCGGTGGTGGGCCAGCTGTTGCCGCCCAGCATCCAGAAGGCCGGCCAGATGCCCTGCCCCTTGGGGATCTTGATGCTGGCCTCGAACCGGCCGTAGGTCTGCGAGAACTTGTCGGCCGTCAGGATGCGGCCGGACGTGTACTGGCACGTGCCGTACCAGCACTGGGCGTTGTTCGGGTTCTCCTTGCGCGCGGTGATCGCGAGGTGGCCCTGGCCGTCCTGGTAGACGTTGCTCGTCGACGTCGTGTAGTTCTGCAGCTCGTTGTTGCCGAAGCCGCTGCCGCCGGTGTCGAACTTCCACTTCGAGCCGTCGACCGACGAGCCGGCCGCGCCGTTGAACTCGTCGGACCAGGTGATGCCGCCGATGGCCGCGTCGGCCGCGTCGTTGCGCGAGGCGGCGTAGAGGCCGCCGCCGAGAGTCACTGCGACGACTGCCGCAGCCAGGAACATGCGGGTTTTACGCATGGGGATGTTTCCTCCGGGGGAAGAGGACGGGGACTGCACAGAGTCTTTACAGATTCCCCGCTGTCAGTCAAGGGAGACCGTCCCCGACCCCCGGCATCACACTTTTTCTAGAGTTTTTTGAACAGAGCCGGGAGTGCGGTCGGCTCCCAGCCGGGCAGCGAGGTGTGCGCCTCGAGCACCTCGTACTCCGCGCCCTCGAAGCTCACGACGTCACCGGCCGCGTAGTCCACGAACGTCTTCCACGCGGGCGCGGCGGTCTCCGAGGGTGCCGGGGAGGCCGACGGGCTCTCGGAGGGCGTGGGGGACGCCGAAGGAGACTCGGAAGGAGACGCGGAGGGGGACTCGGAAGGAGACTCGGAGGGCGCCGGCGACTGCTCCTCGTCGAGCGGGGAGACGCGGACGAAGTCGACGAGCATCTCGGCCGGCAGCGGCGCGTCGTCGCCGGGCACGCCCAGGCTCAGGGAGAGGCGGAACGCCTGGTCGGTGGGGACGTCCGAGACCTCCTGCACGGTCACCCCGTCCACGTCGGCCCGCAGGGAGCCGGGCGTCCACGTCACGGCGTACGTGTGGAAGTCGCCCGGCTTCGCGTCCCGCAGCAGGTTGAGCTTCCCGGCCTCGGTGACCACCTCGAAGGCCGGCGCGAGGCCCTCGGGCACCCGGATCCGCGCCTCGAGCCGCCCCGACTCGCGGCGGAAGGTCTCCTTGGTCGTCAGCTCGGCGGTGACGATCCCGCGGCGGCGGCTCTCCCGGGCGGTCAGCACCAGGTTGCCCGCGCCGTCGAGGCGCGCGCTGCGGGTGCTCATGTCGAAGCGGTCGCGGTCCGCCAGCTCCCACAGCCCGGGGTCGACCGTGCTGCCCTCGCCGCCCTGGAAGTCGTCGGTGAACTCGCCGGCGAACTCCTCCGGGGCGGGAAAGCGGCCACGCTCGGAGGCGTCGGCGCTGTCGTGACGGGTCGGCAGCCAGACGGCCGTGGCCAGGCCGGCGGCGGCGACCACGAGGGTCACCGCGAGCCGGGGCCGCACCAGGCGGGCAGCCTGCTGCGGTGCGCTGTGGCGCGCGGACTGCGGCGCACTGTGTCGCGGCACGGGTCAACCTCCGGGGGCGGTGAGGTCAGAGCGTCGGCGGGGCCGCGCGACGGGACGGGATCGTCATGTCCGTCAGCATGTGACCTAAGAAGATTCGCGGGCAAACGTCAAGTCCGGGGGGCCGGAATTAAAAAGAGATTCAGGTTCTGGTGGAGATCCGGACGCTGGTGCCCTCCGGGCCGGTGGTGATCTCGCAGGTGTCGGTGAGCGCCCGGACGAGGTAGAGCCCCCAGCCTCCCGGCTGGTCAGGCGCCGGCCGGCCGGGCTCGACCGGGGCCAGCCCGGCGCCGCGGTCGCTCACCTCGCACACCACGGCGTGGTCCGCGCGCCAGACGGTGACGTGACCGGTGCCACCCCCATGGCGTACGGCGTTGGTGAGCAGTTCGTTGACCGCCACCACGAAGTCGTCCAGCCGGTCCCCGCCCAGCCCGGACTCGCCGGCGCAGGACGCGACGGTGTGCCGCAGGGCGGTCACGCCGCCCGCGTCGAACACCTCGGAGATCAGCAGTTCGGTACCGATGACTCGACGGTAAGCGACGTCTGATCATTTCGCTGGGTGAGTAGGGTCAGCCCATGGCGGAATCGGCATCGACCTCGCAGACCCTGCAGACGTCGCTGTGGCGGGCGATCGCCGTCTACCGCATCGCCGCGCTCGTCTATGTGACCGCGCTCGTCGTCAACAACATCGGCGTGTACGCCCACCCGGGGCTCGCCTGGCCCGTTCTCGCCCTGACGGCCGGCTGGACGGTGTTCACGACCTACGCGTACGCGGACCCGGCCCGCCGCCGCCCGCCGCTCTTCGTCGCCGACCTGCTGATCACCATGGGCGTGATGGCGTCCAGCGGCTACATCGTCGGCGCCGAGGCGCTCCGGGCGGGCAAGCCCACGCTCGCGGTCGCCTGGCACGTGGCGCCGGTCATCGCCTGGGCCGTCGCCGGCGGTCGCCGGTGGGGCATCACGGCGGCCCTGGCCATGGGCGCCACCGATCTCGTCGTGCGCAACCACTGGGACCAGGCGGCGTACACGGGCACGGTCCTCATGCTGCTCGCCGCGCTTGCCGTCGGCTATCTCGTCGGCGTCGCGCAGGCGTCCCAGCAGCGGCTCGAGCGCGCGATCCAGCTCGAGGCGGCCACCCGGGAGCGCGAGCGGCTGGCCCGCGACATCCACGACTCCGTGCTGCAGGTGCTCGCGCTGGTCAAGCGGCGCGGGGCCGGGCTCGGCGGGGAGGCGGGCGAGCTGGCGCGGCTGGCCGGCGAGCAGGAGGCGGCGCTGCGCACGCTGGTCACGGGGCGGTCGGCGGAGCCCGTGGACGAGCACGCCGAGGTGGACCTGATGACGCTGCTGGAGCCGTACGCGTCGGCCTCCGTGTCGGTCGCGGCGCCCGCGGACGCCGTGCGCCTGCCGTCCGCCGCCGCCACGGAGATCGCCGCCGCCGTGGCGGCCGCGCTGGACAACGTGACCCGGCACTGCGAGCCGGGCACCAAGGTCTGGGTGCTGGTCGAGGACGAGCCGGACGCCGTGACCGTCAGCGTGCGCGACGACGGCTGCGGCATGGCCCCGGAGCGGCTGGCCGAGGCGGAGTCGCAGGGGCGGCTCGGCATGGCGCAGTCCATCCGGGGCCGGATCCGGGACCTGGGCGGCGCGGTCACCATCACGTCCGCACCCGACCAGGGCACCGAGGTGGAGCTGACCGTCCCGCGGGCGTCAGTATCGTGAGGGCGTGAGCGTGCGGGTCATGGTGGTCGACGACCACCCGATGTGGCGGGACGGCGTGGCGCGGGACCTGGCGGCGGCCGGGTACGAGGTGGTCGCGACCGTCGGCGAGGGCCGGCAGGCGGTGCGGATCGCCCCGGCGGCGCGTCCCGAGGTGGTGGTGCTGGACCTCCAGCTGCCGGACATCTCCGGCGTGGAGGTGATCAGCGGGCTGCTGGCTGCGCAGCCGGGCGTGCGCGTGCTGATGCTCTCGGCCAGCGGCGAGCAGCAGGACGTGCTCGACGCGGTCAAGGCGGGCGCCACGGGCTACCTGCTGAAGTCGTCGGGCCAGGCGGAGTTCCTCGACGCCGTGGCGCGGACGGCCGCGGGCGACCCGGTCTTCACCCCCGGGCTCGCCGGGCTGGTGCTGGGCGAGTTCCGCCGGCTCGCGACCGAGCCCGCGGGGGAGGACCCGGGCGCGCCGAAGCTCACCGAGCGCGAGACCGAGGTGCTGCGGCTGGTGGCCAAGGGCCTGTCGTACCGCCAGATCGCGGAACGTCTGGTCCTCAGCCACCGCACGGTGCAGAACCACGTGCAGAACACGCTCGGCAAGCTGCAACTGCACAACCGGGTCGAGCTCACCCGCTACGCGATAGAGCAGGGGCTCGACTGATCGCGGCCGCCGCCGCCGGCCGCGATCAGCGCGTCGCGGCTCAGCGGTAGCGCGGCGCGTTGGTCTCGTGCATGGCGGCCTCTTCGGCCGAGGCGCCGCCACCGGCGGCTCCGGCGTCGTAGGCCACGCTGTCGGGCTCGTCGTCGTAGCCGTAGCCCTCGTCCGTCTCGACCAGGCGGCCGACCGTGCCGGGGCTGTCGCTGTCGAGCTGGCCGTCGTCGTAGAGCGACACCGGCGAGTTCGGATCCGAGGTCGGGCTCTGGCCCCAGACGTCGGCGTCCAGCTGGCGCTGCTCGGAGTCGTCCACCGTCTCGTCGAACGGGTCGCGCCGGGCCGGGATCGCCTCCTCGGCGCCGAAGTCCGGCTCCTCCTGGTGCAGGCGGTACTCCAAGGACTCGCCCGCGCGCTGCTCCTCCGCGGTGTCGCCGTAGCGGTTCGCGCCGCCCGGTCCCACGCCCGGGAGCGCCGCGGGGTCGGGTCCGTCGGCCTGGCGCACGCTGTCGACCTCGTCGTACGCGGTCGAGTCGTCGTCGGCCGTGCCGGGCAGGCCGGACGCCTCCGGGTCGGACACCTCGGTCGGGTAGTCGTCGTCTCGCATGCTCGCAGACTACCCACGGGCCGGGCGGCTCATGCGTCTACGGCTGAGGCGTGCCGAACCCCGCGGCCTGCTGTGCCCGTTCGTGCTCGGCGGACAGCGCGGCCCACACGACCTTCCCGCCGGGCAGCGCCAGCGAGCCCCAGCGCTCGGCCACCGAGTCGATGAGGAGCAGGCCCCGGCCCCCGTACGACGTGGCCGGCACCGGGCTCCCGGTGAACCGCGGGATCGTGGCGTCCTCGTCGCGCACCGCCACGAGCAGCAGCTCGCCGCGCCGGGACGCGAAGACGGTCATCGCCGTCCGGGAGTGCGCGACCACGTTGTTGACCAGCTCGGTGACGACGATGCACGCCGGACCGGCCAGCGTCACGAGGTCCCACCGGGCGCACGCCTCGGCGACGAGCTCGCGGGACCGCCGCGCCGCCCCGATCACCGGCTCCAGCGTCACGCTCAGGAAGTCCGCGGGGTGTGGCCGGCCCAGCTCCGCCAGCGCGGCCTCGACGCCGGGCTCGGTCCGCAGCCCGGTGGCGTGCCAGCCGTCCTGCCCGGCGCCGGTGCAGAGGACCAGCCGGGACCCCGGCCAGCCGGCGGCCTGCCGCGCCACGTCGGCCAGGACGCCCGTGGCCTCCGGCGCGCCGAGCGTGAGTCCGCGCACGTCGACCACCATCGCCTCGGGCTGCCCGCCGAGCACGCCGAGCAGCGCCGCCCGGACCGCCGGGGCGGACCCGGCGTCGAGCACGCCGTCCAGCCGGACGACCGGAAAGGCGTGCCCGCCGTCGACCCGATGTCGGACCTCACTCGGCATGATCGCTCCCCTGAGGACTGTGCAGCGCAGTGGAGATCAGCGCCGTGATCCCGCGCGGAGACGTGAAGCCCCATTCTGCATAACGCGTACGATTTTCGCATTACCGGCGCGTGACCGCTTTACCGGTCAATGCGCTTTTCGCGCCATAAGTGGCTGTTGACCATCGAGCTGTACCCCCTGGATCCGGGGTCATGCCGCGATCGGGCGGTCAGCGTGCGGCCGGGTGCAGGGCCGGCTCGGCGTGCGGGCGGGTGTGGTGATGGTGCTGCGGCTCGGCGTAACGGGTGAGGGCCACCACCGCGGCCAGCGTGATGACGAATCCGACCCCCGCGAGCCACTCGCGGCCCGGGTGGATGCGGTCGCCGAGCAGGGCCAGGCCGACGATGGCGGCCGGGACGGCCCCGGCGGCGTCCATGGCGGCCACGGCGGCCGTGGTGGAGCCCCGCTGCATGGCCAGGCCGAGCAGGAGCTGGCCGACGATCGAGTGCGCCACGAGCAGCCAGAGCAGCGGGCTGCCGCACAGACCCGCGAACGTGTGCTCGGTCGCCAGCGGCCGGGCCGCGATCGCCGCCGCGGAGAAGGCCACGCCGGCCAGGGAGCCGAGCACGACCGAGCCGAGGGCGCCGTGCAGGCGTACCGAGAAGAAGCCCAGCACCCCCAGCAGCGCGAGGGCGACGGCCAGGCCGGCCAGCCCCGCCGTGCCCAGCTGGCGGGCGGGCGCGGGCTGGGCCGAGACGACCAGCGCCGTGATGCCCGCCAGCAGCAGGCCCAGGAGGGCCACCTCGGCCGCCGGCAGGCTCCACTTCAGGATCAGGACGCCCAGCAGCGCGGTCACGCCCAGGCCCGCCGCCACGCTGGCCTGCACCAGGAACAGCGGCAGGTCGCGACGGGCGAGGAAGGCCAGCACGAAGCCCAGCACCTGGCAGCCCAGGCCCAGCAGATACGTGCGGTGGCCGGCCAGACGCACCAGCAGCTGCGGGTCGAAGGTGTGATGCACGGTGGTGCGCGTCGCGGCGACGGACTGCAGCAGGTTGGCCACGCCGTACGCCGCGATCATCGCGGCGAGGAAGATCCAGCCGGCCGAGATCACCAGGCGAGTTTATGGCGTCCTCAGCGGCGCCCGCGGGCCAGCCGCTCCAAAACATCTTCGTGCAGATGGCCGTTGGTCGCGATCGCGCTGCCGTCGCCGGGGGCCGGGCGGCCGGTCAGGTCGGTGATGCGCCCGCCCGCCTCGGCGACGATCGGGATCAGCGCGGCGACGTCCCAGAGCGAGAGGTCCGGGTAGACCATCGCGTCCACGGCGCCCTCGGCGAGCAGCATGTAGCCGTAGAAGTCGCCGTAGCCGCGGCTGCGCCACGAGTCGCGCATGAGGCCGAGCATGGGCTCGAGGTAGCCCGCCTTCTCCCAGTCGGGGAGGCTGGCGTAGGCCAGGCTCGCGTCGGCCAGCCGGCGCACCGAGGAGACGGTGATCCGCGTGGCGGCGCGCTGGTGCTTGCCCGCGTAGGCGCCGTGCCCGATGGCGCCCCACCAGCGCCGGCCCAGGGCGGGCGCCGACACCAGCCCGGCCACCGGCCGGTCGCCCTCCAGCAGGGCGATCAGCGTGCCCCAGATCGGGACGCCGCGGATGAAGTTCTTGGTGCCGTCGATCGGGTCGATCACCCAGCTCCGGTTGCCCTGCCCGGCGGGCGCGGTCGTGCTGCCGAACTCCTCGCCGATGACGCCGTCGCGGGGCCGGGCGCGCGCCAGGGTGGCCCGCAGCGCCTGCTCGACCGCGGTGTCGGCGTCCGAGACCGGGGTCAGGTCCGGCTTCGACTCGACCGCCAGATCGAGCGCGCGGAAGCGGTCCATCGAGATCGCGTCGGCGGTGTCGGCCAGCAGGTGCGCCAAGGCCAGGTCATCGGTGTACGGCACCATCACTCCATCTGGTCGCGCGGGTCGAGGTCGCCCGCCCGGCTGCTCAACAGGCGGCGGTAGGAGGCGAGCCGCCGCGGATCGGCCTTACCCGCCGCCACCCAGGCGTCCAGCGCGCAGTCGACGTCGGCCGCCGTGTGGCCGCAGTTGGGCGGGCAGTCGACCGTACCCTCGACCAGGTCCGGGAAGCCGTGCAACAGGCTGTCGGCGCTCACGTGGGCCAGGCCGAAGCTGCGGATCCCGGGCGTGTCGACGATCCAGCCCGGGTCGCCCTTCCGGCGGACCCGGGGCAGCCGCAACGCCACCGCGCTGGTCGACGTGTGCCGGCCCTTGCCGACCGCGCTCACCACGCCGGTCGCCCGCAGCGCGTCGGGCACCAGCCGGTTGACGAGCGTGGACTTGCCGACGCCCGAGTGGCCGACCAGCACGGAGATGCGATCGGCCAGGTGCTCGCGCAGCTCGGCCAGGTCGCTCTCCGGCTCCACCAGCACGTACGGCAGGTCGAGCTCGGCGTAGTAGCCGAGGACCTGCGCGGGGCCGGCCAGGTCGGCCTTGGTCAGGCAGAGGAGGGGCTCGACGTCGGCGTCGTACGCGGCGACCAGGCACCGGTCGATGAAGCCCGTCCGCGGCTGCGGGTCGGCCAGCGCGCTCACGATGACCAGCCGGTCGGCGTTGGCCACGACCACGCGCTCGAGGCGGCCCTCCGGCGTGGTGTCGTCGTCGTCCGCCGTGCGCCGCAGCACCGAGGTGCGCTCGCTGATCCGGACGATGCGGGCCAGCGCCCCGGGCGCGCCGGAGACGTCACCCACCAGGGACACCCGGTCGCCGACCACGACCGACTTGCGGCCGAGCTCCCGCGCGCGCATGGCGGTGATCAGCTCGTCCTGGCTCTCGGCATCCTCGCGGACGCAGCCGTAGCGGCCCCGGTCCACGGTGATGACCAGCGCCTCCACGGCGTCCTCGTGCTTGGGCCGGGTCCTGGTACGCGGACGGGACGACCGGCCCGGCCGGACCCGGACGTCGTCCTCGTCGTACTCCCGCTTGCGTGCCGGCAGGATCAGCTCCCTGTCATCTGCGCCGACCCCGGGGACTTCGCCGGCCCCGGGGACGCGGCGGTCACCAGGCCGGCCCAGAGCTCGGGGAACTCGGGCAGGGTCTTGGACGTACACGCTACGTCGGTCAGCTCGACCCCGCTCACCGCGAGGCCGATCACCGCCGCGGCGTGGGCCATCCGGTGGTCGGCGTACGTCTCGAAGGACGCGCCCCGCAGCGGCCCGGGGGTGATGTCGAGCCCGTCGTGGTGCTCGGTGACCTCGGCGCCGACCTTGCGCAGCTCGCGGGCCAGCGCGGCGATCCGGTCGGTCTCGTGGCCGCGGATGTGGGCGACGCCGCGGATCGACGACGGCCCGTCGGCCAGGGCGGCGAGCGCGGCGATCACCGGGGTGAGCTCGCTGACCTCGGACAGGTCGGCCTCGATGCCGTGCAGCCGGGTGGTCCCGCGCACGGTCAGCCCCTCGTCGCCCTGCTGCACCCGGGCGCCGATCCGGGTCAGCAGGTCGGTCAGGGTGTCGACGGGCTGCCAGCTCTCCCGCGGCCAGCCGGACAGGGTCACGGCGCCGCCAGTCACCATCGCGGCGGCGAAGAAGGGCGCCGCGCCCGACAGGTCCGGCTCGATCACCCACGTGTGGCCGCGCAGGGTGCCGGGCTCGACGCGCCACACGTCGGGCACGCTCTCGTCCACGACCGCTCCGGCGGTGCGCAGCATGTGCGTGGTCATGCGCAGGTGCGGCGCGGACGGCACGGGCGGGCCCTCGTGCCGCAGCACCAGCCCCTTGGCGAAGCGCGGCGCCGAGAGCAGCAGGCCCGAGACGAACTGGCTCGACCCGGAGGCGTCGATGACCGCCTCGCCCCCCTCGATCCCGCCCGCCCCGGCCACGGTCAGCGGCAGCCCGCCGGTGGGCGAGGCTTCGAGGGTCGCGCCGAGCGCCCGCAGCGCGTCGAGGATGGGACGCAGCGGCCGGTTGCGCGCATGCGGGTCGCCGTCGAACTCGACCGTCCCGGAGGCCAGCGCGGCCACCGGGGGCAGGAAGCGCATGACGGTGCCGGCCAGCCCGACGTCCACGGTGGCGGGCCCGTGCAGCGGCCCGGGCGTCACGGTCCAGCTCTCCTCGCCGGCCGGACTCTTTCCCCCGGTCGTGTCGACGGTCGAGCCCAGGGCCGTGAGGGCGGAGGCCATCAGCGTGGTGTCGCGGGCCCGCAGCGGGCGCACGATCGTCGAGGGGCCGTCGGCGAGCGCGCTGAGCACCAGGGCGCGAGCGGTCATCGACTTGGAGCCGGGCAGGCGCACGGACGCCGTGACCGGTCCGGTGGCCACGGGCGCCGTCCAGGGGCGGGCTGCTGCTGTCACGGCTCTCATTCTGCCGGGTTGTCCCGACACCGGCCGTACGGGTCAGCGGGTTGCTGGCGTACGGCGTACTGTCGGGCCCATGTGCGGGCGTTACGCGACGACGAAGAGCGAGGCGGACCTGAGCCGGCTCTTCGACGCCGTGCCCGTGGCGGAGGCGCCCGCCCCGAGCTGGAACGTGGCGCCCACCGACCCGGTGCCCGTGGTCCGGGTGTCGAGCAGCCACGCGGCCCGGGTGGTCGACACGGTGCGCTGGGGCCTGCCGGGGCACAAGGGCACGATGATCAACGCGCGGGCCGAGACGGTCGACCGGCTGCCCGCCTTCAAGTCCTCGTTCGAGCGGCGGCGCTGCCTGGTGCCGGCCGACGGCTGGTTCGAGTGGGTGCGCGACGGCAAACGCAAGCAGCCCTTCTACATGACGCCGCGCGACGGGTCGGTGCTCGCCTTCGCGGGGCTCTGGACGCGGCGCGAGGGGACGATGACCTGCGGCGTCATCACCACCGCGGCGCTCGGTGACCTGTCTCGCGTACATGATCGGATGCCCTTGATCCTCCCGCCCGCGCGGTGGGACGAGTGGCTGGCCGCCGACACCGCGGAGCCCGGCCTGCTGCGGCCGCTCACGGCCGGCGAGCTCGACACCCTGATCGAGGTACGCCCGGTGGGCGCGGCCGTCGGCAATGTGCGCAACAACGGGCCGCAGTTGACAGCTCCCGCTCCCGCGTCTCCCGCGCTCGCGCCGCCCGCTCTCGAAGGGACGCTGTTCTGATCGTCATGATCAGATGAACATCCGTGGGCGCGCTCCCATGGATTGCGAAAACGGACCATGTCCGAATTCGCCGGAACGCCGTGCCAGGTGACGGTATTCGCCCGGGTATGGCACGTTCCGTTACTGGAAAGTTTGTTGGGAAATAGATAAGCCCCTTGTTCCCGCTCTTCTCCGTGCGGTAGAAAACTGCGCCGGCGTGGTGACGGTTCGTACCGTGCGGACCGCGGCACCACAGCCCAGCCGGCACCCACGGGGGAGGTGGGCTGATGACACGCGCACGTATGCCGCGTCCACACGAGGTGGCTATCGCACGCCGTGATCCACGGCTGCTGGAGGCTCTCGACGAGCGCCGGTCCGACGAGGCCTGGCGCACCCGCGGCGCCTGCCGCACCGTCGATCCGGAGACGTTCTTCCCGGCGCCCAACGAGCCGACCGAGGGCGCCGTCGCGCTCTGCGGCTCGTGCGACGTCCGGGGGGCCTGCCTGGCCTGGGCCCTGCAGGTCGGCGACTGCCACGGCGTCTGGGGCGGCACGACGCCCCGCGAGCGGCGGGCCATGCTGATCGCCTGGCGCGAGCGGGTCCAGCCGAACGGCGACCCGGTCGACGACGGCCCGGACGAGGCGGACCGCAAGCTGCTCACGCTGGAGTCGACCGCACGCTAGGTTGGTTCCCGTGCGGGAGCTCGAGATCACCACGCCCCGGGGCACGGCGCGGGTCCGCATCACGGATCCCGCCGCTGCTCCCGGGGCGTTGCTCGTCCTGGGGCACGGCGCCGGCGGCGACGTCGACGCGCCCGACCTGACCGCCGTCCACGACGCCGCGGTGGCGGCGGGGGTGAGCGTGGCCCTGGTCACCCAGCCCTACCGGGTCGCCGGCCGCCGGGCGCCCGCTCCCGCCACCCACCTCGACGAGGCCTGGACCGCGGTGGTCACCGCGCTGTCCTCTCCGCTGCCGCCGACTGCGTCTTCCCTGCCGTCGACCGCTTCTTCCCTGCCGTCGGCCGCCTCGCCGCTGCCGCTGACCGCCTCGCCGCTGCCGCTGACCGCCTCTTCTCTGCCGCTGATCGTCGGTGGCAGGTCCAGCGGGGCCCGAGTGGCGTGTCGCACTGCCTCCGCTGTCGGTGCTGCCGGTGTGCTCGCGCTCGCCTTCCCGCTGCACCCGCCGGGCAAGCCGGAGAAGAGCCGGGCCGGGGAGCTGTCGCCGACCCTGCCCACCCTGGTCGTCAACGGCGACCGGGACCCGTTCGGAGTGCCGGTGGCCAGCGGAAACGTGTCGGTCGTCGTGCGTCCCGGCGCCGTGCACGACCTGCGCAAGGACCTGCCCGGCACGGCCGCCGCCGTGGTCGACTGGTTGCGCCGGAATGCGTGGGCACACTGATCGATGCCACTCGGAATGCGGACAGGGGGTTCTCGGTTACACCACCCGGAAGGCTGTACGTCGGAAGGGGTACCTCAGGTGCATGCCGGAACAGGTTTCGCCGCGCGGGGCGGTCTCCACGCCCGCAAGGTGCAGGAGCTTCTGCATTCCCCGGAGTGGCCCGCCGCGACGTCCCCGGCGGTCACGCCATCGGTGAGTGTCAGCACACCGGCGGTTTTCGAAACCGTCAGCGGGGCACTACCCGTATCCTCGGCGGGGCAGTCGAGGGGAGAGGTGCGGGTGACGCCAGCAGAGCGGACCAGCAGGACCAAGCGGAGCGCGCGGACCGACGAGGACCGGGCACGCTTCGAGCGTGACGCCATGCCCTTCGTGGATCAGCTCTATGCTGCCGCGCTGCGCATGACGCGGAACCCGGCCGACGCCGAGGACCTGGTGCAGGAGACGTTCCTCAAGGCGTTCTCCGCGTTCCACCAGTTCGAGGAGGGCACCAACCTCAAGGCCTGGCTCTACCGCATCCTGACCAACACCTACATCAACTCCTACCGGCGCAAGCAGCGGCAGCCCGTCCAGGCGCCCACGGAGGAGATCACCGACTGGCAGCTCGCCTCGAGCGAGTCGCACACGTCGCAGGGCCTGCGCTCGGCCGAGACCGAGGCGCTGGACCGGCTGCCCGACAGCGACATCAAGGACGCGCTGCAGCAGCTGCCCGAGGAGTTCCGTCTCGCCGTCTACCTCGCCGATGTCGAGGGTTTCTCGTACAAGGAGATCGCCGACATCATGGGCACGCCCATCGGCACCGTCATGTCGCGCCTGCACCGCGGACGCCGTAACCTGCGCAAGATGCTCGAGCAGTACGCGTCCGACCGCGGTGTCACCCGCACGTCCGGCGCTCCCGCCGCACAGGAGGCGTGAGCGACATGAACGACGACGACCAGAAGGCCGACTGCGACGTCGTGATCAGCGAGGTGTATCTCTACCTCGACCTGGAGTGCAGCGACGAGCGCCGCGCGCTGATCAAGCACCACCTCGACGACTGCTCCGACTGCCTCCGGGAGTACGGCATCGAGCACGAGGTCAAGGCGCTCGTCGCCCGCTGCTGCGGCGACGAGACGGCGCCCAAGGAGCTGCGCGAGCGCATCAAGATCAAACTGAGCGAGCACGTCGTCGAGGCCGAGAGCCACGAGTACCTGCCGTAACGACCCTCGGCGCCCCGGACACCCGGGGCGCCGCCGGCTCCCGGCGGTTCCACGCCCAGAGCTCGTGACGACTGGCGCGCCGGGGCCTTGAGCGGTTCCCCACGCGCAGCGCTTTTAACGACTGGCGCGCCCAGGGTGTAGCGCTGGATGCCGCAGCGCTACTGACGGCTGACGCGTCTGGGGTGCCGTAGGCGCTCCCGACGTGGAAAGGGCCCGCAACCGGATGTCCGGTGCGGGCCCTTCGTCATGCCACGGCTCAGGAGTTGGGACGCTTGCCGTGGTTCGCGCCGCTCTTCTTACGAGCCTTCTTCTTCCGGGCCTTCTTCGCCATGACCGCTCTCCTGTCGTCGCTGCTTCTCCGGACGCGCCGCACGGCACCGCCGCCCGCCGCCTCCGAGCTCTCCCGGACGGGCCGCGGCGGAACCGCGTGCCCTGTCCGACCCGCCGATGGTAGTCGCCCCGCGTTGCTTGTCCGGCCGCTGGGCTCGGACCCGCCCCTCATGATTGGATGAGGTCCACAGCGACTGGCGGGAGGACGGCATCGTGGCCGACGAGATCCGAGCTGAGATGGTGGCGAACGTCTGGAAGGTCGTCGCCGCCCCGGGCGCCGAGGTCGCGGAGGGCGACACGCTCGTGATCCTCGAGTCCATGAAGATGGAGATCCCGGTCCTCGCCGAGTCCGATGGCACCCTCAAGGAGCTCTCCGTCCACGAGGGCGACGTCGTCCAGGAGGGCGACCTGATCGCCGTCATCGAGTAGCCACCGTCCACAGCCGCGGGCCGCCCACCGGGCCGCCCGCCCTCCGGGCCGCCGCCGGCATGCCGGGGACGGGCACAAGCCGACGGGCCGCCGCCCGCCAACGGGACGGGCGCACGCCGACGGGACGGCAGGCGCGTCTTGAATGCCGCCCGCCCCGCCCGCTCGTCGGTCGGTTCGGCGGCGGCCGCTACGTCGCTGCCAGTCGCGCCGGAGCGAGTGCGCCCGTGTGTCGCGCCCGGGTGCGCCGGAGCGGGCCGGCGGGTGGAGGTCAGCGGCCGGAGAACCAGCGGCGGAGGCGGCCGGCGCGGCGGGTGCGCTGGCGGGGGACCGGGGCGGTGACGCTTTCGAGCTCGTGGACCAGGGCTGCCGCACGCTCGCGGGCCTCGGTGCCGACGTCCGGGGTGGCGAGGGCGAGCTGCGCGATCGACCAGGCCAGGGCGTCGCTGATGAGGCCGGCGAGCCGGGCGGCGGCCGCGTCGTCGAGGCGGCGGGTCATCAGGCCGGCCACGTCGGAGCGGGCGCCCGGGTCGACCCAGGCGTAGGTGACGAGGGCGAAGAGGGCCGCCTCGGTGATGGTGTCGAGGCCGCCGGTGGCCAGGTCCACCAGGTGGCGGCGCCGGGCCGACTCGCTCCAGGACTGGTCGGTGTCGTGGTGGAGCAGGCCGAGGCAGGCCCAGACCCGGGCGCAGCGGGCCCAGAGGGTGGGGTCGTGGGCGGCCAGCGCCCGGCCCACCTCGTCGTCGGGGGCGGGCGGGGGGTCGGCGACCAGGGCGAGCAACTCGGCCGGGGGGACGAGGACGAGGCCGAGCGCGGCGTCGTAGGCGGCGGGCGGGTGCGGCCACAGCGGGTGGGCCAGGCGGTGGAGGCGGGCGACGGCTTCGGGGCCGGCGCCGGTGTAGGCGAGGGGGTAGCCCGCGGCGAGCGGGACGGCGGTGAGGCGGGCGGGGTCGACCGGGGCGTCCGGGGCGGACGGCACCCGGCTCAGCCACGGCTGGTCGGCGCAGCACTCGGCGAGGTCGGTGTGCTCGTGGCTGTCGTCGGGGTGGTCGCGCTGGAAGTCGGCGAGCCGGACCAGGTGGGTGAGGTCGCCGTCGGCCTGGTAGCGCAGGCGGTGGCCGGTGTGGACCGCGCACTCGAAGCCGGGGTCGAGGGACAGGGCGCGGTCGATCCAGAGGAGGGCGTCGTCGAGGCGGCCGGCGTCGGCGAGCGTGCCGGCGATGTCGGCGTAGACGGAGAGGTCCTCGGGGTCGTACATGACCGCGCGGCGCAGGGCGGCCAGGGACTCGGGGATGCGGCCGGCGCTGCGGTACGCGTACCCCAGCCAGATCTCCGCCAGTTTCGAGGGCCGCAGCCGGGTCCCGCGCAGCGCCCACTCCACCGCCAGGTCGGCCTCGCCGAGCCGGCGGGCCAGGGCCGAGCCCGCGCCGAGCAGCATCGCGTGCTCCGGGTGCGCGGTCACGGCGTGCCCGACCAGCGTCAGGTACGGCCGCAGCGCCGCCAGCCCGCCCTCCGGCGCCGGGTCGCCGATCGCCGTGCACAGCTGCATCACGACGCGCGCGAGGATGCCCGGCTCCATCCGGGCGCCCAGCCCCGGCTCGCTGACCCAGGGGACGCCCGCCCAGTCGACGCCCGGGGTGTGCCCGCTGGCGGCGGCCAGCAGCGGCAGGCCGTCCTCGGGGCGGCCGGCGGCGGCGAGCAGGTGGGCGCGGGCGACGACCGTGCCGACGAACGCGTGCTGCTCGAGCGGGAAGAGCTCCAGGGCGCCGTCCGCGCGCTCGGCGAGCAGGCTCAGCAGATCCTGGATCTCCGGCAGGGTGGGGGCGTGGGCGATGGCGCCGGCCACGTGGTCGGCGGCGCCGGCGAGGTCGCCGCGGTCGAGGGCCGTGCGGGCATGCTCCAGCTCGCGGGCGGCGGAGCGCCGGGCATCGTCCATGGCCGTGCCTTCCTTGCGCGCGTGGCCGATGCCGCCGGTGACATCGCGCGGAACACGCCGGGTGGCATGCCGGAAAGCACGCCGTGAAGCCATTGGCGAGCCTAGGCGAACCGCACCAATATGTCAGTCCCCGAATGCTGCGCGTTCATGCTCAGAACGTTGCGTTTCCGCGCTCAAAAGTGCAACACTGCGCAGCGTACGAGCAGCAGGCGCGACAGGGGAGGACCAGTGACGCAGCGAGGCCAGGGGATGGCGGCCGACATCGCGGAGCAGCCGGCGGGATACGCGCGGCTCCTCGAGGG
This sequence comes from Actinoplanes oryzae, assembly GCF_030757795.1. Lineage (GTDB taxonomy): Bacteria > Actinomycetota > Actinomycetes > Mycobacteriales > Micromonosporaceae > Actinoplanes. The sequence goes on from NZ_JAUQWH010000015.1 coordinate 73,410, forward strand.
CGAGGCCGCGGCCGCGATCGCGAAGGTGGCCGCCGCGGTCGCCGAGCAGCGCCCCAAGCACGTCGTGTTCGTGGGGCGGGGCACGTCGGACCACGCCGCGCTCTACGGGGCGTACCTGACGGAGATCCGGCTGGGCATCCCCGTCGGACTCGCCTCGCCGAGCGCGATCACGCTCTACGGCGCGCGCCCCGACCTCACCGGCGCGCTCGTCGTGGGGGTCAGCCAGAGCGGTGGCTCGCCCGACCTCACCGAGGTGCTGAAAGTCGCCCGGGAGAGTGGTGCTCTCACCCTCGCGGTGACGAACAACCCCGGCTCGACGCTCGCGGAGACCGCCGAGCTGAGCGTGGACGTGGCTGCCGGCCACGAGCGGGCGGTCGCCGCCACGAAGACCTACACGGCCGAGCTGCTCGCGCTGCTGCTGCTCGTCGAGGGCATCCGCAACGGCGACGGCGCGCTGCCGGCCGGGGAGCGGGAGGCGCTCGCCCGGCTGCCCGAGCTCGCCGAGCGGACCCTGGCGGAGCACGGCGCCGAGGAGCTGGCGCAGCGCTACCGCTTCGCGTCGCGGCTGGTGACCACCGGCCGGGGGTACGCGTACCCGACCGCCCGCGAGACCGCCCTCAAGCTGATGGAGACCTCCTACCTGCCGGCGCTCGCCTTCTCCGGCGCCGACCTGCTGCACGGGCCGCTCGCGATGACCGACCCGGACGTGCCGGTGCTCGCGGTCGCCGGCAGCGGCCCCGGCGGCGGCTCGATGGCGGAGGTCGTCGCCCGGCTCGGCGAGCGCCGTGCCGACGTCGTCACTATCGGTGCGCACGACATCGCGGGCGCCTCGGGGCGGCTCGCCGTGCCGGAGGTCGACGAGCGCTACTCGCCGCTGCTCGACATCCTGCCGTTGCAGCAGCTCGCGCTCTCGCTGGCACTGGCCCGGGGCGAGGACCCGGACGCGCCGCGCGGCCTGAAGAAGGTGACGGCCACCCTCTGAGGGCACGGCACCGTGCCGACGTGGCACGCTTGGGGTGTGTCCACGCTGCGTGACCTCGCCGACGAGCACACCGGCCTCGGCCCGGCCGGGATCGACCACCTGACCCGCCTTGCCGGTGACTGGCAGCTGCTCTCCGACTTGTCCTTCGCCGACCTGCTGCTCTGGGTGCCGGTGCGGGGCGAGCCGGGGCAGCCGCGGTCCTTCCTCTGCGTCGCCCAGGTGCGCCCGACGACCGCTCCGACGGCCTACCAGGACGACCAGGTCGGCAAGATCGTGGGTGGCCCCGAGGTGGCGCACCTGGACATCGCCTACGCGCAGGGGCGCATCTGGCGGGAGGGCGACCCCGTCTGGTACGGCGACACGCCCGCCCGCCACGAGGCGATCCCGGTGCGCATGCGGGTCGACGGCGGCCCCGAGATCATCGGCGTGATCGGGCGGGACACCAACCTGTCCACCGCGCGCACGCCCAGCCAGCTGGAGCTCAACTACCTCACCACGGCCGACGACCTGGCCCAGATGGTCGCCGACGGCACCTTCCCGCCCCCGCCCCACCCCGGGGAGACGACCTCCGCGCCACGCGTCGGGGACGGGCTGGTCCGCCTCGACGCCTCCGGCAAGGTCACGTACGCGAGCCCGAACGCCCAGTCCGCGTACCGGCGGCTGGGGTTCAACGCCCACCTGGTCGGCGAGGAGCTGTCGGTGCTCTCCAGCCGGCTGGCCCACGACCCGCTGGAGGGCACGGACGCCAGCGAGCGGGTCCTCGCCGCCCTGCGGGGTGAGGCGCCGCCGCGCATGGAGGTCGAGGCGCGGGGCGCCACGGTGCTCATGCGCTCGCTGCCGCTGATGCCGGCCGGCGTACCCATCGGGGCCCTGGTCCTGGTCCGGGACGTCACCGAGGTGCGCCGCCGCGACCGCGCCCTGATGACCAAGGACGCGACGATCCGCGAGATCCACCACCGCGTCAAGAACAACCTGCAGACCGTGGCGGCCCTCCTGCGCCTGCAGGCCCGCCGGGTGAACATCCCCGAGGCGCGGATGGCCCTGCAGGAGTCCGTCCGCCGCGTCGCCTCGATCGCGCTGGTCCACGAGACCCTGTCGATGTCCGCCGACGCCGACGAGTCGGTCGAGTTCGACGGCATCGTCGACCGCGTGGCGACCGCCGCCACCGAGGTCGCCGCGACCGAGATCACGGTGAAGATGCGCCGCGAGGGCACGTTCGGCGTGCTGCCCGCCGAGATCGCCACCTCGCTGGTCATGGTCCTCAACGAGCTGCTCATCAACGCGGTGGAGCACGGCTTCCCGCCGCCGGAGGACGAGCCCGCGCCGGAGCCCGAGGCCACCCTGCTGCCGCCGGCCCCGCCGGAGCCGGTCGGCGAGGTGGTGGTGTCGGCGCACCGCTTCCGCAAGCAGCTGCACGTCACGGTCGCCGACAACGGCCGCGGGCTGCCGGAGGACTTCCGCGCGGAGGCGAGCGGCCGGCTCGGCCTCCAGATCGTCCGCGCCCTGGCTACGGGCGAGCTGCGCGGCAGCATCGAGCTGCGCAACCGCGCCGGCGGCGGCACCGAGGCCGTCCTCGTCGTGCCCCTAGCCAAGCGATAGCGGGCTCAGCTCCACGCGCTTGATCAGCTGCTCGACGGCCTCGCCGCGGCCGGTGCCCAGGCCGTGGCGGGTCACGTTGAGGGCACCCGCGGCCGCACCCGTACGCAGGGCCTCCTCCATGTCGCCGCCGCGCGCCAGGACGGCGGCGACGCCGGCCGTCATCGAGTCGCCGGCGCCGCGGTGGTCGACCACCTGCAGGGCGGGGAGTGTGACCAGGACGGGCTCGTCGTCCACGAGGGCGAGGGCCGGCTGGTCCGCGCGGCTGATCAGGACCTGCTCGGCGCCCTCGTGGCGCAGCTTGCGGGCCGCCTCGACCAGCGCCTCGACGCTGTCGTCGTCGGCGCGGCCGTCGTCCAGGAGCTCCTCGTGGCTGACCTTGACGACGGCGAGCCCGCCCGCGAGCGCGGCGTTCAGGTGGTCGCCGGAGAGGTCGGCGACCACCTTGCTGCCGTTCGCGCCCAGGTCGGCGGCGAGGCGGCGGTAGACGTCCGGGTCGATCACCTCGGGACCGGCGGCGCCGCTGAGCAGGCTCACCTCCGATTGCAGGCCCTCGGCGAGGGTGAGGGTGTAGAGCTCGTCGAGATCGTGGCGGACCAGGGGAGCGCCGGGGTGCTCGGCGATCGTGGAGCGGCTGCCGTCGCGGCGGTCGTGGACGTACCAGCCGCTGCCGGATTCGCGGGCCACCGGGCGTACCGTCAGATCCTCCTGCTCCAGCAGCCGGCGGATGATGTCGCCGGTCTCGCCGCCGGCGGTGATGCAGAGCGTGACCGGCACGCCGAGGGCGACCACCATCCGCGCCTGCCAGATGCCCTGGCTGCCGGGGTGGACGTGCAGCTCCACCTCGCCGGCCTGCTGCTCGATGGTGACCGTGAGCTGGGGTGCGGGGGCGAAGACCGTGACCGTCATGCCACGCAGAGTTGCCCGGATGTCCGGGGTACAACCTGAAACGTTCCTGAGCGTGTCGCTCACGAGCGCTCGAACAGGACAATCGTGAAGCCCTCGATCCTTCTCACTTCCCCCTGCCGGTAGGAGCCGGCGAGGACCGCCTGCGTGGCGCCTGTCAGCTGGTCGGTGGCGCCCGCGCGGCGGCCGGTCTCCAGGTTGTCGGCGCTGAGTGTCCACACCCGGGCGGCCGTGAGGCAGGCGGCGGTGTCCGGGCACTCGGTCGCCCACAGCGAGTCGTTCTCGTCCGGACCTGCCACGCGGAGGACGTCGGCGGGCGCGTCGTCGCCCAGGTAGTAGGCCATCGCGATGTCGGTGAACTGCCAGCCGTCGCGCGGGGCGTAGACGACGGCGTCGCCCGGCCGGGCTTCGTCGCGCAGTACGGCGGCGACCCCGCGATAGTCGAAGGGCGAGTGCGTGCGGCGGATGTCGTCCTGGACCGGCAGCCCGATCAGGGCCAGGACGAGCAAGGTCACCAGCGCCGGTACGGGCCGGAGCAGCGCGAGCCCGCGTCCGGCCGACGCCACGAGCAGTGGCACCACGAAGAGCAGGTAACGCCCCACGAACATGGGCGTGATCAGCTGGTCGACGGCAAACAGCACGAGCACCGGCAGCACGGCCGCCAGGAGCAGCCGCCGGTGCGACGCGACGACCGCCAGCGCGCAGACGGCACCGCCGACGATTCCGGACAGGAACAATGTCTCCGGAAAGTTCGCCAGCGTGGCCCCGTCGGCCCGGGACAGCCAGTCGAGCTGCCGGTCGCGCTGGCCGAGGCCGAGCACGGTGAACGGGAGCACGATCGCCGCGGCGGGCAGCACGGCGGCGAACCAGGCCTTCCTGAGGCGGAGGTGGCCGAGAAGGATCAGCAGGCCGAGCTGGTGGGCCAGGCCGAGGGCGGCGACACTGAGCCCGTACGCGATCCAGCCGCCTCTGTCCCGCGCGCGGAGCAGCAGCAGTGTCGACAGGGCCGCGAAGCAGACGGCGAGGGCGTAGTCGCGCGCCTCCTGGGCGTACCGGGAGGTGACCGGGAGCACCGCGAAGAGCGACCCGGCGAGCAGGCCCGGAAAGGGTCCCCACAGGTGCCGGGCCAGCAGGGCCGTGCACGCGGCCGCGGCGGTCATCGCGATCAGCGACGGCAGCCGCAGGGCGAGCGCCGAGTCGCCGAAGAGCGCGATCGTGCCATGCATGAGCAGGTAGTACGGCACGGTGACGCCGTCGATGTGCTGACCGAGCGCGAGGATCTCCGGTACGGACCGCCGGGCCGCGCTCCACGTCGCCAGCTCGTCGCGCCACAGCTGCGGAGTGGTCGCCTGGTACGCCGTGACGAGCGCCGTCAGGAGGGCAGGCGCCAGCCAGTACAGGTTCCTCCGCACTGCTCCAGGCTGGCAGGATTTGCTGTGTGCTACGGCACCTTGCGCTCGTACAACGCGATCGTGCCCAGCGGCAGCAGCCAGTAGCCGGTCCGCTTGTACTCGGCCTGGAACTTGGCCCGCAGCTCATCGCCCGCGTTGGACATCGGGTCGCCGGCCTGACGGGCGCCGACGTACCAGACCCGCTCGGTGGTGAAGCAGGTCAGCCCGGGGCACTCCACGCCGTCCAGCCCGCCCGCCTCGGCCGCGGACGTCCGCAGCAGCAGGTCGTCCGGCTTGACGGCGCTGTGCCGCAGCTCGTAGTCGAGTCCGGCGCGCAGGGACCACGTGCCGATCCGGCCGTAGACGACACCGTCACCCGGCTGCAGGCGGGACTGCACGATCGCCGTCGCCTTGCGGAAGTCCATGCCGCCGTGCGACGCCGGGCCCCGGACCGTCTGCTGCATCTCGAAGCCCATGGCGGCGATCAGGAGCAAGGCCGCGACGGTACGCCACCGGAGCCCGCGCAACGCGACGGCGGCCAGCAGGGCGAGCGGCACGATGACGAAGAGCACGTAGCGGGGCACCCAGAGGGGCGACGTGACGAACGAGACCGCGATGAGCAGGATCGGCGGGACCGCGGCCAGCGCCCCGAGCTCGCCGATCAGCGCCGGCCGCTCCCACCGGGCGGCGAGGGCGAGGCCGATCACGAGCAGCCCGGCGGCCGGCGTCCCGAAGATCAGGCCGGGCGCGATGAGCACCTGGTGCAGGTCGAGCGGGGCGATCCATTCGAGCTGGGTGCCGCGCTGGGTGAGGCCGAGATAGATCAGCGGGGAGACGAGGATCAGCGCGGCGGCGACCATGACCGCCCAGCGGATCGGGACCCGGGCGTCGCGCCGGCGCAGGGCGACCGTGACCACGTGACCCGTGAGGACGAGGAGGCCGATCATGTGCGTGGCGCCGAGCAGGGTCAGGGCGGCCCCGTAGGCGGCCCAGCGCCACCAGGTGGGGCGCTCGACGGCTACGTACAACAGGAGGGTGGCCAGGACCGCGAAGCAGAAGGCGATGCCGTACGCCCGGGCGTCCTGCGCGTAGCGGGACAGCTGGGGCACCGCGACGACGATCAGCCCCGCGGTGAGCCCGGTCCCCGGTCCGAAGAGTCGCCGGCCCAGCTCGCCCACCAGCCCCGTGCCCAGCACGACGGCGATGAGCGACGGGAGCCTGATCGTCCCCACCGCGTCGCCGAACGCGGCCGTCCAGAAGTGGATGAACAGGTAGTAGGGGGCGATGACGCCGTCCATGGTCCCGGCGAAGTCGAGGATCTGGCCGGGCGTGCGCATGGCCGCCGACCACGTCGCGTGCTCGTCCCAGCCGAGCGCCGGGCGGGACAGCCCGATGCCGCCCACCACGGCCATGGCGAGCGCCGGGACGAGCCACGGGTAGACCAGGGCCGCCCGGCGCGGGGTCGGCTGCCCGGGCGCGGCCGGCTCGGCCTTTGTCAGGGTGGTCGCGGTCACGGTGTCCGGTTGTACCGGGAGGGCATGAATTCATCGGGCCCGATGGGCTGCCGGGAGGTGAACGAACGCAGCGTGGCTGCCGCCACACTCCCGGAATCTGGACCCCTCTGGCCGAGAATGCTTTCGCGTGAGAGGCTTGCCGACATGACCGCTGCAGTTGACCGCCGCTTCGTGGCCCGGCGCCACGTGGACTACGGCCGTGTCCGCAGCGCGATGTGTCCGGCTTCCTGACGCCGCCCGATCGCTTTCCGGGCGCGCGAGACGCGCCGGCACCCTCCTGACACTGATGTCGCGGGACCCGCCGTGCATGTCGCCGCGTGCCCTCGATTACTCGGAGGAACGCCGACATGGCGCCCAGCAACACTCCCGCGGCCCCTGCCGCCCGCCCCCGTAAGGCGCGAGGCGAGGGACAGTGGGCGCTCGGACACCGTGAGCCGCTGAACCCCAACGAGCGGATCAAGAAGGACGACAACCCGCTCAACGTCCGGGCGCGCATCGAGAACATCTACGCGCACACCGGCTTCGCCGGGATCGACCCGCAGGACCTGCGCGGGCGGTTCCGCTGGTGGGGCCTCTACACCCAGCGCAAGGCGGGCATCGACGGCGGCCGCACGGCCGTGCTCGAGCCGCACGAGCTGGAGGACGAGTACTTCATGCTCCGCGTCCGCATCGACGGCGGCGCGCTGACCGTGGCCCAGCTGCGCACGATCGCGGAGATCTCCACCGAGTTCGGCCGCGACAGCGCGGACATCACCGACCGGCAGAACATCCAGCTGCACTGGATCCGGGTCGAGGACATGCCGGAGATCTGGCGCCGGCTCGAGGCGGTCGGCCTGGAGACCACCGAGGCCTGCGGCGACTGCCCCCGCGTCGTGCTCGGCAGCCCGGTCGCCGGAGTGTCGCCGGACGAGGTGGTCGACCCGCAGCCGGCCATCGACACCATCATCGAGCGGTACGTGGGCGACCCGCGCTACTCCAACCTGCCGCGCAAGTTCAAGACGACGATCTCGTGGCTGGCCGACACGCCGTACGAGACCAACGACATCGCGCTGGTCGGCGTCGAGCACCCGCAGCACGGCCCGGGCTTCGACCTCTGGGTCGGCGGCGGCCTCTCCACGAACCCGCGCCTCGCCGAGCGGCTGGGCGTGTGGGTGCCGCTGGAGGACATCCCGGACGTCTGGGAGGGCGTGGTCGGGATCTTCCGCGACTACGGCTACCGGCGGCTGCGCAACCGGGCGCGGCTGAAGTTCCTGCTCGCCGACTGGGGCGTCGCGAAGTTCCGCGAGGTGCTCGAGAAGGAGTACCTCGGCCGGGCCCTGATCGACGGTCCCGCCCCGGTGCTGCCGGCGAAGCCCATCGACCACATCGGCGTGCACAAGCAGAAGGACGGCCGCAACTACGTGGGTGCCGCCCCGGTCGTCGGCCGCTCCTCCGGGACGCAGCTCGGCAAGCTGGCGGACCTCGTCGCGGCGCACGGGTCGGACCGGGTGCGGCTGACGCCGTACCAGAAGCTGTTGGTCCTGGACATCGCCGACGACCAGGTGGAACCGTTCGTCGCGGCCCTGCGCGGGATCGGGCTGGAGGCCCGGCCCTCGGCCTGGCGGCGCGGCACGATGGCCTGCACCGGCATCGAGTACTGCAAGCTCGCCATCGTCGAGACCAAGGCGCGCGGCGAGGAGCTGGTCGCCCGGCTCGAGGAGCGGCTGCGCGACTTCGACGCCGACATCTCGATCCACATCAACGGCTGCCCGAACGCCTGCGCCCGCACCCAGGTCGCCGACATCGGGCTCAAGGGCCAGCTGGTCATGAACGCGCACGGCGAGCAGGTGGAGGGCTTCCAGGTCCACCTCGGCGGCGGGCTGGGCATGGCGCAGGGCCAGACGGCCGGCTTCGGCCGCAAGCTGCGGGGCCTCAAGGCCACCGCGGAGGAGCTTCCCGAGTACGTCGAGAGGCTCGCTCGCCGGTACCTGGCGGGGCGCACGGACGGCGAGACCTTCGCCGACTGGGTCGTCCGGGCCGACGAGGAGTTGCTGAAATGAGCGACGCGCGTTCCACCCCGCTGTACTGCCCCTACTGCGGCGAAGAGGACCTCTATCCGAACGAGGCCTCGCACGGGGCGTGGGAGTGCCACTCCTGCGCTCGTGTGTTCACCGTCAAGTTCAACGGGTTGCTGTCCAAGGGAGTGAACCGATGATCGTCGCTCAGAACCTCGGCCTGGTTTCCCTCACCGCGCCGGTCGCTGCCGGCCGCAGGTCCGCCGCCGAGCTGCAGGCGCTTGCCGCCGAGGGCGCCGCGTTGCTGAAGGACGCGCCGGCCGAGGAGATCGCGCGCTGGGCCGCGTCGACCTTCGGCGACCGGTTCTGTGTGACCAGCTCCATGGCCGACGCCGTCGTCGCCCACCTCTTCTCGCGTGTGGCCCCCGGCGTGGACGTCGTGTTCCTCGACACGGGCCTGCACTTCCCGGAGACGCTCAAGGTGCGCGACATCGTCGCCAAGACCATGAACGTCAACGTACGGTCGATCCGCCCGCGGATGACGGTCGGTCAGCAGGACGGCGAGTTCGGGCCGCGGCTCTTCGCCCGCAGCCCCGACGAGTGCTGCTTCCTGCGCAAGGTGGAGCCGCTCGAGCGGGCCCTGTCGGACTACGACTCCTGGGCCACCGGGCTGCGCCGCGACGAGTCGCCGACCCGGGCCAACACGCCGGTCGTCGCCTTCGACGCCAAGAAGGGCAAGGTCAAGGTCAACCCGATCGCGGCGTGGACCCAGGCCGACGTGGACCAGTACATCGCGCGCTGGAACGTGCCGGTCAACGAGCTCTTCAAGAAGGGGTACGGGTCCATCGGCTGCTGGCCGTGCACCCGCCGCACCAAGGCCGGGGAGGACCCGCGCGCCGGCCGCTGGGCGATGTTCGAGAAGACCGAATGCGGCCTCCACGTCTAGCCGTCACGCTGGTCGCCCACGGCTCGCGTGATCCGCGGGCGTCCCGGGCCACCGAGGCGCTCGCCCGGGCCGTCGGGGCGCTGCACCCGGCGTGGGACGTGCGGGCGTCGTACCTCGATCACAGCGTGCCCCGGCCGCGGCAGGCGCTCGCCTCCTTCGCCGCGGACGGGCACCGGCGTGCGGTGCTGGTGCCACTGTTGCTGACGTCGGCCTTCCACGGCCGGGTGGACGTACCGGCGGAGATCGCGGCCGCGCCGGCCTCGCTCGACGTGGCCCTCGCCGACGTGCTGGGTCCCGTGGACGGCGTGGTGCCGCCGCTGTTGCTCGACGGCTTGGTCACCCGGCTGGGTGACGCCGCCCCGGATGCCGTTGTGCTGGCCGCTGCGGGCACGAGGGACGCCGGGGCGAGGGAGACGGTGGCCGCGGCCGCCGAGGCCCTCGGAGATCGACTGGGCGTGCCGTGCCGGGTCGCCTATGCGTCGGCTGCCCCGCCGCTGTCCGGGGATGCTGTGCTCGCGCTGCGGGCTGCCGGGTGCCGGCGCATCGCGCTTGCGTCGTACTTCCTGGCGCCGGGGCTGCTGTGGGACGCGACCGTGGCGTCGGCTGTCTCGGCGGGCGCCTCTTTCGTGGCGCCGCCGCTGACCGACACGCCCGCCCTGGTGTCGCTGGTGGCCGAGCGGGTGCTGGCGGCGGTGGCCCGGCCGGCGGCCGTGCCCGCGGCCTGATCGTCGCTTTCAGCAGATCCTCAGCGCGGCGCAATCCGGTTGTGCTTGCATTCACGTTCTCATCGAGTGTGACCGCAACTGATCGCTGCGTCATCGCGGCGACGATTTCGAGATCATTTCGCGAAGACCGTGCGGGGGACGGTGATCGCATTCCTGCACTCGGTCACCATTGCGTGGTGTAAGCGATCGTTAACGCAGGATCGATGCCCGGACAGCACGACGCCCCGGCGCCGACTGGGGCCCGGGGCGTGAATGCTGGGGAGAAAGGGAAGTTCAGGCGGTGGAGCTTCGGGCGGACGCCGCTTCAGGCGGTCGGCGCCGAAACCCGGAGGCCGCCGCGACGCTTGACCGCGCGCCGCTCGTCCTCGCTCATACCGCCCCACACGCCGGCGTCCTGACCGGACTCGAGCGCCCACTGCAGGCACGACTCGGTCACGGGGCACCGCCGGCACACGGCCTTGGCCTGCTCGACCTGCAGGAGCGCGGGGCCGGACGTCCCGATCGGGAAGAACAGCTCCGGGTCCTCGTCGCGGCAGATCGCATCGTGGCGCCAGTCCATGGCGGCAACACTCCTTGTTTCGGGTGGGGTGAACGAAATGGTGCTGACCAACTACTACTTACTCTTTATCGGCATCCGCAGTGGCGAAGGACGGACAGCGTTCGTCTGATCACCGTTGCGTGAGCGAGCTTTTGTGCGGGAAGTCGTTCGGCGCTTCTGGATAAAGAACGCGGGCGAGCGGCATCCGGTTACTTCTTATCGCTTGTGAATGCTTTCACGAACTCCCGCGATGTCAAGGGTAGCGCCGGGACTTTCTCCCGTCGGGTGAGCTAGCTCACGACCCCTTTGTCCGGTTTGCGAGAGAAGTTCGGGGGTCTCTCGCGGTCCGGCGGATGAACGCTCCCATCAATGTAGTACGGTACCGGCCGCTCTGCCGAGCTTTTGCCGGTGAATGTGTGACGGATCGTGATGCGCGACCCGACACACGTACCCCGATGTCAGCAGATCACTCGTAGCGCTTCGGGAACGGACAGAAAGTGCACCTTCTGGCGTTCTCCCAGGTAGTCCCCGTCGAGCTGGAAGGACTGGGGGCGGGCGGCGATCACCGTGAACTCGGCCTGATCATGCAGGCGCAGCACGTTGCGGCCCCGCGGATCGGCGTTCCGGGAGGTCATCTGCGTCACTGTGCGTGTTGTGGTAGCAACACCCAGGCTACGAACCGCCAGGACGTCGAGCCCGCGGTCGAACGACGCCTGCGGGTTCGGGTTGATGGGGCGCTCTCCCACGTAGGTCCACGGCGCGGTGTTCTGGATGATGACGGTCCCCAGACCCGTTTCCGGCTCCTCGCCGGGCCGCTCGATCGACAGCGGCGGCGCCTTCCGGTCCTCGCCGGAAAGCACCTGACCGATCAGCGAGCGCACATAAAGCGCCGGCGTCGACGTGCGCCCGCGCAACCGGGCCTGCTCCACCCGGCGGGTGACCGCCGCGTCCAGGCCCAGCCCCGCGGTGAAGGTGAAATAGCGGTCGTCCGCGCGGCCGAGCCCGATCACCCGGTGCCGCCCCGACGTCAGGCCGTCGATGATCACGCTGGTGCCCTCGGCCCAGTCGCGGGGTAGCCCGAGCGCCCGGGCGAAGACATTGGTGGAACCGCCGGGCACCACCGCGAGCGCCGGCAGCCGGAAGGCCGGCGACGTGCCCTGCGAGGCCAGCCCGGGAGCCGAGGTCATCAGGCCGTTGACCGCCTCGTTGACGGTGCCGTCGCCGCCCAGCGTGACGACCACGTCGACCCCGCTCTCGGCGGCGGCCCGGGCCAGCGCGGCGGCGTGCCCCCGCTTCCGCGTGTACTCCACCGTCAGCTCGACCTGACTGCGCAGCGCCCGGACCAGCACGTCCCGGCTGCGCTCGTTCGTCGTGGTGGCCTTCGGATTAACCACCAGTAACGCTCGCATGGGCGGCACTGTACCCCGGGGCCGCCCCCGCGCCGGGCCGGTATCGTACCGTTGTGACCCCTGCGGATGTAGCTTCCCCGGCAACTCTGGTCTGGGCGGTGCGCCTGCTGTTCGCGCAGGCCGCGGCTTTGGCGGTGCTCACCGCGTACCTGGTCGTGCTGGACCTGACCGACGCGGGGGAGCTGGGCGTTGCGATCTCCCTCACGGTGCTCGCCGCCCTGGGCGCCGGTGTCGTCTTCCTGATCGCCCGGGCCCTCGCGCGCCGGTCGGCGCGCGCCCGCGGCCCGGCGATCGTCGTGCAGCTGTTCCTGATCGCGTCCGGGGGCTTCCTGCTCAACGTGGGACCCTCGTGGGCCGGGGCGCTGCTCATGACGTTCGGCGTGCTGGTCGGGGCGCTGTGCCTCCTGCCGCCGACCACGAAGGCCCTCGGTCTCGGCTGACTCCCGCCTCCCGGTCCTCGATGTGCCGACTTTGATCGGTCCGCGCTGGTAACGGGGTTCCCCTGTCGTCGGGAGGGCCTACCCTGAGTGGGCGGATCACAAGGGGGTGAGGGCACATGGCCGGATCCACGGTGCGCCCGCCGGCTTATCAGCTCCTGGCGGACGAACTCCGGGCGGACATCACATCGGGCCGGCTGCAACCCGGCGAGCGTCTGCCGCCGGAGCCCGAGCTCTGCATCCGCTCGGGCGTGAGCCGCAGCACGGTCCGCGAGGCGCTGCGCCTGCTGGCCAGCCAGCATCTCATCGTCACCACGCGCGGGGTCACCGGCGGCAGCTTCGTCGCCCACCCCGACGCCGAGCAGCTCTCCGAGGCCCTCTCCACCGGGCTCACCCTGCTCACCAACGCCGCCGAGGTCGGCTTCGCGGACCTGCTCGAGCTGCGGCGCGCCCTCGAGGTCCCGGCCGCGGCCCTCGCGGCGGAGCGCCGCAGCGAGACGCACCTCATCGAGCTGCGCGGTGCCCTCTTCGACCCGCACCTCGACGAGCTGTCGACCATGATGGCCGCGCACACCGCCTTCCACTCGGCCATCGCGTCGGCCACCGGCAACCCGCTGTTCGAGCTGGTGACGCGGCCGCTCTACCAGGTGACGTACGGGGAGGAGGTGGTCGGGGCGCTGCCGGAGGGGTACTGGGCGCGGATCGACGCCGACCACCGGGAGATCCTGGCGTGCGTGCGGGGGCAGGAGATCGCGGGGGCGCGGGAGGCCAGCCTGCGGCATCTCGACTACATCGCCGAGGCCAACAAGCGCTGAGCTGCTGCTCGCCGGGGTCCGCGCGGCCTCGGCGCTGGGCCCGCCTGGCATGCGTGGCGCCTGGCATGCGTGGCGCCTGGCATGCGTGGCGCCTGGCATGCGCGGTGCTTGGCGTGCGTGGCGCTTGGCGTGCGTGGCGCTTGGCGTGCGGTGCTTGGCGTGCGTGGCGCTTGGCGTGCGTGGCTTGGCGTGCGTGGCGCCTGGCTTGCGTGGCGCCTGGCTTGCGTGGCCCGAGCGCTGTGCGGCTTGACTTCGCCCGGTGTTTCGGGCGGTCAGAGCTCGGTGCGGCGGGTGAGGAGGCGGATCGTGGCGTGGCGGCCGTCCGCCTCGGCCTCGGCGGAGGTCGTGAGCGCCGTCAGCACCTTCCACGCGAACGACGACTCCGACGGCAGCCGCGCGCCGCGCACGATCGAGACCGTGACCTCGACGGTCAGGGCGTCCTCGGTCACGGCGAAGCGGCACTCCAGCTCGGCGTCGCGCGTGGCGATCGCCAGGAGCATGGCGCAGGCCTCGTCGACCGCGATGCGCAGGTCCTCGATCTCGTCCAGCGCGAAGTGCAGGCGCGCCGCCAGGCCGGCCGTGGCCGTGCGGAGCACGCCCAGATAGCCGCCGTCCGCGGGCACCGTGAGCAGGACGACATCGTCGCCGAACGCTGGTTCCGATTGCGTTGTCTGCAGCTGAGTCACCGGCCCCATCCTCCCGATGGTCGTGACTTTAGCGCCTCACGGGGGTGGTGCGCCCGCCGAGGCGCCGGGGACCGGATCCGGTCAGCCGATCGGGCCGCCCGTTCCGTCGTGCACCGGCACCGCTTCGCCGCCGGCGCCGCCCCCGCCCGGCCGCTGCCACGAGGGCGAACAGGGCGCGCGCACGGCGGCCGGGTAAGGGGTGATGCCGGGTAAACGCGACGGCCGGCACGTCACAGGGACGCGCCGGCCGTCGCGACAGCGAGGCTCAGGCCTGCTTGGTCTCCCAGAAGATCTTCGAGATCTCCTCGATCTTCGCGAGCAGCTGGTCGCCCACGGCCGGGTCCATCGAGCCCTTGGCGCCGGAGGCGCCCGCGAGCTTGGTGGCCTCGTTGAACAGCTGGTTGAGCTGCGGGTACTTCTCGAAGTGCGGAGCCTTGAAGTAGTCGGTCCAGAGCACCCACAGGTGGTGCTTGACCAGCTCGGCGCGCTGCTCCTTGATGAGGATGGCGCGGGTGCGGAACTCGGGGTCGGTGTTCGCCTGGTACTTCTCGGCGATGGCCTTCACCGACTCCGCCTCGATGCGAGCCTGCGCCGGGTCGTAGACCCCGCACGGCAGGTCGCAGTGCGCGCTGACCACAGTGCGCGGCGTGAAGATACGCGGAAGTCGCATCAGGACCCCTCCATACGTTTGCGATGATCCGACGCTGAGACTACCCCTTACACGGATACGCACACGCGAGCCGGGATTGATGCCATGAGGTTGCAACTACCGTTCTTCCCCGTGCTGGTGCACGGGCCGTCCATGGCGCCCACGTTGCGTTCCGGGGATGCGCTGCTGGTGTGGCGTACGGGAAAGGCCGGCGCGAGGGACCTCGTGGTCGCCCGCTTCCGGTCGCGGCCGGACCTGCTCGTCGTGAAACGGGCGGTCCGCCCCGAGGACGGCGGCTGGTGGATCGAGGGCGACAACGAGTTCGTGACGGACGACTCACGGGCGTACGGGGTCGCCGACGTCCTCGGCCGGGTGGCGTTTCGTTACTGGCCCCGCCCGGGGCGGGTGGGCTAACGTCCTGGGAAGCCGCAGCACACCGAAGTCTTGCGGTCCGACATCCGGGTGACCCCCGCATCGCACGCCGTCCCGCGCAGACTCGCGCCCCCGGGCCGGCTGGCACCCCGACATCGAGGACGGTCCCGCCGCGGTCCGACGCCGGTCGAGGCAGGCCCTGTGACCAGTCCTCACCCGATGCGTGTCTGGAGTCACCGTGTCCTTCTTCAGCTTCGAGCTCGATCCCGCCCTGGCCGCCGATCCCGTCTTCGAGCGACACCAGCGCGGCAAGATGGCCGTCGCCGCGACCGTCCCGCTGACGAGCCGGGACGACCTCTCCCTGGCGTACACCCCGGGGGTGGCCCGGGTCTGCACGGCGATCGCCGAGGACCCGTCGCTCTACCGGGACTACACGTGGACGGGCAACGCGGTGGCAGTCGTCACCGACGGCTCCGCCGTGCTGGGTCTCGGCAACATCGGCCCGCAGGCCGCGATGCCCGTCATGGAGGGCAAGGCCGTGCTGTTCAAGCAGTTCGGCGGGGTCGACGCCGTGCCGGTGTGCCTCGACACCCAGGACGTCGACGCCATCGTCGAGGTGGTCCGCGCCATGGCGCCCTCCTTCGGCGGCATCAACCTGGAGGACATCAGCGCGCCCCGGTGCTTCGAGATCGAGCGCCGCCTCGACGACCTGCTGGACATCCCGGTCTTCCACGACGACCAGCACGGCACGGCCGTCGTGGTGCTCGCCGCCCTGCACAACGCCGTGGCCCTGCTCGGCCGGCGCCTCGCCGACCTCCGCGTGGTGATCAGCGGCGCGGGGGCCGCGGGAGTCGCCATCACGGACATGCTCATGGCGGCGGGCGTGCCGGGGGCGAACATGATCATCTGTGACTCGCGCGGCATCATCCACGCCGACCGGCCCGGGCTCGGTCCGGTGAAGGAGGGGCTGGCGGCGCGGACGAACTACTCCGGGCGTACGGGCGGGATCCAGGAAGCCCTCATCGGCGCCGACGTCTTCATCGGGGTCTCGGGCGGATCGGTCCCGGAGAGCGCGCTCGCCGGCATGGCGCCGGAGTCGATCATCTTCGCGCTGGCCAACCCGACGCCCGAGGTCCCGCCGGCGCTGGCCCACAAGTACGCGGCCGTCGTGGCCACCGGCCGCAGCGACTTCCCCAACCAGATCAACAACGTCCTGGCGTTCCCGGGCATCTTCCGTGGCGCCCTCGACGTGCGGGCCCGCCGGGTCACCCAGCGCATGAAGGTCGCCGCCGCCGAGGCGATCGCCGAGATCGTGTCGGACGAGCTGCGCCCCGACCTCATCGTGCCGTCCGCCCTCGACCCGCGCGTGGCCCCCGCGGTGGCCGCAGCCGTGGCCCGCGCGGCCGAGCGTGACGAGGTGGCCCGCCTGCGCCCGGTCTCCCCGGCGCCGGCCGGTCTGCCTGTCTGACGGTTGTCCACAGGCTCGGCCTTCCCGGCGCCGGCCGGCTTTGTCCACAGGCTCGGCCTTCCGGCGCCGACCCGTCCGGCTGGCCGACGGTTGTCCACAGGCTCGTGGCGACGGGTGGCGTGCGTCCCCGGGGGTGACTAGCGTTCCGGGCATGCGCGCCGCCTATGCCAGTGCCATCAAGCCGGACGAGCCGCTGGCCGCTCTCGCGGTCGGCGACCTCCCCGAGCCGTCGCCCCCGGCGGGCTGGGTCACCGTGGACGTGCGGGCGAGCTCGCT
Organism: Actinoplanes oryzae; assembly: GCF_030757795.1. Lineage (GTDB taxonomy): Bacteria > Actinomycetota > Actinomycetes > Mycobacteriales > Micromonosporaceae > Actinoplanes. The sequence continues at coordinate 90,114 of NZ_JAUQWH010000015.1, forward strand.
CAATCACCACGAGCTCTGGTCCCTGCGCGGCGTCGGCCTGCCCGCCGACCGGCTCCCGATGATCCTCGGCTGCGACGCCGCGGGCGTCGACCCGGCGGGCAACGAGGTCGTGGTGCACGCGGTGATCGACGACCCGGGCGACCCGCGCGGCTTCTCCCTGCTCTCCGAGCGCTGGCCCGGCACCCTCGCCGACCGCGTGGCCGTCCCGGCGGGCAACCTCGTCCCCAAGCCGGCCGGCATCTCCTTCCTCGAGGCGGCCTGCTTCCCGACGGCCTGGCTCACCGCCTGGCACATGCTCACCACCCGGGGCCGCGCCGACCAGGCCGAGGCCGTCCTGGTGCAGGGCGCGGGCGGCGGCGTCGCCACGGCCGCCGTGGTCCTGGCGGCGGCGCTCGGCAAGCGGGTCTACGCGACCAGTCGTGACGCCGCCAAGCGGGACCGCATCGCCGCCCTCGGCGCCACCGCCGTCGAGCCGGGCGCCCGCCTCCCCGAGCGGGTCGGCGTCGTCATCGAGTCCGTCGGCGCGCCCACCTTCGAGCACTCCCTCAAGTGCGCCGCCCCCGAGGCCCGCATCGTCGTCTGCGGCGCCACGGGCGGCCCCTTCCCCAAGATCGACCTTCGCCGCGTCTTCATGATGCGGCTGCAGATCCTGGGCAGCACCATGGGCACGGCCGCCGAGCTCGCCGACCTCCTCACCTTCTGCGCGGCCAAGGGCATCCACCCGGTGATCGACTCGACATACGGCTTCTCCGCGGTGGGCGAGGCATTCGCCCGCCTCCACTCCGGCAAGGCCTTCGGCAAGATCACTGTCGACCACCTGCACTGACCGAGGCGTTCGGCAGGCTCGCTGTCGACCATGTGCGCTGATCGGGGCGTTCGGCGGGTGGCTGTCGACCATGTGCGCTGATCGGGGCGTTGGCGGGGGTGGCTGTCGGCCGGCTGCGCTGATCGAGGCGTTCACAGGGGTGGCCGTTGACCATCTGCGTTGAGCGGGGCGTTCGGAGTGCGGCCGTCGGGCACTTGGCTTGACCGAGGAGAGGCGGGCTTCAGGAGGTGGCCGGGCGTGGGGCCGGGGCCTGGCGCATTCCGGGGGCGGGGAGGCGCGGGCTCAGGAGGGCGGCGCGGAGGCGGGCGACGTCCCAGGCGTCCTTGTCGCGGCGGGGCGCGCCCGGCACCCAGACGGGCATCATCTCCTTGATCTCGATCTGCGCCCGGGGCCCCACGATGCGGCAGGTGACGTCGCCGAGCCGGCAGGGTTGCCAGGTGAGCAGGTCGGTGGGCCAGCGCGCGCCGGCGTGGGGTCCGCCCGCCACGGTCGGGCACCCGTCGGTGTCGCGGCCGAGGAGCGCGAAGCTGACCTCGATGCCGTCGGCGGTCACCAGGTCGCGCTGCTGCTCGGGCGGCGGGCCGGGATCGTCGCGGTAGCCGTGTTCGTGCAGCGCCGCCACCAGCCGGTCGGCGTCGGACGCCGCACAGAAGAAGTCGATGTCGAGGTGGGGGCGGGTGACCTCGCCGAGGAAGAAGTCCATGGCCCAGCCGCCGCGCAGCCACACGTCGACCCCGGTGGCGTCGGCCAGGCGCACGATCTCGGCGATGACGTCGAGCTGCCGGCGGGAGTCCACTCCGACAGGGTAGGGCGCTCCCGCGGACACGAAGGGGTGAACAAGCCGCCGCTGGTCCTCCCTCGCCCGGGTGTCAGGTGCCCACTCGGGTGTTGCGCCTGGTAGAGGCGCGGTAGCTGGTGTCGGGCGGGTGCGGGGCTTCGCTATGGTCGTGCGCATGTCTGACAACAGCGTCGATCCGAGTGGCAACACCGAGGCCTTCCGGGCCTTCACGCACAGTGCCCCACCCGAGGAACCCGCTGCCGCCTCCAAGACCCCGCTGATCATCGGCGTCGCGGTCGTGGCGGTCGTCCTCGTCGCGGTGCTCGCCTGGCTCGTCCTGAGCTGACCCGAGGCTGAGCCACCCGGCTGCCAATCCGACCGGCCGCCCCGCACCCCACCAGGCCGCGGGGCGGTCGCCGTTCCACCAGCACACCCGACCATCGCACAACCAGCCCGCCCGCGTGCAGCGCAGGAGCCGGCCCGCCCGGCAGCGCGGAGCCGGCCCGCCCGCGTGCAGCGCAGGAGCCGGCCCGCCCGGCAGCGCGGAGTCGCCCGCGAAGCGACGTGATCAAGCCCGGATCGGGGACCACCCGACCAAGCCCGCCCCGTAGCTCAGCTCCGC
>NZ_JAUQWH010000150.1 GCF_030757795.1 Actinoplanes oryzae
CTCTACAAGTACTTCGGCGGCACCGAGCAGGCCTGCTGGAGCATCATCCGGACGATCCACAACTCGGCTGCCCGCACGCTGGTGCCCTCGCGCGAGTCGATGGCCGCCCTCGACGCGCACGGCGTGAAGCGGATGCACCTGTGGCGCCGCGGCGTCGACGACGTGCGATTCCACCCCGCCAAGCGGAGTACGGGCATCCGCCGCGCCCTGGCCCCGAACGGCGAGACGCTCGTCGGCTTCGTGGGACGGCTCGCCGTGGAGAAGCAGGTGGATCTGCTTGCGGACGCTTCGCGACTTCCCGGCGTACGGCTGGTCGTGGTCGGCGACGGCCCGCACGGCGCGCACCTGCGACGGGCCCTGCCGGACGCGGTGTTCCTCGGGGCGCGGCACGGCGAGCAGCTGGCGCGGATCTACGCGAGCCTGGACGTGTTCGCGCACACCGGCCCGTACGAGACCTTCGGCCAGTCGATCCAGGAGGCGATGGCCAGCGGGCTGCCGGTCGTGGCGCCGGCCGCCGGAGGACCGCTGGACCTGGTGCACGAGGGGCGTACCGGACATCTTGTGCCGCCCTTCGAGGCCGACGGGTTCACGTCGGCGATCGCGGAGCTGGTCGGCGACCCGGAACGGCGCGCGCTGCTCGGCGCGGCCGGACGCGTGGCGATCGAGGGTCGCACCTGGGCCGCGGTCGGCGACGAGCTGATCGGCCACCTCTCCGCCGCCCGGCTTCTCGTCGGAGGTCGTGCGTGAGGATTGTGCGACTCGCGAACTTCGTCACCGAGCGCTCCGGTGGCCTGCGCACGGCGCTGCGGGAACTCGGCACCGGCTACCGGCTGGCCGGTCACGACCCGGTGCTGATCCACCCCGGCGTCAGCTACACGTCGACGGAGACCGAGCAGGGGCTGGTCATCACGCTGCCCGGGCCGGAGGTGCCGGGCATGGGCGGCTATCGGGTGCTGCTCGACCGGCGCCGGCTTGCCGACACGCTGCGCGGGCTGCGGCCCGACCACCTCGAGGTCTCCGATCGCAGCACGCTGCGGTGGGTGGGACGGTGGGCGCGGAGGTACGGCATCCCGTCCACCATGGTGTCGCACGAGAGCCTCGACGGGTTGCTCCGGCTGCTCGGGCCGTTCGGGCGCTTGGCGGACCGGCTCAACGCGCGGACCGCCGCGGAGTTCGACCGGATCGTGGCGACGACGAGCTGGGCGGCCGCGGAGTTCGAGCGGCTCGGGGTTCGGGACGTGGTGCGCGTACCGCTGGGGGTGGATCTTGATCGGTTCCACCCCTCGTTGCACGATCCGCTGCTGCGCCGGCACTGGGCGGCGCCGCGGGATGTGCTGCTCGTGCATTGCGGGCGGCTCTCGGCGGAGAAGAGTCCCGGGCTGTCGCTCGATGCGGTCGAGGCTTTGCGGGCTTCCGGCGTACCGGCGGTGCTGGTGATCGCCGGCGGTGGGCCGCTGCGGCCGCAACTGCAGGCCTCTGCCGCGGCGCGCGGGCTTCCTGCCCGATTCATCGGCCATGTCGGCAATCGCCAACGAGTGGCCGCGCTGCTCGCCACCGCCGATGTCGTCCTGGCGCCGGGACCCGTCGAAACGTTCGGCCTGAGCGCGTTGGAAGCCCTGGCCAGCGGTACGCCCACAGTGGTGCATGCCCGGAGTGCGCTGCCCGAGGTCGTGGGCGGCGCCGGGCTGGGCGCGGTGGACGGGGAATCCTTCGCGCGGGCGGCCGTGGAACTGCTCGCGCGCCCGGACCGGCGAACGGCGGCCCGGGCGCGTGCCTCGATGTTTCCGTGGTCGGCCTCGGTGAACGGATTCCTGTCGGTTATAGAAGGCGCGCGAGCCGGCGCCAGTCGACAATCTTGAAGTTCGTGCCCCCACTGTCGTCCTCGCCGTCATGGACGACGAGAAGGCCCCGGGGATAACCCGGCAGTCTCGCGGTCGTGGCGGCGGCTCCGTCGGAATGCTGGACTCCGTCGGTCCGGGGTCCGTCGGTCACGGCGAGGCTGGTCAGGGGGCGGTTGGTGCGGCGGTCGTAGACGAGGAAACGGCTGTCGCCCTGGCTGGAGATCAGCAGATAGTCGCCGTAGATCGTGGCGCCCTCGACATCGGCGTGAATGCGCCCACCTTCGCCGGGGCCGGTGATCGCGCAGTCATTGTCCTTGTCGTAGGGCGCGCCGAATTCGGCGACGTATTCGACGGCCGTGCGGCGTTTGGTGCGCAGATCGATGCGCCAGAGGGCGACGTCTTCCTGGCCGGCGTAGAGGGTGTTCGTGCGCGGATCGATGACCATGCCTTCGACCTGCGGTTCCTCGCAGGGCGACCACTGCGCGCCGTTCCTCAGCGTGAACGTGGTGGGGAGGTCTTCCTCGTCTTCGCGCACGTAGGTGACCTTTGTGCCGGTCTGCTTGATGCGGAAGAAGCCCAGGCGCGCGGTGTGGCGGCGGCTGACAACCGCAAGATTGCCGTACGTGGCCAGGCCGTAGCCGGTCGTCTGCTCCGCGACCTCTTCCTGGTCCTTGGCGAAGAGCAGGGGCGGGTTGCCGGCCGTGACGTCGGTGAGCCGGGCCGTGCGCCGGTCGAAACGGTAGAAGCGCAATTGGTCGCGGCCGCGATCGGTGACGACGGCGAGGTTGCCGTTCGTGATGTCGACGTTGTTGAAGCGGCCGCCGAGGGGTGCCGGGATGCTCTGCACCTCGTGGCCGGCCAGGTCGTAGACGCGGAGGCCGCCGTTCTTGACGGTGCCGACGATGCGGGTGCGACTGCGGTCGTCCGGGTGGACCCAGATCGCCGGGTCGTCGGCGTCGGCGTATCCGCCCGCTTCGTCGTCGTGAACCGGCGGGGCTTCGGCGTCGGCGGTGATGGTGCTCGCCTCGGCACTTCGGGTCGAGGCCTGGGCCGGGCTCGCGGCCAGGATGAACATTGCGGCGAGCGCGGTCGGGAGTGTGCGGCGCATGTCCAGGGACTCTCGTCGATGGAAGTGGCCGCCGGGTGAACGCGCTGCTTAACAGACCGCCGTGGCCGGAAGGTCGGAGCCGGGGATCTGGCCGGGGGGCCACGGGGAGCCGTAGAGCTCGGCGCAGAGGACGACGGTCATCCACGGGATCCAGGGGTTGCGGAGCATGATCGGCTGAGCGCCCTGGAAGTAGAGGTTGACCGACCAGTCGAGCGGGTTCGGCTGGATGAGGATCAGGTCGCGGAAGTCGTGCTCCTCGGCGCCGCCGCCGCGCGGGGAGGTCAGGATGAGGCGCTCGCTGGTCACGGTCACGCCGTGCCGGCCGCGCGGCTGCCAGCAGTCCTCGCCGGTCGGCTCGGGCGCGTGGCCTTCGGGCTGCTCGACCGCCTCCGTGGGCCCGGTGGTCTCGTCCGCGGTGCCGATGCCGCCGCCCCAGAAGAGCCCGCCGCCGACGTAGACACCGTCCGAGGAGTAGGAGAGCACGTCGGCCGGGAAGGCCCCGTACTGCTTCTCGCCGGCGCGCAACTCGACGGTCGGCGCCACCGCGGCCGGGTGCCCGCCGCGCTGCACGAACCGCGCGAGCAGCCACATGGACCGCCACCCTGCATCGATCTGATCCCGAGTGAATCCCCGCGGCGTCGTCGGGGATGGAACGCTAGTCACGTACCTGAGACTGGCATGGCGAAATGAGCAATGACCAGCGAGTTCGCTCGGCCGTGAGCTGAATTGTCCGTAGCGAGGACGTGACCTGACCGAACAGCCAGTATGCACCCCCCATCGCTCCGTAGTGGAAATCTCCCCTCGAGTAGACCCGCCCACTCCCCCCCCCGGTAGCCGCCCGCTGTTCCCCTGTGGACCGCCGGCCATCGCACCATCGCCCCAGCTGAACGACACAACTCTCACATCGCACGAGTGGCAGTCCGCCCACGTGGGTCAGTGAACGATGCATCCGCCGCCGGGGCACAAGTGCCAGTCCGCACGCGCAACCGCAGGGTCACGGCTGAACGATGCATCCGTCACAGCGGCATCAGTAGCAGTCTGCGCACATGGGTCGGGGTCGGGTCGGAAGGGCCGTGTGGTGGCGCTCATGTGCTTGCCGGCTCACGGCAGCCGGGCTCGGGCCGGGCTCGGGGTCACGGCTTGCGGGCGACGGCTCCGAAGATCGAGGCTTCGACGGGGGTGGCGTGTTCGGTGGCGGCGGGGTCGGGGCGCCACTGGCTGACGGCGACGATGCCGGGGTCGATCACGTCGAGGCCGGTCAGGAACTCGTCGAACTCGGTGCGGGTGCGCGGGTAGACGTCGGAGCGGCCGGTGCGCAGGGACTCGTCCCAGTTGGCCTTGAGCTCGGGGGTCAGGAAGTCTGTGGTCGCGCAGGACATGACCAGGTGGCTGCCGGACGGGAGCGCGTCGAGCAGGGTGTGGACGATCTGCCTCGCCTCGTCCTGGGCGGGGAGGAAGTGCACGACGGCGACCAGGACCAGGCCGACCGGCCGGCTGAGATCGAGGATCTCCGCGGCCGCCAGGATCTTCTCCGGGTGGCGCAGGTCTTCCTCGAGGTAGCGGGTCTCGCCCGCCGACGTGCTGGTGAGCAGCGCCCGGGCGTGGGCCATCACCATCGGGTCGTTGTCGACATAGACCACGCGGCTGTCGGGGGCGATGCGCTGAGCGACCTCGTGGGTGTTGTCGGCCGTCGGCAGGCCGGTGCCGATGTCGAGGAACTGCCTGATGCCGGCCTCGCCCGCGAGATAGCCGACCGCACGCTGCAGGAAGGCACGGTTGGCCCGGGCCGCGATGCGCGCCGCGGGGTAGGACTTGGCCAGGAGGTCGCCGGACTCGCGGTCGGCCGCGAAGTTGTCCTTGCCTCCGAGCCAGTAGTTGTAGCGCCGGGCCGGGTGGGCCACGCCGGTGTCGAACTTGTCGCTCATCTGGGCTCCCCTGGGTCAGGGCCGCAATCCTAATTGGATCTCCACCGCCGCGGTGCAGCCTGTGGATAACTTTGTGGATATCGCTCCGGCGGGTGTCTGCCTGTCATGCCTGCCGACCCGTCCGGCGGCCGCGAGGTCTGCCTCTTCTGCCCGTCTCCGGGCGTTTCATGCACGCGGGTCCGGTGTGCCGGGCCGCGGGGCGGGGAAGAGAGGCGTCACGGCTGGGGCGCTCTGTGGGCGCGGTCGTGAGCGGCGGGCGAAACCCCCGGCGGGCTCGAAGATTCACGACAGCCCGGGTCACCGCCACCGGGTCGACACTGCCATGATCCGCCGTCACGGGCCCTGCCGGCGGGTGCGGTAGTGATGGATGATGAGCGCCGCCGCGCTGGCCAGGGCGATCGCGCCGAAGCCGGCTCCGACGGCGGTCAGGGTGGCGCTGTCGCCCCTGGACGCGGCGATGGTGGACATCGCCGCGTTGGCCCCGCCGCTGAGGATGAGCAGCAGCCAAAGCAGCGGGCGGAGCAGCCGGCCGGGGGTGGTGCTGCCGTCGTGGTCGGTCATCGTCGTGGTCCTCTCTCGGGTGGTGTCCTGATGACGCCTTCCACGCTAGGAAGGCGGGGAGCTGGGGACCATCCCGCCAGGGACCCAACGCCGGTACAGCAGGCTGTACTCTTCCGCCCTGAAGGTGCCCCGGCGACCTTCGGTGACCTAGGTTCGAAGCCATGACGAACGGCGAAGAACCTCAGCGCCGGAGTCAGCTGATCGAGCGCCTGCGCCTGGCTGTGGACGGCCTCGAACACTCGGTCGGAGGCTTCGGCACGGCGATCCTCGCACTGGCCCTGCTGGTGTGGCTCGCCATCGTGGCCGCGGCCTGCCTGATCGGGGTGGGTCTCCTGCTCGTCCCGAGCGCTCTCCAGGCGGTGCGGGCGCTCGCCGACCGGGAGCGAGCGCGATTGTCGCGGTGGGACGCCGAGATGATCGGCCCGGGCGACGTGCCCGACGGGATCAGGGCCGCCCTGCGGGACCAGACGGTGCGGAAAGACCTCGGCTGGATCGGCCTCCATACCTTCTCCGGCATCAGCACCGGGGTGCTGAGTCTCAGCCTCCCGTTGTATGCGGTGCAGGATCTGACCTTCCCCCTGTGGTGGCGCCTCCTCCCGCCCGGCAGCGAGGGCCCGAGCATCGCCTACTGGCCGGTCAACAACTGGCTCGACGCGCTGGCAATCGGCGTGATGGGCGCCGGATGGCTGGGCCTGTCGGTCGTTCTCCTGCCCGGCCTGGCGCGCCTGCAGGCCTGGCCCGGCCGCCGGTTGCTGCCGCTCTCGGGCGATGCCGACCTGTCGCTCCGCATCGCGCACCTGACCGCCACCCGGGCCGCGGCCCTGGACGCGCATGCCACGGAGCTGCGGCGCATCGAGCGGTCCCTGCACGACGGCACGCAGAATCGGCTGGTGGCGGTGACCGTGCTGCTCGGTGCCGCGCGGCGGGCGCTGTCCCGAGACCCGGACACCGCGGCCGAAGTGCTGGAGCGCGCCCAGGACGCCGCCGAGCAGGCACTCGCCGAGCTACGGACGGTCGTTCGCGGCATCCATCCGCCGGTCCTTGCCGACCGTGGCCTGGAGGGCGCGCTCACCGGTCTGGCCCGCGACTGCGCGGTGCCCTGCCAGGTCGACATCGATCTGCCCGGCCGATGCGCGGCCTCGGTGGAAGCGACGGCGTACTTCGTCGTGGCGGAGGCGCTGACCAACGTGGCGCGGCACAGCGGAGCGCGGAGTGCCACCGTCACGGTGCGGCGGAAGGGCGAGCGGCTTCACCTGCGCATCGCCGACGACGGCAAGGGCGGCGCCGACGAGGAGCGCGGGTCGGGACTGACCGGGATCCGCCGGCGGGTGGCAGCGTTCGACGGGCGCTTGACGCTGACGAGTCCGCCCGGCGGCCCGACAACCATGGAGGTGGAGTTGCCGTGCGGGTTGTGATTGCCGAGGAGCTGCTGCTGCGCGCAAGCCTGGCGGGGTTGCCGGGCGAGCTGACGACTACGGGGGTGGAGTTGCCGTGCGGGTTGTGATTGCCGAGGAGCTGCTGCTGCGCGCAGGGCTGGCGGATTTGCGGCGCGGGTCGATGGCCGTGGGAGTGGAGCTGTCGTGCGGATTGTGATTGCCGAGGATGAGCCGCTGCTGCGCGAAGGGTTGGCGCTGCTGCTCAAGGCGGAGGGGCTGGAGGTGGCCGCCGCCGTCGATTCGCCGGGGCCTTTTCTTGAGGCGGTCGAGCGGCACCAGCCTGATGTCGCCATTGTTGATGTGCGGATGCCGCCCACCCATACCGACGAGGGCATTGTCGCTGCCGTGGAGGCGCGGCGGAGGCAGCCGGGGCTGGCGGTGCTGGTGCTGTCGGCGTATGTGGAGCACACCTTCGCGGCGGAGTTGTTCGCCGGGAGTGCGAAGAGCGTGGGGTACCTGCTGAAGGAGCGGGTCGGGCGGGTTGAGACGTTCCTTACCGCGCTGCACCGGGTTGCCGGCGGCGGGACCGCCATCGATCCCGAGGTGATCAGCCAGTTGCTCACGCGGACCCGGCCGGACAGCGGGCTGGAGCAGCTCAGTGGGCGGGAGCGGGACGTGCTCGAGTTGATGGCCGAGGGGCTGGGCAACACGGCCATCGCCGAGCGGCTGGTCGTCACCGGTAACGCGGTGCACAAGCACATCCGCAACATCTTCGCGAAGCTCGGCCTGCCGCCCGACGACATGGCCGACCGGCGGGTCACGGCGGTCCTGCGCTACCTCGAGCAGACCCAGCGCCGATCCTGACGCCGGCATTCGTGGACGCGCGGCAGCACGAGCTGGCCGCCGAGCTGAGGGCGCGCGATGGGTGCGGCCGCGTGCGGCAGCATGAGCTGACCGGCGGGCCGAGGGCGGGCGAAGGTCGCGCCGCTGGGTGCTGCCGCGTGCGGGAGACTGATCGCCATGAGAATAGGGCGACCGGGAGCCGGTAGATCGGCAGCCGGGGAGGGTGTGGCTGCCTATCTCGCGGACGATGATGCGGGGGTCTACAACCTCATCGAGGCCGCAGTTCGGGAGGATGCGGTGACCGCGGCACTCCACCTGACCGGCCTGGCAGCGGACGCCGTTGCCGAGCTGGCCGCCGCGACGAAGACCCGGCCCGCTCAGGTTCTTCGGTCGCTTGTGCAAGGCCCGCTCAGCAGCGTGAACCACAGCCCGAAGCGGCAGCCGGAAGTGCAGATCGTCTACCCGGGCGCGATGGACGAACATGACTGGGCGATGACCGAAGCCAAAGGCTGGATCGAGATAACCCTCCGCTCCGCCGAAGGTGACAGGACGATCCCCTTCTACGACCCGGTCCGGTTGGCGCAAGACGTCGTGGACGCCACGACTGGGACCGGCTACTTCGCTGCGTCGGCCGTCGTTGTCATACCGGCGGTGACGAGGGAAGCAATTGAAGCAGTCGTCGCTCGGATAGCGGAGCGAGGCTACACAGACATCATCTGTTGAAGCCGCTTTCGACAGCTGGAGAAGGCCCGGACACGCTCACCCAACCGTCGCCCCTAGCGCCCCGGCGGCGATGGGCAAGCTGGGTTTTCTGAGCCGCAGTCATCTTGAGGCGGCTGCGCCGTGGAGACGCTGGCCCTGCTGCCTTCCGCCGCGATCGGCCGGTCGCCGCCGTCACGAGCACGGCCGCCGACGCCTGACAGCAGGGGAGCTTTACCTCGGTGTGCTGACGGCGCTCGGCGGGCGCGCTTTTGGTGTCGATTGGCTGTCGCCGTCAGGGTGGGAGCGTGGACCGGGGTGGCGTGACAGGGAGTTCGGTGCGGCCAGGAGACATGACATTTATGGAGGAAGCGCGCGGGGGGAAGAGGGCTAGTGAGGGGTGGGGAGAGATGTGGGACACGTCGGGGAGGGGTGGGTGGTGAAGCGGCGCGCGGGTCGCTAGGTTGCCGCACATGAAAATCATTGTCAGTTTGGTGGCGGTGGTGGGGGTCGGGCTCAGCTCTGCTTGCGCCGGTGGGGGCGGTTTGCCGGTGGAGGCGGCGGCGACCGTGGTCGAGAACTGCGGGCGGTCGCTTGCGGTTGCGGCGGGGCCTCGGCGCGCCGTGGGGCTGGAGCAGAACGCCACGGAGATTTTGCTCAGTCTTGGGCTTGCCGATCGGATGGTGGGGAGCAGCTATCAGACCGATCCGGTGCTGCCCGAGCTGAAGAGCGCGTACGACAGCGTGCCGGTGCTGGCGAAGCTCTATCCGTCGCGGGAGGCGGTGCTGCAGGCCGGGCCGGACTTCGTGTACTCAACGTTCACCTCGGCCTATGCGGGCGACGCCGCGGGGGACAGGGCGGGGCTCGGGGCGCGGGGGATTCCGGCGTACCTGTCGCGGTTTGCCTGTGAGGAGCCGGCGGACGGGGTGGCGACGGTCGGGTTCGACGGGTTGTTCGCGGAGATCGGCGAGGTGGCGCGGATCTTCGGGGTGGCCGAGCGGGGAGCGGACCTCGTGGCGCGGCAGCGGACCCGGCTCCAGGCGGCGGTGGATGCGGCCGCGGGGAGTGGCGGCCGGTCGGTGCTCTGGTACTACTCCGGGACGAGCACCCCCTATGTCGCCGGGGCGGGCGGCATGCCGGCGGCGATCAGTGCGGCGCTCAAGGTGCGCAACGTGTACGGGGACGTGCAGCAGGCGTGGCCCGCCGGCAGCTGGGAGCAGATCGCCCAGCGTAATCCCGACGTCATCGTGCTGGCGGACCTGACTCGGGGCGGCGACGGGGACAGCGCCCAATCCAAGCTGGACTTTCTGCGGAGCAACCCGGTGACCTCGAAGCTTGACGCCGTTCGGGCGGGACGCTTCATCACCGTGTCCGGCTCGTCGATGGATCCCTCGGTCAGGAGTGTCGCCGCGGTGGAGCAGGTCAGCGCCGGGCTGCGGGAGCTGAACCGATGAGCGCGGGGCGGCCGGGAAGCGGGAAGCCGGCCGTGGTGACGGAAGAGCCGACGAGCGATGGGCGAACGATCGCGGACGCTCAGGAGCTCAGCGATGCCGAGGCGCGCCGGCTGCTGCGGCTCTGGGACGAGCAGCAGGCGGCCTACGTGGCGTACCGGGAGAACCGGTTCGAGGTGATGCTCGACGTGGTGCGGGCGCGGCTGGGCGACGGGTTTCGGGTGCTGGACCTGGCGTGCGGACCGGGGGCGATCTCGGAGCGGGTGCTGTCGACGTTTTCCGAGGCCACGGCCGTTGCTGTCGACTACGACCCGGTGCTGTTGCGGATCGCGCGGGGTGTGCTAGGGGCGTACGGGGATCGGGCCCGGGTTTGTGATCTTGATCTGGTGGCGCCGGGGTGGGGCGGCGTGGTCGGGCCGGTCGACGCGGTGCTGAGTTCCACGGCGCTGCACTGGTTGTCGCCGGGGGAGCTGCTGGAGGTCTATCGGGCGGCGGCCGAGTTGTTGCCGGCCGGTGGGGTGCTGCTGAACGCGGATCATCTCCGCTTCGACGACTCGTCGCCGGCGTTGCGGGACCTGTCGGCGCGGCATGACGCGCTGACTCAGGCGGCGGCGTTCGCGGGCGGGGCGCGGGACTATGCCGCCTGGTACGCCGAGGCGGCCCGGCATCCCGAGATCGCTGGACTGGTCCCGGAGCGGGAGCGGCGGTTCGCGGATCGGCCGCCGCAGCCGTTGGCGCCGCTCGAGTTCCATCTGGCGGCGCTGCGGGCGGCCGGCTTCGCCGAGGTGGGAACCGTCTGGCAGTACCTCGACGACTATGTCGTGTTCGCGCGCCGGTGACTCGCCGTGGCGGTCCGGAGAGGACCATGACCAAGCGCGAGCGCCAGCCGGTGACGAGCGGTCATGAGCCGGTCGAGCCGATGACGAACCGCAGTCGTAGCGGGCTCATTCTCGGTATCGGTGTCGGGCTTCTCGGGCTCAGTGTCGCGGCGGCGGTGGCGATCGGGGTCGCTGATCTCTCGGTCGCCGCCGTGCTGCGAACCGTGGCGGCGCACGCGGGACTGCCCGTCCGGCCGCTGCCCTTGTTGCAGGACAGCATCGTGTGGGACCTGCGCCTGCCGCGCGTACTGCTGGCGGGGTTGGTGGGTGCCGGTCTGGCCGTGTGCGGCGCGGTGCTCCAGGCGCTGACGCGGAACGCGCTCGCCGATCCCTACCTGCTCGGCATCTCGGCCGGGGCCTCGACCGGGGCGGTGTGTGTGCTGGTCCTCGGCCTGGGCGCCGGCGCGGCCGCGCTCTCCGGCGGGGCGCTCGCGGGCAGCATGGTCGCCTTCGTGGTGGCCCTGCTGCTCGCCGGTCGCGGGTGGACCCGGCCGGCGCGGATCCTGCTGGCGGGCGTCGCCACCGGGCAGCTCTTCGCGGCGCTGACCAGCCTCACCGTGGTGGCCGCCGGGTCGCCGGACAGCACTCGCACCGTGCTGTTCTGGCTGCTCGGCTCGCTTGCGGCGGCGTCGTGGCCGGCCGTTCTCCTGTGTACGGCCGCCGCGGGCATCGCGCTCCTGATCTGCTGGGCTGCCGCTCCGGCCCTGGACGCGTTCTCGTTCGGCGCCGACGTGGCCCAGACGCTGGGGTTCGCACCGGCGCGCGTCCGGGCGTTGCTGTTCACGGTGACGGCGCTGCTGACCGCGGTGCTCGTGGCGGCGAGCGGCGCGATCGGGTTCGTCGGGCTGACCGTTCCGCACGCCGTACGCCGGATGGCCGGGTCCCGGCACCGGGTGCTGCTGCCGGCGTGCGCGATCGCCGGGGCGACGCTGCTGATCTGGGCGGACACGGCCGCTCGTACGGTCTTCGCGCCCCAGGAGCTGCCGGTCGGAGTGGTGACCGCGCTGCTCGGCGTACCGGCTTTCGCGCTGTTGTTCAGGAGGGAGGCCGCGTCGTGAGGGTGCAAGCCGACAGAGTCAGCCGGCGGATCCTCCGCGAGACGACGCTGGAAGCGCCCGGCGGCTCCTTCGTCGGCCTCCTGGGGCCCAACGGCTCCGGCAAGTCGAGCCTGCTGCGCGTGCTCGCGGGACTGGACCGGCCGGACGCGGGCCGGGTGCTTCTCGACGGTACGGACCGGGCGGCGCTGCCGGCGCGGCAGGTGGCGCGGCGCGTTGCCGTGGTCGGGCAGCACACCCCGGACGACGCCGACATGAGCGTGCTCGACGTGCTGCTGCTGGGGCGGATCCCGCACCGGTCGCTGCTGGCGCCGGCGAGCGCGGCCGACGCGGCGAAGGCGGCCGCGGCCCTGGTCGCCGCCGGGCTCGGCGGGTGGGAGCAGCGGCGGTGGGCGTCGCTGTCGGGCGGGGAGCGGCAGCGGGTGAGCATCGCGCGGGCGCTGGTGCAGGAGCCGGACGTGCTGCTGCTCGACGAGCCGACGAACCATCTGGACATCCGGCACCGGTTCGAGCTGCTGCACGATCTCGCGCGGTCGCCCGTCACGGTGGTGGCGGCGCTGCACGAGCTGGAGCTCGCGGGACAGTACTGCGACCTGGTGGTGCTGCTGGAGGCCGGCCGGGTCGTGGCGGCGGGGACGCCGGCCGGGGTGCTGACCCCGGAGCGCATCCGCGCGGTGTACGGCGTGACAGCCGAGGTGGCGGCTCTCCCAAAAGGCAAGGCGCGGATCAGGCTGTCAATGTGAGGGGGAATTAATTGACAGTTCTCTTGACTCGTATCCGGGATACATGCGCATGCGGCTATGTGGGTCATCGGCGTTGCGCCGCGGTTGGCGGGCGCCCCGCCATCGGTTAGCGTGAAAAGAAAGCTGCTCTCGGTGGGGAGTTGCATTTGACGCTGTCCTTGTCTCCTCGGATCAATGAGTTCGTGCATTCACTGCTCGGCGAAACGGCACTGCTCGGCCGTCTGGTCGAGGCTCTGGGATCTCCGCTCGACGTCGTTCTTCCCGAGCAGGCCGGCCGCAACGTCGCGGCGTTCCGGGCGGTGCACGCGCAGCACCGGCTGGGCGGGCGGATCTACTTCGCCCACAAGGCCAACAGGTCCAGCGCCCTGGTCCGGGAGCTGGCCGCCGGGGACGCCGGGATCGACGTCGCCTCGCTCGGTGAGCTGCAACATGCGCTGGGCGCCGGATTCACCCCCGATCGCATCATCGCGACCGGGCCCAAGAACAGGGCATTCCTCTGGTTGTGTGCGCGCACTTCGGTGCTGGTGCACGTCGATTCGGCCGCCGAAGTCGCCGAGCTCGGCGATCTCGTGCGCGACCGCGGGCTGCCCCCGGTGCGGATCCTGTTGCGATTGTCGGAATTCGCTGCCCCGGGCGTACGGATGGCAAGCCGGCGCAGCCGTTTCGGGGTCCCGCCGGACGGGCTCGAACCCATTCTCGATCTCGTCGGAAAGTACGCGGGCGTCCTCGAGCCGGTGGGCGTCGGTTTCCACCTGGACACGACTGCCCTGCCCGAGAAGGCCGTGGCGCTGGAGGGCTGCCTGACCGCGCTGGAGACCTGTCGCCGGCGGGGGCTGCGGCCGTGGGCCATCGACGCCGGCGGCGGGTTCGGGGTGAGCTATCTCGCCGACGAGGGGGAGTGGGACGCGTACACGTCGGCGCTGACGGAGGCGGTGCTCGGGCGCCGGGAGCCGCTGACCTGGAACGGGCACGGCTACGGGCTGCGCAACGAGGGCGGGACGGTCGGCGGGTCGCTGGGGCTCTACCCGGCGTATCGCAAGGTCACCGGGCCCGCGTACCTGGATCAGCTGTTGCGGACCCCCGCGCCGGGCCTCGGGCGTCCCCTGGGTGAGCTGCTGCTGGACAGCATGGTCGACCTGCACGTCGAGCCGGGGCGCGCGCTGCTCGACCAGTGCGGGCTGGTGCTGGCCAGGGTGCTCGAGGTGCGCGACGACCCCGCCGGCCTGATCGTGCGGCTGGACTGCAACGCCGGCGACGTGAGCACCGAGAACCACGGCGTGCTCATGGACCCCGTCGCGCTGCCGCAGCGGGAGGGGCCGGTCGAGGGCGCGTACCTCTTCGGCAGCCTCTGTCTCGAATCGGATCTGATCACGCGGCGCAAGGTCTTCCTCCCCGGCCGTCCCCGGGCCGGCGACCTGCTCGCCTTCGTCAACACGGCCGGTTACTTCATGGATTTCGGCGCTACGGAGGCGCTCCGGCAGCCGATCGCACGCAAGGTAGCGCTCTACCGCACCGACGACGCATGGCAATGGTGCCTCGACGACCAGTACTGGCCCCTGCACCGGGAGGCAGCATGAGATTCGACGCCATGACCGACGCCATCGGCAACACCCCGCTGGTGCGCATCGATCCGGCCGTGCACGGCCTGCGCCACATCGACCTCTACGCGAAGATGGAGCTGCTCAACCCCTTCGGCTCCCTCAAGGACCGTGCCGCGTGGAACATGCTGCGGCCCCTGCTCGCCCAGGGGGGAACGGTCGTCGAGCTGTCGAGCGGCAACACCGCGAAGGCGCTCGCCGTGCTGGCCGGCATGCACGGCCTGCCGTTCCGCAGCGTCACCAACCGGATGAAGGTCCCCGAGATCAAGGACCTGCTCCTGCTGCTCGGCGCCGACATCGAGGAGCTGCCCGGGCAGGCCGAGTGTCTCGACCCGACGAACACCGAGGACCCGCTGACCCGGATGTACCAGCAGCTGGGCGACGGCGGCTACGCGCACACCGACCAGTACTTCAACGACCTCAACGTCGACGCCCACCTGCACGGGACCGGGCCGGAGATCGTGAAGGACCTGGACGGGCAGGCGCCCGACTACTTCATCGCCTGCGTGGGGACGGCGGGCTCGTCCACCGGGGTCGCGCGGGCGCTGCGGCAGCACAATCCGGACGTACGCGTGGTGGGTCTCGTCGCGCACAAGTCCGACTTCATCCCGGGCATCCGCACGATCGACGAGGCGCACGCGGTCGGCCTGTTCGACCCGGAGAGCTACGACACCATCGAGACGATCAGCGCCGACGACGCGATCGACGGGCTGCTGACGCTCGTGCGCCGCTGCGGCACGCTGGCCGGGCCGACGGGCGGGGGCGCGTACCAGGGTGCGGTCCGGCATCTACAACGGATCGACGCGGAGCTGACCGAGCGGAAGACGGCGGTCTTCATCGTCTGCGACCGGGTCGAGAGCTACATCAGCTATCTGCGCGACCGGCGGCCGCAGCTCTTCAACCGGCCACCGCGGGCCCACGACGTGCGAACGGTCGACGCGGCGGAGGCGAAGACCCTCGGCGTCGCGGAGGCCGAGCGCTGGGTGGCCGGCAAGCGCGGGCTCGTGGTCGACCTGCGCAGCCCGTACGCCTACCAGGCCCTGCACATCGACGGCTCGATCAACATCGTCGACGAGCTCTTCGCCGACCTGCTGCAGGGTGGCCTGCCCTTCAGCCGCCGGCAGCCGGTGCTGCTCGTGTGCCCGGTGGGTGAGAAATCGGCGAAGTACGCGGCGCTGCTCACCCGGATGGGCCACCCGGACGTGCACTCGCTGGACGGCGGCGTGATCGCGTGGCGGGACGCCGGCGCCGAGCTGGTCCGGGACTGACATGGTCGACCTGGCCGGGCTGCGGGACGAGTTCCCCCTGATCACCGCCAATCCGGACGTGGCCTATCTGGACAGTGCCGCCACGTCGCAGAAGCCGCGTGCCGTGCTCGACGCGGTGCACACCTATCTGACCACTGGCAACGCGAATGCGGCCCGGGGCACGTACCCGTGGGCGAACCGGACCACCGCCCGCATCGAGCAGGCCCGCGACCGGGTGCGCCGCTTCCTGGGCGATCCGGAGCCCGCCCGGTCCGGCGTGCACTTCGTGAGCGGGACCACCGAGGGGTTGCGCACGATCGCGCGGGACTGGCTGGCACCGCAGCTGAAGGACGGCGACGAGATCATCGTGCCGTTCGCGGACCACGCGGCCAACATCGAGCCGTGGCGGGAGGCCGCCGCGCTGGCGGGCGACGTCCGGATCGTGCCGATGCCCTATGACGCGGCGCACGACTACGACTACCGGCGGCTGGGGGAGCTGGTCACCGAGCGGACGCGGCTGATTGCCGCCACGCACGTGCACCACGTCTACGGCAACGACATGAACATCCACCGCATGCGTACGGCCGTCGGCCCCGACATCCCGATCTGCCTGGACGCGGCGCAGAGCGCGGGGCACGTACCCGTGGATGTCGCAGCCCTGGACGTGGACTTCGCCGTCTTCTCCGGGCACAAGACGATGGCGTTGCCGGGTGTCGGGGCGGTCTGGGCGCGCAACCGGCGCGGCCCGGTCTTCGCCCCGGGCGGCTGGGCCGGCTCGCCGAACACCAGCGGCATCATCAGCCTGGTCGCCGCGCTCGACTGGCTCGAGGCGGCCGGGCAGGAGCGGATCGCCGCCTGGAACAAGGCGCTCGGGGTGCGGCTGACCGACGGGCTGCAGCGGCTGCCCAGCTATGAGGTGCTGGGCTGTCAGTCGAGCCTCGCGCCCGGATCGCGGGTGCAGCGCCGGGAGGGGATCGTGACCTTCCGGCACCGCGAGATCGGCTCCAACGACCTGGGCTTCATCCTCGCCGGCGACGGGCTGATGGTCCGCGCGGACGGTCACTGCCAGGGCGATCAGGGCGAGAAAACCTCGTCGGTACGGGTCAGCGTGCACGTCTACAACACCGCCGAGGAGATCGACCGGCTCCTCACCGTGCTCTCCGCGCTCGAACGGTAATGGTTTCCGTTATCGTGTGATCTCGTGAACACCGCTCTGTGGCGCGACTCCTGGGAAACGGTGATGGGCGGGTTCGTGCCCGGCCTCGCCGAGCTGGAGCGGACGGTGCACGTCGCGGCCGAGGCTGCCGCCGGTGGGCCGCCGCGGCGCGTGCTCGACCTCGGCGGCGGCCCCGGGGTGCTGGCCGAGCGGATGGCCCGGCGCTGGCCCGCCGCCGCCGTCACGCTGCTCGACATCGACCCCGTCCTGCTCGCGATGGCCCGGGCCGGCGTCCCCTCGAACGTCACCGTGGTCGAGGCCGACCTAACGTCCGACCCGTGGCCCTCGCCGGGCGGGTACGACCTCATCACGGCCGTCATGACCGTGCACTACCTGACGCCCGAGCAGGCGGCCGGCGCCTATGCGACGGCGTGGCGGGCGCTTGCTCCGGGTGGCGTACTGGTTGTGGCGGATCTCATGCCCGACGACGGGCTGCCCGGGCTGATGGGTGCGCTGGAACCCGGCCCGGACGAGGCGGCCGCGGAGCTGGCCTGGGCTCAGTGGTGGGCGAATCTGGAGGGCCTGGAGGCTCTGCTGCACCAGAGGGCCGCCACCTTCCGGGACAAATCGCCCGCTGAGTTCGTGGCGTCCGCGGGCTGGCATGCCGCGGCGGCGCGGCGGGCGGGCTTCGCGGAGGCGGGCGTGGTGTGGCGGTGCGGACGGCACGCGGCGCTGGCGGCGGTCCGTACGTGAACACATCGTCATCTCGCGATTAGACGATAAAATTTGAAAACGATTACCGTTACGGCCCTCAGGATCGGAGTGGTAATCGTGATTCCAGTCAAGCGTGCTCTCGCCGTTGTCGTAGCGGCCTCCCTTCTCTCGGCCTGCGGCTCAACTGCGGACGAGGCCGGGGCGGATGCAGGATCCAAGCTGGCGGTGGTGGCGACGACCCCCGAGGTCGCCGACTTCGTGCGGGCCATCGGCGGCGACGGCGTCGCGGTGACCCAGATCATCAAGCCGAACGTCGACCCGCACGACTACGAGCCCACCCCGGCCGACCTCCAGGCCATCTCGCAGGCCAAGGTCGTCGTGAAGAACGGCGTCGGGCTGGAGGAGTGGCTCGACCAGACCATCTCGTCGGCCGGCTTCTCGGGCACCGTGGTGGATTCGAGCCAGGGCGTGACCCTGCTCGAGGGGCACGAGGAGCACGAGGGCGAGGAGCACGAGGGCGAGGAGCACGATCCGCACATCTGGCACGATCCGCGCAACGCCAAGATCATGGTGACGAACATCGAGAAGGCGCTGGCCGCGGCCGAGCCCGCGCAGGCGTCGGCGTTCGCGCAGAACCTGACGTCGTACTCGACGCAGCTCGACAAGCTCGACGCCGACAACGAGGCCGCCTTCGCCAAGATCCCGGCGGCGCAGCGCAAGCTGGTCACCAACCACGACGCGTTCGGCTACTACGTCGCGCGCTACGACATCGAGTTCGTCGGCTCGGTGATCCCCAGCCTCGACACCTCCGCCGAGCTCTCCGCGCAGCAGCTCACCGACCTGGTCGCGAAGATCAAGGCCACCGGCACCAAGGCGATCTTCACGGAGAGCTCGCTGCCCGCCAAGAGCGCGGAGGCCATCGCCAAGCAGGCGGGGGTCAAGGTGGTCTCCGGCGAGGACGCCCTGTTCGGTGACAGCCTCGGCCCCGACGGCTCCTATCTGGCGGCCGAGCAGCACAACACCGAGGTCATCACGTCCGCGCTGGCGGGCTGACCGTGATCGGCTACACGGGGGTGAGCGTCGGCTACCACGGCCGTCCGGTGCTCACCGGCGTCGACCTCACGCTGGCGGCGGGTCAGCGGCTGGCCCTGGTCGGCCCGAACGGCGCCGGCAAGTCGACGCTGATCAAATCGCTGCTGGGGCTGGTCCCGGTGCTCGGCGGCACGGCGACCGTGCTCGACCGCGCGCCCGCCGCGGCCCGTGACCAGGTCGGCTATGTGCCGCAGACCGACGCGCTCGACACCGACTTCCCGGTGACGGCCGCGCAGGTCGTGATGATGGGGCGCTACCGCAGGATCGGCTGGTGGCGTCCCGCTCGCGCGGCCGACCGCCGGGCCGTACGCGAGGCATTGGATCTGGTGGGCCTGGCCGACCGGTCCGGGAAGCACTTCGGCACGCTCTCCGGAGGCCAGCGCCAGCGGGTGCTGCTCGCCCGGGCCATCGCGGCGGAGCCGAAGCTGCTGCTGCTCGACGAGCCCTTCAACGGCGTGGACGTGGTGAGCCAGGAAGCCATCGTCCGAGTGCTGCGCGAGCTGACCGCCGCGGGCACCGCCCTCGTGCTCAGCACCCACGACCTCACCGTCGCGCGCGACCTCGCCGACATCGTCTGCCTCGTCAACGGCCGGCAGTGGGCCGCCGGGCCCCCGGACACGACGCTCACCTCCGACAACCTGAGACTCGCGTACGGCGGACACGCCATCGACCTGGCGGACGGCCGGACTGTGCTGGTCGACCCGTGATCGAACCGTTCCAGGCCCCGTTCATGGCCCGGGCCCTCGCCGAGCTGGCGCTGCTGGCGCTGATCTGCGGCCCGGTCAGCGTGTTCGTGTTCCTGCGCAAGCTGTCGTTCGTCTCCGACGCGCTGACCCACACGGTCTTCCCCGGCGTGGTCATCGGCTTCGTGGCGGGCGGCCTCGAGGGCCTCTTCGTGGGCGCCCTGGTCGCCGCGCTGGTCACCGCGGTGGTCCTGACCCTGCTGACCCGGGGCGGCCGCATCTCCGACGACGCGTCGACGGCCGTGGTGCTGACGGCGATGTTCTCGCTCGGGGTCGTGCTCGTGTCGCGCCGGTCCTCGTACACCTCGGATCTGACGTCCTTCCTCTTCGGACGCCTGCTGACCGTCACGCCACAGCAGCTCGCCGAGA
This sequence comes from Actinoplanes oryzae, assembly GCF_030757795.1. GTDB lineage: Bacteria > Actinomycetota > Actinomycetes > Mycobacteriales > Micromonosporaceae > Actinoplanes. The sequence goes on from NZ_JAUQWH010000150.1 coordinate 19,400, forward strand.
CGGCGGTCCTCGCCGTGGTCATCCTGGGCCTGCTGACGATCGGGGCGCGAGCCATGATCTTCCGCACGTTCGACCCGGCGGGCGCGGCCGCGGCCGGCTATCGGATCGCCTGGCTGGACCTCTGGCTGAACGTCATGGTCGCGCTCGTCGTGGTCGCCGCGGTCCGCGCGGTCGGCACGATCCTCGTCGTGGCCCTGCTGATCGTCCCGGCGGCGGCCGCCCGCATGGTCACGGCCCGGCTCCCCGTGATGGCCGCGGTGGGAACGGCGTTGATCCTGCTTTCCGGGTACGGCGGCCTGTGGCTGAGCTGGACCGCATCGATCGACTACGGCATCTCGCTGACCAGCGCGTCCGCGGTCGTGCTGCTGCTCGTGGCCGGCTACGTGGTGCTGCTGCTCCTTTCCTTCCTGAAGGGCCCGTCACGTGCACTGGTGGGATGACGCGCTGCACCGGGCCACCGCCGAAGTGATCCTCGTCGGGGCGCTGGCCGGCCTGATCGGGGTGCAGGTGGTGCTGCGCCGGCTGTCCTTCTTCACGCTCGCCCTGACCCACGCGTCCTTCCCCGGCGTCGTGGCCGCATCGATCATCGGCGTGAACATCTACGCCGGCGGCATCGTGGCGGGTGCGATCGTGGCTTGCGCCGTGGCCGCGCTGAGCCGGGCCCGCGGCCAGAACGCCGCCGCGGCCACCGGCGTCATGGTGTCGGGCGGGTTCGCGCTCGGAGCCGGTCTGGTCGCCACGCAGAGCGGCTTCAGCCGGGACCTGTCCTCGTTCCTGGTCGGCTCGATCCTGACCGTCTCCCCATCCGACCTGATCGTCACCGCCACGGTCCTGGTCCTGATCGCCGGGGTGCTGACTGTCTTCGCGCGGCCGCTGCTCTTCGTCGGCTTCGACCGTACGGGCGCCCGGGCCGCGGGCTATGCGACGGGCGGCTGGGACCTGCTGCTCTTGCTGACGATCGAGGTGGTGGTCGTGACCGTGGTCCCGGCCGTCGGCACGATCCTCGCCCTGGCCCTGATCGTGGCCCCCGCAGCGGCGGCCCGGCTCTGGTCGACGCGGCTGCAGGTGGTCACGGGGCTGGCGGTCACGTTCGGGGTGGCGTCGGGGCTGGCCGGTCTGTGGGCGTCGAGCCAATGGAACGTCGCCGCGGGCGCAAGCATCACCCTCGCCGCGACAGGCATCCTCCTGCTGTCAGCACTGGCCCGCCGGGTCGCCTCGTGACGGCGCCGGACCTCTCGCGGGCGGTGGCGGTCCTGCGCGGCATGGCCTACGAACACCGCCTCCACATCCTCATCCTGCTGCGCGACCACGGCGAACTGACGCCGGCCGCCCTCACCGCCGAGATCGACGCCGACCCGACAGCCGTCGCCCACCACCTCCGCTTCCTCCTCGACGCCCGCCTGATCCGCCGCGAACGCCGAGGCCGCAACGTGTACTACGCCCTGCGCGGCGAGGCAACCAGCCGCCTGCTGGCCGAGGTCCTCCACTACGCAGGAAGCTGAGCTTCGATTCTCAACCTTGTGGTCTCCAAGTCAGGAATGGATTGCTGGTAGTCGCTGCGTGTTTGGGAGCATCACTGAGTCTCCGCTTCGGTGACCAGCGCAATTGCGGTAGCCGACACGCGGTACTCATTGATCTTCGACGAACCCCGGCGTCCTCCTCGTGGGTGACCAAGGTGGAAGTCATCGGGTGCAATAGGAAGCGTGCCGACCTTACCGAAACGCCTTGCCGCCGTCCGTACTGCATGGAGAACAGGTTCGTCAGCTTCTTCACCTACCGCGACGGCCAGCCGCCGGCGCCGCGGTCGGACACCGATGGGAGCCGCTCCGCCTCAGGTAGTAATGCGGCGACCGCGTGCACCTCGGGGTGCGACGGCCCGGGTGGAGCTGACTACGGTGGGCCAGGTCGATGTGCGGGCCGATCCGTGGCAAAGGGCGACCGCGGTAGCCAGCATTCTGTCGGTGCTTGCAGTCGGTGCAGGGCTCATCGTGACGAATAACTACAACCGTGAACAGCAGCAACTGGCCTTGCAGGGGCAGATCACCGAACGGTTCACCAAGGCCGTCGAGCAACTCGGCCAAGCCGGTCCGGAGAAGATCGATGTCAGGCTGGGCGCGATCCACGCCTTGGAACGCCTCATGCGTGACTCTGTAGGTGACCAACCGGCAGTAGTGGATATCCTCAGCGCTTTTGTCCGTGTCCACTCTCCCTCCCGTCGCGCGGACGACGGGTCATTCACAGGAGACTCAACCCCCCGGCCTGTGGACATTCAGGCGTCCCTGACCGTGCTTGTGCGCCGCAATCCGGACTACGACGGTAGCGCCTTTTTCGGCATCTCTCTGTCCGAAACCGACCTTAGCCGTGCGCGCCTGGGACATGCTTCTTTGTCCGACGCAGACTTGATCGACGCGGATCTGCGCGGCGCAATCTTGAGTGTCGCAGATCTGAGCCACGCGGATCTGGTCCGTGCGGATCTACGCGGCGCGAATCTGAGCGGCGCCAATCTGCGTGGAGCGGATTTGAGCGACACGAAGTTAGACCCTGAGCAGATTTGGTGTGCTCACATCGACGAAGACACCGTGCTCCCGGCGGAGGCCATGCGTCTCGTTTCCAAGGAGCCGGACAATCTGGTGTGCGACGTCCTTGGCTGAGTTTTTGTCAGGACACCTTGACTCGGGAAGCCAGTTAGCGCATCGCGGTGATGTCCAGGCCGGAGCCGTACCCGCGCAGGCGGCACAAGTACAAACCGATGCCTGCCATGCGCGAGGTGAGGCGACCGGAACGACAGCATGCGATCCAGCTGCCGCCAGTACGCCTGACGATGAACGTTGTGCTGCTTGGACGCTGCAGTTCCCGGCTTCTCCGGGCTTACCGGCGTGGTTCAAGTCGTGTCGTGCCCGGTCCAGCCGAGGCG
>NZ_JAUQWH010000151.1 GCF_030757795.1 Actinoplanes oryzae
GGTCACCAAGGAATGACCACCCGGCGCGGGAGGGCCTGATCCGGGCGGACTCTCAGATCGAGGTGGAGAAGCCGTCGGCGTGGGAGCGGGGCACCGGCGATCCGGAGGAAGGCGGCGGCGAGCTGACTTCCGGCGACGGCTCGTTCGAGGGCAGGGACGGGGCCGGCGGGCGCGGGGACTCCTTACGCTGCGGCGCGCGGACGGAACGCGACGGCCGGTCGCGGGAGGGCTCGGCGACCTCGGGAGCGGCCACCGCACCGAGGATCTCCGCCTGACATTCGTGCCCGTTCAGCGAGAAGGTCACCGGCAGCGGGTTCGACGCCCGGTAGCTCGCGCTGAGGGACACGCTCGCCGACCGGCCCGGGCGCAGAGCCGCACCCTTCTTCGCCCGGAGCACCAGCCGGCGGCCCTGCTGGGACAGCCGCTTGGGGGCGTCGGTCAGCCGCTGACCGCCCGCGAAGCTGAAGACCAGGCGCCACTCCGACAAGGTGTGCTCGCCGGTGTTGATGACGGTCAGTTGTGCGCCGAAGTCGGTGCCGGAGTCGCGCTGGACGCGGTAGCGCACCTTGCAGCCCGTGCCGTGCGGGACAGGCGCGGCGCCCGCGGAGGCGGCCTGGGCGGTGGCGACGTCGACCGGTTCGCGGGTGGAGGTCCAGATCAGCCCCAGCGCCGCGATCAGGACGACCGTGGCCGCGGCGGCGTGCACGCGATGCCGCCGGGACACGATGAGGTCCGAGAGCCCCGACAACGAGCCGCGCCGGCCGGTCACCGCGAAGAGCCCGCCGCCGAGGGGACGCGGCACTCCCAGCCGCAGCGTCCGCCCGAGGCGCAGGCTCACGCGGAGCCAGAGCGCGGGACGTTGGCGCGGGCGCACTGCCACCCGTACGGCCGGGCGGGCGGGCTCGGCCGCGGCCGGGATGACCGGCTGCAGCCCGACGAAGTGGGCCAGCTCCGTGGCGACTTCCTCGGCTCCGGGCCGGTTCTCCGGCTGTTTGGCGAGGCAGCGCAGGCACAGCTCGGCCACCTCGGGCGGCAGGCCGGGCAGCGGCGGGAGGGGCGCCGGGTCGGCGTACAGATGGGCGCGCAAGGCCTCGGTGGTGCTGTCCGCGGGCCACGGGAAGCCACCGGTGAGCATGCGGTAGAGCAGGAGCCCGAGCGCGTAGACGTCGGCGGGTGGCGCCACCGGGCCCCCGCTGAGCCGTTCAGGGGCCAGATAGGCGGGCGTGCCCAGCAGGCTGCCGTCGGGCGCGGCGTCGCGCTGGCCGCTCACGGCCGAGATGCCGAAGTCGACGATCTTGGCGCCGGCCCCGGTGAGCATGACGTTGGCCGGCGTGACGTCACGGTGCACGATGCCACGCGCATGGGCCGCGGCCAGGGCGGAGGCGACCTCGGCGGCCGCGGTGACGGCGGTTCGCCACGGCAACGGCCCGTCGCGGCGCAGCCGGTCGGCCACCGCTTCGCCGTCGTTGAGCTCCATGACCACGTAGGGGAAGGCGCCGAAGTCGAAGACCCCGGTGACGTGCGGGTGGCACAGCCGGGCGGCTGCCACCGCCTCCTGCCGCAGCCGGGCCCGGAAGCGGAAGTCGTCCGCATGCCGCGGCGCCAGCAGTTTGACCGCCACCTCGCGGCCCAGCACCTCGTCGTGCCCGCGCCAGACCTCGGACATGCCGCCGGTGCCCAGCCGTTCGACGAGGCGGTACCTGCCGCCGATGAGGCTTCCCCGCCTGCCCGTCGCCAGCCACCCCATGTGCTGATTGTTACGCGAGAGAAAGCCGCGCCAGGCGGCTTCCCGCAAACAGCGACGATCAGCCCGCGAGCAACTGGTCCACCGGCGCGTAGTCGTCGGTCAGCACCCGCGCGTCGTCGACGAAGGCGTCCAGCGCCTCTCCGGACACCAGTTCGACCGGCTCGTCGACCAGGTCGAGGTGCAGCCGGATCTCGTCCAGCGGCAACGGCTGCGTGGCCGCCACGATGACGAAGTTCGACCCGGTCTCGCCCGCCAGCGCCTCCTTCGGCGCGATCAGGGCGACGTGCGGGAAGACGTCGGCGACCGTGGCGAGCTCCGCCCTGATGAAGCGGTTCGGCGGATAGTCGATGACGTTCTGGGCGTACACGCCGCCGGGGCGCAGGACCCGGGCGATGTCGGCGGCCATCTCGCGGGTGGCGAGGTGCCACGGGACCACGAGGTGGCCGAACGCGTCGCCCACCACGAAGTCGTACGCGGCGTCGGCCTGCTCGGCGAGGCCCACGCGCGCGTCCCCCACGCGGACGCGCAGCTGCGGGCCCGTTCGCAGGCCCAGCTCCTGCTTGTCGAGGTCGACCAGGCCGCCGTCCAGCTCCAGAACCAGCTGGTCGCTGCCGGGGCGCATGGTCGCGATGTACTGCGGCACGGTGAAGCCGCCGCCGCCCAGGTGCAGGGCGTCGAGCGGGGCGCCGCTGGTCTTCTGGGTGTCGACCAGGGCTCCGAGCCACTGCACGTACGCGAACTCGAGGTGCGTGGGGTCGTTCAGGTCGACGTACGAGTGGCGCGCCGAGTTGAGCAGCAGGGTGCGGCCGCCTGCCACCTGTGGATCGGCGTCGACCCGTGCGCAGTGGTACGCGGTCTCGACGTCGCACGGCGTCGGCGCGGAGGCACCCAGGCCCGCTCCGACCAGCCCGATCGTGGCGAGCACCGCCCGCGTCCGGGGTTTGCCCTCCGGGGTGACGCCGGGGCTGCGCTGCAGGTACCAGCCGAGGGCGAAGCCGGCGACCGCGAGCAGCCCGGCCGTGGTCAGGACGATCCAGCTGCTGGGCATGGCCGCCACGAAGATGAAGCCGGTGCCGAGGGTGGCCGTGATGCCGCCGAGCGTGCCGACGCTGGACAGCCGGCCGACCACGGCACCGGTCCGGCTCAGATCGCTGAGCTGCAGCTTCACGGTCAGCGGTGTGATCGTGGAGAGCAGGAGCATCGGGACGAACACCGCGAGCGCGGCGAGCAGCAGCACGGCCGGAGCCGCTCCGCCCCGCAACAGCTCGCCGCCCCAGCGCACCAGCGGCAGCGTCACCGCGGTGGCGATGGCCGCCAGCAACAGGGCCGGGGCGAGAAGGCGGCGGGGGTCGAGCTTGTCCGCCAGGCGCCCGCCGAGCCAGGTGCCGTACGCGATCGCGGCCAGCGAGACGCCGATCACCGAGCTGCTCACCTGCAGAGTGACCCCGACGTACGGGCCGACGAGGCGCAACGCGACGATCTCCAGCACCAGTGCGGCGCCGCTGGCGACGAAGACCAGCGCGGTGGCGAGACCGGTCGGAAGGGATCGCGGGGACTCCATCGGCGGAATGGTACCGGTGATCACCTGTGAGTCCGCTGGTGACTACTCCATCGAGAGGTGCACGTGATTGGTGTGCACCACGGACGGGCCGCCGGACGGACTGTAGGAGCGCCAGCCGGTGCTGGGCATCCAGATCTCGCGGTACCAGATCACGTACATCACGCCGAGGCGGTCGGCGTTCTTGACGAAGTAGGCGGCCAGGTTGTCGCCGTACGTCTTGTCGCCCCCGCTGGCGGCGACGTCCTCGAAGCCGCCGGACGCCGCGGAGAAGTCGCAGGCCCGGCCCAGCGGGTGCTCGCCCGACGCCCGCTCGCTGAAGCAGACGGTGTAGCGCTGGAAGCCGGCCGCCCGCGCCTGCTGATAGGCGTTGAGCGTGCGCGGCGTGATGCACCCGGACGACGTCGGGTCGTTGACCGTGCAGCCCTCCTTCGGCCACGAGCCGTCGGAGTTGCGGGGAGCGGGCTTGGCCGAGGAGCCGCCGGAGGTCGAGAAGCCCGCGGAGGTCACGCCGCCGACCGCGGCCAGGGCGGCCTCGGCCTGCTCCTTCTTCTTGGCCATGACCGTGACCTGCTTCTGCTGCTCCTTGATCTCCACCTCGATGGCCTTGGTGGCCTTCTCGGCGGTGGTCGCGGCCTCGCTGTAGGTCTTGAGTACCTGGCCGTCGATCTGGGCCAGCTGGTCGAGGCGCAGCGAGCGCTCCATGAAGCCGTCGGGCGAGCTGCTGTTGAGCAGCAGCGACACGGTGCTGAAGCGGCCCTGCATGTAGGACCGACCGGCGATCGCCTGCACCCGGTCGTGCAGCTCCGCTTCCTTCTTCTCGGCCGCCACCTGCTTGGCCTTCAGCTGGGTCTGGCGCTTCTTGGACGCGGCGAGTTTCTGTTTGGCCTGGGTGTAGCCCTTGGAGGCGGACGTCAGCGCGGTGCGCAGCGCCTTGGTGCCACCCTCGTCCTCGGGGTCCGCGTGCGCGGCCGGAGCCGCCACCAGCAGCACGACCGCCGCCGTGAGCAGGGCGAGCACAGGCTTCAGCCGGTGCAGGAGCGTCGCCGCCACGATCTACCTCCTCCAAGTGAGCGCGGTGACTTTACCGTGCCGGCGGTGGGGAAAGCAGGTCGATCACGTCGCGGAATATCCACCATCGACGAAGAGTGTCTGGCCGGTTACAGCAGCGGCGGCGCCACTCGCCAGATATACCGCAACTCCGGCGAAATCGTCGGGCAGGCCGTTGCGCCCGATCATCGCCCGGCGCGCGTGAGATTCCGCACGCCCGGGATGGGCGAAAACGGTCTCCTCGGTCAACGGGGTGCGGACGACTCCCGGCGCGACGGCATTGCTGGTCACGCCGCGCGCGGACCACGCTTCGGCCTGCGAGCGGGTCAGCCCCACGAGGCCGGCCTTCGCGGCGCCGTAGGCACCACTGTTCCCGTACGCCCGGAAAGCCTGCTGCGAGACGACGTTGATGATCCGGCCCCAGCCCCGGGCCGCCATCGCCGGCCCGAACGCCTGTCCCAGCAGGAACGGCGCCGTCAGGTTCGCGGCGAGCGTCAGATCCCAGTCGCCGGTGGTCAACTCGTCGAGCGGCGGCCGCAGATTCACCGCGGCGGCGTTGACCAGAATGTCCACTGTGCCCGCCTCGGCGGCCACGCGTGCCACATCGGCACGATCGGCCAGGTCCGCGGTCAGGAAGGAGGCGGACAACTCGCGCGAGACGGCGGCCAACGGCTCGGGCCGGCGCGCGACGAGGATCACCGAGGCACCGGCGCCACGCAGAGCAGCAGCCATCGCCCGGCCGATGCCGGAGCTGCCCCCGGTCACCAGCGCGGTGCGGCCGTCGAGCCCGAAGAGCCGATCGAGGTACGACCCGGTCACGACAACAGAGTGCCGCGGACGGTGTGCCAGATGTCGTCGTTCGGCGCGACCAGCAGGCCCGGGCCGTCCTCGGCGGGCGAGTAACGCGACCCGTCCAGCCGCAGCACCGTGCCCCCGGCTTCCCGCACGATCAGTGAGCCCGGCGCGTGGTCCCAGGGCAGGATCCGCCAGAACACCGCGAACTGCTGCTCGTCGAGGGCGACCGCCGGATATTCGTAGCCGGCGCAGTGGTGTCCCGCGCTCACCCCGGCGAACTTCGTGGCTCCCGCGGCGACCCGGTCGCGCAGGTCCTCCGGGAAGTGGTTGTGTGAGACCGTGCCGGTCAGGGCGGCAGCCGCCGGAGCGTCGGCGCGCGTCTTCATCCGCACGCCGTCCGCGAAGGCACCGCTGCCGGCCTCGGCCCGGACCATCCGGTCGCTGACCACGTCCAGGATCCAGGCGCCGACCTGCTCGCCGTCCTGGAGCAGCGCCACCATCACCGCGAACGGCGTCTTGCCGGCGGCGAAGTTGTTCGTCCCGTCGACCGGGTCCACGATCCACACCGCGCCCGCGTCGCCGGTGCGCCGCAGCACGTCGGGGTCCGCCGCGACGGCCTCCTCGCCGACCACCGTCGAGCCGGGCAGCAGCGCCTTGAGGCCGGCCGTCAGGGCGCGCTCGGACTCCTGGTCGGCGATCGTCACCAGGTCGCCGGGGCCCTTCTGGTGCACCTCGCCGGTGCCCAGGTGCCGCCACCGGGGCAGGACGATCGTCTGCGCCACCTCGCGGATCAGGGCCTCGACCCGGTCCAGCATGTCGTCACGCACGCGGCGGCAACTTCACGACGCTGACGAAGAACTCGTCGATCTGCCGGATGACCGCGATGAACCGCTCGAAGTCGACCGGCTTGGTGACGTAGGCGTTCGCGTGGAGCTGGTAGCTGCGGAGGATGTCCTCGTCGGCGGCGGACGTCGTGAGCACGACCACCGGGATGCGGCAGAGCTCGTCGTCCTTCTTGATCTCCTCCAGCACCTCGCGGCCGTCGCGGCGGGGCAGGTTGAGGTCGAGCAGGATCAGATCGGGACGGACGGAGCCCTCGTACTGACCCTCGCGGCGCAGGTAGGAGAGGGCCTCGGCACCGTCCGACACGACCGTCAGCCGGTTACGGACCTTGTGCTCCTCGAACGCCTCCTGGGTCATCAGCACGTCGCCCGGGTCGTCCTCGACGAGCAGCACCTCGATGGGCGTTCCGTCCGGCCGTATGGCAGCGGTCATGATGTGGTGACCTCTTTCGCTTTCTCCTGCACGGGAACACCCGCGAGCACCGGCAGCGTGAACCAGATCGAGGTGCCCTCGGCGACGTCGAGGTCGAGCCAGATCCGTCCGCCATGGTATTCGACGATCTTCTTGACGATCGCGAGTCCGATGCCCGTGCCCTCGTAGGCGTCTCGGGCGTGCAGCCGCTGGAAGATGACGAACACCTTGTCCGCGAACTCGGCCTCGATGCCGATGCCGTTGTCCCGGACGTTGATGCGCCACTCCTCGCCGTCGAGCTCGCCGGTCACCTTGATGACGGGCGGCACGTCGGGGCGGCTGAACTTCAGCGAGTTGCCGATCAGGTTGACGAAGAGCGTCGTCAGCAGCGGCTCCTCGCCCTCGACCGTCGGCAGGGCGTCCCAGATGATCTCGGCGTTGTCGCCGGCCCGGGGCTCGAGCTGCGATTTCACCTCGCCGAGGACCTTGTTGAGGTCGACGTCGGTGAACCCGGACGTGAGCCGCCCGATGCGCGAGAACGCCAGCAGGTCGTTGATCAGCCGCTGCATGCGCTGGGCACCGTCGACCGCGAAGGCGATGTACTGGTCGGCGCGGTCGTCGAGCTGGCCCGCGTACCTCCGCTGCAGGAGCTGGCAGAAGCTGGCCACCTTGCGCAGCGGCTCCTGCAGGTCGTGCGAGGCGACGTAGGCGAACTGCTCGAGGTCACGGTTGGACCGGGTCAGCTCGTCGGCCTGCAGCTTGAGCTGGTCGTTGACCCACTCGATCTGCTGGCGCGCCTCGCGGACCTCGGTCAGCTCGGCGGCGATCTGACGCCGCATGCCGTCCACGTCGTGGGCGAGGTTACGCAGCTCGGGGGCGCCGTGGCTCTCGATGTGCCGGTCGTAGTCGCCCTGCGCGACGCTGCGCACCTGGTCGGCGAGCTCGGTGACCGGGCGCCCGACGAGGCGGTCGAGCAGCAGCATCAGCACCACGCCCGCCACGATGATGACGGCGGCGGCGGAGATCTGGATGGCGACCATCTGCGAGCTGGCGTCGCGGGCGGCGGTGGCCGACTGCGCGCGGAGCACGTTGATGTCGTCCTGCATCACGTCGATCGACGAGCGCACGGCGTCGAAGGCGGTCGTGGTGCCGGCCTTGATGCGGGCCTGACCGGCCGCGGCGCCCTGGGTGCGGATGACGTCGACGGTGGGGTCGGCGACCTCGGCGTGCCAGGTCCGCACCCGCTGCTCGACCTCGGCCAGGTCGGCGCGGATGCGATCGTCCTGGTCGCCGTCGCCGAGCAGCCGGCCGATCGTGGCGATCTGCTCCCGCTCCGAGGCGAGGCCGTCGGTGTAGGGCTTGAGGTTCGCCTCGTTCCCGCTGATCGCGAAGCCGCGGATGCCGGTCTCCTGGTCGACCAGCGCCGTGTTGAGCCGCTCGCCGGCGGCGCGCATGGGACTCGCCCTGTTGACGACGTCGTCGACCCGGCGGTTGCTGTCGGCCGCGGTCACCGCCGCGATGACGCCCAGCAGCGACAGCACCACCCCGACGAGCACGCACAGGGCGAGCACCCGCCGCCGCAGCGTCCAGGTGCGCAGCTGGAGCCAGCTCACCGGCCACCCCCGTGGGAGATGATCAGCATGGCGACGTCGTCGGCGAGCGGGCCGCCGTTGCCCTGCTCCGCCCGGCCGACCAGCCACGCGGGGAGGGCGGCCAGCGGCACCTGGGCGGCAGCCGGCTCGCCGAGGAGACCGCAGAGGCCCTCCACGTCGAGCCGCTCATTGCCGTTGCCGGTGTGACCCTCGATCAGGCCGTCGGTGTACATCAGCAGGGACCAGTCATCAGCGGTGAGCTCCACGTCGGTCGCGGGGGTGGGGGTCGGGCGGACACCGAGCACGATGCCCGTGCGCGCGGTCACCGGCACAGCCTTGCCGCCGGCGAGCAGCACCGGCGGCGGATGGCCCGCCAGGCGCACGGTTGCCTTGTTACCCCGCAGGTCCAGCGAAACCATCGCGACCGTGGCGAAGACCTCCCGAGCCCGCCGTTCCGTCATGAGTACCTGTTCGAGTGACCCCAGCACCTGGTCCTCGGGCACGCCGGCGAGGATCAGCGCCCGCCAGGCCACGCGGAGCTCCACGCCGAGCGCCGCCTCGTCGACGCTGTGCCCGCAGACGTCGCCGACGATCACGTGCAGCTTGTCGTCGCCCACCTGCACGACGTCGAAGAAGTCGCCGCCGAGCAGGCCCATCGCCCGGCCGGACCGGTAGAAGGTGTGCACCGCCACAGCGGTCGTGCGCATGAGCGGCTGGGGCAGCAGGCCGCGCTCGAGACGCGCCGACTCGGCCTGGCGCAGCTCGACCTCGCGCAGCCGCTGGGCATTCTCGTCGGCGCGCTTGCGCTCGACGGCGTAGCGCAGCGCCCGGGCCAGCAGCACGCCGTCGACCTGGCCCTTGACCAGGTAGTCCTGGGCGCCCTCGGCGACCGCGCCCACGCCCAGGTGCTCGTCGGAACGGCCGGTGAGCACGACCACCGCCGCGGTGCCGGCGACCGAGAGCAGCTTGCGCAGGCCGTCGATGCCCTCGGCGTCGGGCAGCCCGAGGTCGAGCAGGACGCACTGGACGCCGCGCATCAGCGACTGCGCCTCGCGCAGCGTCGTGGCGACCCGCAGGTCGAAGGAGGCGCCGGCCTCCTCGAGCAGCTCACGGACCAGGAAGGCGTCGCCCTCGTCGTCCTCGACGAGTAGCACACGCAGCCGCTCGGGCGCCTTCATGGCAGGGCGCGGTGTGGCCAGATCGGTCACGGTGCCACCACGCCTCGAAGGCGCATCGGGACCACGGCACCGGCGCGGCGGATGGACTTGATGACGGACTCCTTCGGGGGCGTGACTCGCTGATCGTCCACCAGACCCGACCGCGACACAACATCGGCGGTGGCAAGCATCACGCCGAGTGCTCCCGGGCTGCCTCTTCCGCGACCCGCCGGGCGTGCTGGGCGATGACCTGCCCCAGGATGCCGTGCAACCGTCCGCAGTCGAGACAGTGCAGATTGTCGTCCAGCCGGCGACCGCCGCAGGCCGTGCAGTCACCACGGTCCTCCGGGTCTCGGTAGCCCTCCAGGGCCCGGCACATCGCGCGCAGCACATGGTCGCTGAGCTGGAACGTCGCCTCCCCGAACGCGGTGCGCACGCCGAGCACCGCCACGGGCGGGGCGCCGGCCGCGGGGTCGTAGGGCGCCACCCGCTCGACGAACTCCGAAAGGACGGCGGCGGGATCGAGCGGGGCAGTCACGGGACAAAAGTAAGCCACCCGGCCGTAAGATCGCTCGACCACCCGCCCGGAGGAGGTGCCCGTGGGCGCGTCGACCCCTGATCACGCCGACCGCGCGTTCACCCGGCCCCGCCACCGGAGCTGGGTCGCGCTCGCGGTCGTCGGCCTGCTGGCCGGGCTCGGGGCGTACGCCGTCGCGAGCATCCGGCCGCCCGCCGCCCGGCCGGCGTCCGCCCCCGCGGCCGAGTTCAGCGCCGGACGTGCCTTCGCTCACGTCGAGACCGTCGCCGCCCGTCCGCACCCGCTGGGCAGCCCTGCCAACGACGTCGTCCGGGAGCATCTGGTCACCACGCTGCGCGGGCTGGGTCTCGACGCCCAGGTGCAGGACACCGTGTCGGTGCAGGGCGCCGCACTGTCGTCCAGCGCCGGCGGGGCGAGCATGGCCCGGGTACGCAACGTCGTGGCGCTGCTCCCGGGCACGGCGTCCACCGGGCGGATCTTCCTCGTGGCGCACTACGACTCCGTGCAGAACGGACCGGGGGCCAACGACGACGCGAGCGGCGTGGCGGCCGTGCTGGAGACCGCGCGGGCCCTCACCGCCGGCCCGCGCCCGCGCAACGACGTCGTCTTCGTCCTGACCGACGGCGAGGAGGGCTGCCTCTGCGGCGCCAAGGCCTTCGTCGACCAGCACCCGTACGCCCAGCAGGGCGGCATCGTCCTCAACCTGGAGGCCCGGGGCAGCGCCGGCCCCTCGGTCATGTTCGAGACAGCCGCCCGCAACGCGGGTCTGATCGGGGTCTTCGGCCGCGCCCCGCACCCGATCGGCACGTCCCTGGCGGTCGAGATCTACCGGATGATGCCGAACAACACCGACTTCACGGCGTTCCTCGGCCGCGGCTTCACCGGCCTGAACAGCGCCTACATCGAGGGAGTCGCGTGGTACCACACGCCGCTGGACACGCCTTCCACCGTGGACCGCGGCACGCTGCAGCAGGAAGGCGACAATCTGCTGGCGCTGGCCCGGGAGCTGGGCGACGAGGAGCTGCCCGCGTTGCGTTCCGGGCAGGACGCCACATACTTCCCGCTGCTCGGCGGCCTCGCCCGCTATCCGGGCACGCTGACCTGGCCCCTCGCCGCCGCGGCGGTCCTCGCGGTGCTCACGCTGGCCTGGCTGATCCGGCGCCGCGGCCTCGCCTCGGCGCCCCGGCAGGCGGTCGCCTTCTTCACCGCCCTCGCGCCGCTGCTCGTCGCCCCGGTCCTGGCCCAGCTGCTGTGGCTGACGATCAAAATCATGCGCCCGGGGTACGCCGAGATGCCGGTCGACCCGTACCGGCCCTGGTGGTACCGCCTGGCCGTCGTGGCGCTCACCCTGGCGACGGTCTTCGCCTGGTACGCCCTACTGCGCCGGCGCCTCTCCCCGGCAGCCCTGGCCCTCGCGGGTCTGGCCTGGCTCGCCGTGCTCGGCGTCGTCCTCGCGGCGGTGGCGCCCGGCGGGTCCTATCTGACCACTTTGCCCGCGTTGGCCGGGGCGCTGGCGGGACTCGGCGTCCGTCGCGCGCGCAGCTGGTCGTCCCCGCTGCTGGTCACGGCGGCCGGCGCCGTGGCAGTCGCCGTGCTGCTGCCCACTCTGGTGCTCTTCTTCCCGGCCCTGGGCATGAACCTCGCCGCCGCCGGGGCGTTTCTCAGCGTGCTGCTCGCCTTCGCGTTGCTGCCGGTGATCGATCTCCTCCACCCGGCCGCGGGCGGTCAGCGCGGACTCGTCGCCCTGCGTGCCCGCCGCGCCGGGGCCCTACCGACCGTGACCGCATTGGTGGCAACTGTGGCGTGCGTGGCGGCCGGGATGGTGACGGACCGTTTCGACACGGCGCATCCCGAGCCGACGCATCTCATGTACGCCCTGGACGCGGACACCGGCCAGGCCCGCTGGCTGAGCGAGTCCGCCGAGCCGAGCGCCTGGACGGCCCGCTACGTCTCCGGCGAGCCGGCCGCGGTGACGGCCACGCTGCCCGCCTTCGGGGACGAGAAGGTGCGCTCGGGACCCGCCCCGGCCGCCCCGCTGCCCGCCCCGGCGGCCACCGTGCTGAGCAGCACCGAGGGCCCGCAGGGACGGACGGTCCGGCTGCGTCTCGCCCCGGGCCGGGACGCCCGGCTCGTCACACTGCACGTGGCCGAGCAGTCGACGATCGTCGCCGCTACGGCGGAAGGGCAACCGGTGCCCGTGCGCGGGAAGGCGGGCGGCGGCTGGGGCTTCGGCCTCGTCTTCCACGCGCCGGCCGAGGGGGTCGAGGTCACGCTCACCGCGGCGGGCGCCGGCCCGCTGCGGCTCCGGCTGATGTCGGCCAGCGACGGGCTGACCCAGCTGCCCGGCTTTCAGCAGCGGCCGGCCACCGTCGGCGTCGCCGGCACCCACACCTCCGACATGCTCGCCGTCGCGCGCACCCAGACGATCTAGCGGACGCGGCGAGCCGGCGAGGATCCACACGGTCTAGCGGACGCGGGAGCCGGCGAGGACCCAGCCGATCTAGCGGACACGGCGAGCCGGCGAGGACTCAGCGGGCCGCCGGAAGCGGGGCCGGGTGGATCAGCGGCCGCGGCCGCGGCGGCCCGTCGACTCGTTGAACTTGAAGTGCACGAAGAGCCGGCCCCAGTTGTCGCCGTCCTTCTCCACCCGGTGGTAGAGCTGCTTGATCTCCTTCTGGTCCAGGAAGCGGATCACCTTCTTCTTGAGCTGACCGCTGCCCTTGCCCGGGATGATCTCGACGAGGGTCGCCTTCTTCTGGATGGCCTCGTCGATGATGCCGCGGAGCGCCTTGTCGATCTCCGTGCCCTTGTTGAAGATGTCGTGGAGATCCAGCTTGAGCTTCACCGGCGCCAGCCTACTCGGCGGCGTAGGTGGTGCGGCCACCGTTCTTGCCGACCCACGCCTCGACGCGCCGCAGCGCCTCGTCGTAGTCGTCGTGCCGCTTCATCGCCGCCGCCAGCCGCAGGTGGGGCAGGGCCTCGCTGAACCGGCCGGCCCGCTCGAGGGTGCGGCCGAGCACGTGGTGCGCATAGTGGTCGGACGGGTCGTGCTCGATCAGCTCACGCAGCTGCTCCTCGGCGCGCTGCAGCTGGGCCGAGTTGAAATAGGCCCGCGCCAGCAGCAGCCGCACGGCGGAGTTGTGCGGCTCGGCCTCGACTATCGGCTCGAGCATCCGGGCCGCCCCGAGCGGGTCGCCGGACTCGAAGGTGAACGTTGCCCTGCGGTACTCCTCGAGAAGATCCACGAACCGCTCCCCACGCTCGCGCCGATGACCAACGCTGGCACAACTACGGGCGAACGGCGAGTGTTCCACCCCCTCCACCTTCCCGACATTTCCGCCCAGGCCGCAACCGTCGGGGCACAGAATGCTCTTCGTGGGGGACTTCCCGCTGCACCTCGTGCAGGCGCCGCCCCGGCCCCGGCCCGCCCGGCTCAAGGCGGCGCTGGTGGGTCTGGTGACGGTCGCGATGTGCCTCTTCCTCGCCGGGGCGACGCCGCGCCCCGCCGTCCGTACGGTCGCGTGGTCAATTCCGGGCATGGAAGCGCTCGGCTCCCCTCCGGTCGGCCGCTCGAAGGCGCCCGACCCGGTGACCACCCACGGTCTCAGCAGCGTCGCGACCGCCGGCGAGCACGGGTTCACGCTGCACACCGCCGGGGGCGGGCCGGCCTTCCTGACCGGCGTCAATCTGGGCAGCACCACGCCGGGGCACCTGCCGGGCGAGCTGGCGATCACCGCCGAGCAGTACCGGAGGTGGTTCGCGGCGATGGGCTGGCTCGGGCTGCGCGTCGTGCGGATCGCCACGATCCATCCGCCCGGCTTCTATCGGGAACTGGTCGCCTACAACCGGGCCAATCCGGACGAGCCGCTGTATCTGATGCAGGGCGTGCAGCCGGCGGAGCTGCGGGATGCCCCCGGCGCGGTGCACGGCAGGCTGACCCGGGCCGCCCGGCCGGGGCGGGCGAGCGGCACCTGGGACACCGATGCCGGGCCCTGGCTGATCGGATGGATCATCACCGCGGACGGCGCGGGGACCTTGGAGCGCTCGGTCCGGGGCAGGTGGTTCCGCAGCAGCCCGGACGCCACCGCGGCGGAGCGGTGGCTGGCGGCCCGGATGGACGAGCTGGCCGGGCACGAGGCGGCCGCCGGGCTCAGCCCGCCGATCGCCTTCGAGGGCGGGGACGGTCTCGACGCCGATCACGTACGGCCCACGGCGGCGTGGCCCGGCGGGACGTTCGCGAGCTGTGCGGCGTACCCGTTCTGGGCGGAATCTCCGAAGCAGCAGTATCAGGGCCGCGCGGACCCGTACGCGGGGTATGTCGCCGCGCTGCGCAAGCGCCACAGCAGCGTGCCGACGCTGGTCACGGAGTTCGGCGTACCGTCGGCGATCGGATCCGCGCACGACGCCCCGCTGGGCCGCAGCGAGGGTGACCACAGCGAGCGCGAGGCCATGGCGCTCGACGCCGAGCTGTTGCGGCTGCTCAAGGACCAGGGCGTGGCGGGCGGCTTCCTCGCCGGGTGGGCCGACGAATGGTTCCGGTCGTCCTGGAACACGGCCGGGCAGCAGGACAGCGAGCGGCGGCAGCTGTGGCACGACCCGCTGACCGCCGCCCAGGGCTTCGGGCTCATCGCCATGGACGCGGCCGGCTCGCCCGACGCCCCGCCCCAGCAGCTGCTCGACGACGACACGGCCTGGCCGGCGCGGCGGGTGACCGCCCGGGTCGACGAGTCATATGTCCACCTGCGCGTGCGCCTCGGCAGCCCGGCGCCAGGGAAGCTCACGCTGGGCTTCGACGTGCTGCCCGGGGTGAACGGGCCGGGCAGCCGGGCGGCCGACGCCGCGTTCGAGCTGGACGTGACCCGGCGCACCGGGCAGGCGTACCTGCGGAAGCACGCCGGACGGGCGGGATGGCGGCGCTTCGAGCTGGCGACGGGCCCGGCGGCGGCGCAGAACGCGGGCCTGCTGCGCTACGGCACGCCGGAGGAGGACAGCCGGGCGCTCTGGTACCGCGACGGCGACGACCTCGTGGTGCGGGTGCCGTGGGCGCTGCTCGGCTACACCGACCCGTCGAAACACATGGTCGGCGGCGTCGCCAGCCCCGGCGTCGGCGTGACCGTGTCGGCAGCGGGCACCGATCTGGCCGCCGGGCACGTCACGTGGACGAACTGGAATCGGGTGTATCACTCGGAACGGCTGAAGCAGGGCGCCGACGTGTTCCGTGACGCGGTCCTCGAGACGTCGTCCTGAGGCGCGAGCCGGGCCGGACCAGCAGCGCGGCCAGCCCCGCGGCCACGAGCATCGTGCCGACGGAGATCAGCGCGACCGGACGTACCTCGGTCAGGGGCAGCCCGTCGGTCGCGGCCACCGGCTGCAGGATCCTGGTCACCGGCACGAGCGGCCCGCCGCCGGCTTCCTGCGGCAAGTCCTTGACCTGCACAGGTACGGCCGACATGACGGTGTTCCCCGCCCCGAGCTGCCCCTCGTCACCGGCGCCCCAGCAGTAGACGCTGTGCTGAGCGCCGGCGGCACAGCCGTGGGCACCGTCGACGTCGATCGCCGGGACGGCGTCCACCGCCCGGGGCTCACTGCCCAGACCCGCACCCCAGCAGTACGAGTGCCCGCCGCGCACAGTCGCACAGCTGGCGTCCCCACCGGCGGCAACGTGCGTCGCCGGGCCGGGCAGCCGGACGTACAGCGGGGTCGTGGAGCCGATCGTGTCCGGCACACCCAGCTGACCCAGAGAGCCGTCGCCCCAGCAGTAGACGCGTCCGCCGGCATCCCGAGCGCAGGTGTGCGCCCGGCCCGCGGCGACTTCGGTCATCCCGCCCAGCACCGGAACCGGCTGCGCGAAGGCGTGTGCCCGTGCGCCGTCGCCGAGCTGCCCGTACTTGTCGTCGCCCCAGCAGTAGAGATCACTGGCCGCGGTGATCGCACAGGAATGGCTGCCCCCGGTGGCGACGAGTCCCGGCTGCTCCCCCTGTGCCATGGCGGGGACGGCCGGGGCAACGGCCCCGAGCAGGGCCGCCAGGGCCACTCCGAAACGGCGCAGCCGCACTGGTTCTCTCCGCTCACCCGCCGACACCAACGGCGGACATTATGCGGACGTAAGGGTGTTATGTTCGATTCGACACGCGGAGCCGGCCCGCCGCCACTTCGGCGAGCATGCCCTCGCTGCGGATGATGTCGGCAGCGCTCACCGTGGCGAACGCCACCTGCTCACTCGCACCCAGCCGGGTGACGAGGTCCGGACCGGGTCCCAGCACGGCGACCACCGCCAGGGACGCCGCCACCATCGCGCCGATCGCCCGGCGCGGCCGCTTGCTCATCGTCTCCGTCATGACCAGTACAGTTGCTGCCCCAGCCAGCAAGTGGCTGTGCGAAAAGCATGGCATTCCTGTGCGCGGGACACACAGGTGCTACACAGGAAGCGGAAAGGCGACGCAAAGCGCCGCCCGCGACAGTGGGACCATGACGATGGCTAACACAGATCCCGGCAGTGACCTCCGGCGCCCGGACGGCACGCCCGTCCGCGTCCTCGTGGTCGACGACGAGGCCACGCTCGCCGAGTTGCTGTCGATGGCGCTGCGTTACGAGGGCTGGGACGTGCGCAGTGCCGGGGACGGCATGGGCGCCGTGCGGGCCGCGCGCGACTTCCGGCCGGACGCCGTCGTGCTCGACATGATGCTGCCCGACATCGACGGGCTCGAGGTGCTGCGCCGGCTGCGCGGGGAGTCGCCGGACGTGCCCGTGCTCTTCCTGACGGCCAAGGACTCGGTCGAGGACCGGATCACCGGGCTCACCGCGGGTGGCGACGACTACGTGACCAAGCCGTTCAGCCTGGAGGAGGTCGTCGCCCGGCTGCGCGGGCTGATGCGCCGCACCGGTCGCTCCCAGCAGCGCCAGGAGTCCCAGCTCATCGTGGGCGACCTGAGCCTGGACGAGGACAGCCACGAGGTGCGCCGCGGCGGCGACCTGGTCACCCTGACGGCCACCGAGTTCGAGCTGCTGCGCTATCTCATGCGCAACCCGCGCCGGGTGCTGAGCAAGAGCCAGATCCTGGACCGCGTCTGGAACTACGACTTCGGCGGCCAGGCGAACGTCGTCGAGCTCTACATCTCGTACCTGCGGAAGAAGATCGACGCCGGGCGCGCGCCGATGATCCACACCATGCGCGGCGCCGGCTATGTCCTGAAGCCGGCGGACTGAGATGGCCCGTTGGCGCTCCCCCGCGAGCTGGTCGCTGCGGACCCGGCTGATCGCGATGATGATCGTGCTGCTGTCGGTCCTCGGCGTCGTCGTCGGCGGCACCGCCGAGATCTACCTGCACAAGTCGCTCTACCAGCAGCTCGACGACCAGCTCGAGGAGAACGCCAACCGGGCGCAGAACCGCCCTCCGGGCAGCCGCGGCGCGGCGCCGGACGAGGGGCAGTTCGGCGGGTGGGGCAGTGACGCGCCGCCCGGGGCCCAGCCCGACTCGATCTTCGTCAGCGTGAGCGGGTCGACGGTCGACGGCGGCATCGTGGCCCTGGTGCGCAACAACAGCGGCCGCTACGTCAACCAGCTCACCGATCTGCCGCCCGCCACCGTGGCCGCCCTGGCCGGCATCCGCGACGACGGCGAGCCGGTCGACATCGACCTCGGATCGCTGGGCACCTATCGGGCGATGTCCCGCACGACCAGCGACGGGGTGGTCATCGCCGCGCTGCCGCTGGCCGACACCCAGCAGACGCTGCTGGCGGTCGCCCTCGTCACGGGCGGTGCGGTCCTGATCGCGATCGGCGTGGCGGGCTGGGCGGGGGCCGTGATCATCCGGCGTACGCTCAAGCCGCTCAACCGCGTCGCGGCCACCGCCACCCGGGTCTCCGAGCTGCGGCTGGACCGGGGCGAGGTGGAGCTCGCGCAGCGGGTGCCGCCGGGTGACACCGATCCGCACACCGAGGTGGGTGCGGTGGGTGCCGCGCTCAACCGGATGCTCGACCACGTCGGCAGCGCGCTCGAGGCGCGGCACGCCAGCGAGATGCAGGTCCGGCAGTTCGTGGCGGACGCCAGCCACGAGCTGCGCACCCCGCTCGCGGCGATCCGCGGGTACGCCGAGCTGAGCCGGCGCAGCCGCCAGCCCGTGCCCGACGAGATCAGCCACGTCATGCGCCGCGTCGAGTCCGAGGCCCAGCGGATGACCGCCCTGGTCGAGGACCTGCTGCTGCTCGCCCGCCTGGACGCCGGCCGGCCGCTGGCCCACGACCCGGTCGACCTGACGATGCTGCTGGTCGACGCCGTGAGCGACGCCCACGCCGCCGGCCCCCAGCACAACTGGCAGCTCGACCTGCCCGACGAGCCGGTGACGGTGCTCGGCGACAGCCACCGGCTGCACCAGGTGATCGCGAACCTGCTGGCCAACGCGCGCACGCACACCCCCGAGGGCACGGTGGTCATCGCCGGGGTGCGCGCCCAGGGCGACACGGCCGTGATCAAGGTGGTCGACGGCGGTCCCGGCATCCCGGCCGACCTGCAGCCGCGCATCTTCGAGCGCTTCGCCCGGGGAGACAGCTCCCGCTCGCGGGCGGCCGGCAGCACCGGCCTCGGCCTGTCGATCGTGCACGCGGTGGTCACCGCGCACGGCGGGACGGTGGAGGTCGCCAGCATGCCCGGGCGGACCGAGTTCACCGTACGGCTGCCGCTCCAGCCGGTCTCACAGCCCCAGCCGCAGGCCGTCCATCAGTACGTCCCGCAGGTCGTCCAGTAGCGCCCCGGCCGCGGCGCCGTCGCTCACGTGCAACTCCAGTGGCACCGACTCGCTGTCCCGGCCGACCAGCACGTCGAGCGCGCACAGCGCCCGGCCGGACAGCTCGCTGGTGACCCGGGGGCACGCGGCGGCGCGCAGGCGGTCGTCGAGCCACGGACGGCCCTGGGCCCCGGGCAGCCCGGCGGCGATCGCGGCGATGGCCGCCAGCGCCTGGGTCGGCGGGATGTCCCCGAGCAGCACCTGCGGCGTCTCCCACACCCGCAGCACCACCACCGCGACCGCCTGGCGACGCTCCGCCGGCGGCAGATCGGCGAGACCGTCGAGAAGAGCCGGCGTGCTCGTGTCGTTCATGCACTTCATGTGAGCACACGCAACTTGCATGTAGCCATACCCCGCCTGACGGACACAGTCCGTCTCCGATGGGCTACCATGGCCGCGTGTCCCGTTGGTATTCGTGGTTTACGAGGCCGGCTCCCGCCGGTGCCTCGGCCATGGATTCATGACCTGAGACACCCCGCAGGGCCGGCAGAAGCAGCGACACGATGTCGCTGCTTTTTCGTTTTCACGAGCCGGTCCAGGCCAGGGGGACGCCGGCCCCCGCGGCGGCCGGCGGAGAAGGGCAGGACACCGTGACGATCCCCGAGGTGCAGCGGGTCAGCGACCACCGCATCGAGACCGTCGTGCCGCTGATGAGCCCCGCGCTGCTGCACCACGAGCTCCCGCTGACCCACGAGCTGTCCGCGAACGTGCTGGACGGCCGGCGCCAGGTGGAGGACGTGCTGAACGGCCGAGATCAACGGCTGCTGGTCGTGGTCGGGCCGTGCTCGGTGCACGACCCGGTGGCCGCCGTGGAGTACGCGGACCGGCTTCAGGAGCAGGCCACGCGGCTGGCGGACGACCTGTTGATCGTGATGCGGGTGTACTTCGAGAAGCCGCGGTCCACGGTCGGCTGGAAGGGCCTGATCAACGACCCCGGGCTGGACGGCACCGGCGACGTCGGCAAGGGGCTGCGCATTGCCCGGTCGCTGCTGCTGCAGGTGCTGGAGCGCCGGCTGCCCGTGGCCGTGGAGTTCCTGGACCCGATCACGCCGCAGTACATCGCGGACACCGTGGCGTGGGGGGCGATCGGCGCCCGTACCGTGGAATCGCAGGTCCACCGGCAGCTGGCGTCCGGGCTGTCCATGCCGATCGGCATGAAGAACCGCCCCGACGGCAGCATCGCCACCGCCATCGACGCGATCAACGCCGCCGCCGTGCCGCACGTCTTCCCCGGCATCGACGTCTCGGGCACTCCGGCGATCATGCACACAACCGGCAACCCCGACTGCCACCTGGTGCTGCGCGGCGGCAAGGGCCCGAACTACAGCGCGTCGGACGTGGCGGCGGCGCTGGGTCTGCTGCGCGACGCGGGCCTGCCCGAGCGGGTCGTGATCGACTGCTCGCACGGCAACAGCGGCAAGGACCACCTGCGCCAGCCGGCCGTGGCCGAGGACGTCGCCGGCCAGCTGGAGGCCGGGCAGCAGGGCATCCGCGGGGTCATGCTGGAGAGCTTCCTGCAGCCGGGCCGGCAGGACCTGGGCGGCGAGCTCACGTACGGGCAGAGCGTCACCGACGCGTGCATGGGCTGGGACCCGACCGTGGCCGTTCTCGAGCGCCTCGCCGCCGCGGCCGCCAAGCGCCGCATGTCCTGATCTTGAGCAGGCATTCAGGTCGAAACAGGACTCACAGGGGGCGCACAGGAACGGCATAAGGGTCCGACAGGCGGGCGCAGCAGGGTGAGGGAGTCAGTGTGCTCCCCGCCTGCCTTAAGGAACTTTGATGACCTCGACGTTGCCCGTACCGGAGATGGCATCGCCGCCGGCGGAGGAGCCGGCGGCGCCGCCACCGCCCGCGGCGCCGCCCCGGTCCCGGTGGTCGGCGTTTCTCCGCGGCCGGCCGGAGGACCCCGCATGGGCCCGGCCCTCGCTGTTCGCGCTGCTGGTGCTCACGGCCGTGCTCTACATCTGGGGCCTGGGCGCCTCGGGCTGGGCGAACGCGTTCTACTCCGCGGCGGTCCAGGCCGGCTCCGAGAGCTGGAAGGCGTTCTTCTACGGCTCGTCGGACGCGGCCAACTCGATCACCGTCGACAAGACGCCGGCCGCCCTGTGGATCATGGCGCTGTCGGTCCGGATCTTCGGCCTCAGCTCGTGGAGCATCCTGGTCCCGCAGGCACTGCTCGGCGTGGCCTCGGTCGGCCTGCTCCACGCGACCGTCAAGCGCCACTTCGGCGCGGCGGCGGGGCTGCTCGCGGGCGTGGCGATGGCGCTGACCCCGGTGGCAGTGCTGATGTTCCGGTTCAACAACCCGGACGCGCTGCTGGTGCTGCTGATGATCGCCGGGGCGTACGCGACCACGCGCGCGGTCGAAACGGGCTCCACCAAGTGGATCGTGCTCGCCGGGGTCTTCGTCGGCTTCGGCTTCCTGGCCAAGATGCTGCAGGCGCTGCTCGTGGTGCCGGTGTACGCCCTCACGTACCTGATCGCCGGCCCGCCCAAGCTCCTCAAGCGCGTCTGGCAACTGCTGCTCTCGGGTCTCGCCGTGGTCGTGTCCGCCGGCTGGTACATCGCGGTCGTCGAGCTGGTGCCCGCCTCGATGCGCCCCTACATCGGCGGCTCGCAGAACAACAGCCTGCTGGAGCTGACCCTCGGCTACAACGGCCTCGGCCGGCTCAACGGCGACGAGACCGGCAGCGTCGGCGGGGGCGGCGGCGGGGGCATGGGCGGCGGGATGTGGGGCGAGACCGGCATCCTGCGCATGTTCGACACGTCGCAGGGCGGCCAGATCTCCTGGCTCATCCCGGGCGCCCTGATCGTGCTGGTCGCCGGGCTGGTGCTCACCTTCCGCCGGGCCCGCACCGACAATCAGCGGGCCGGCCTGATCCTGTGGGGCAGCTGGCTGCTCAGTACGGGCCTCATCTTCAGCTTCATGCAGGGCATCTTCCACGCGTACTACACCGTGGCCCTGTCCCCGGCGGTCGGCGCGGTCGTCGGCATGGGCGCCGTCCTGCTGTGGCGGGCCCGCAGGAACGTCTTCGCGGCGGCGGCCCTCGCCGTGGCGATCGGCGTCACCGCCTGGTGGTCGTGGCACATGCTCGGCTGGAGCCCGGACTTCGTGCCGTGGCTGCGCTGGGTCGTCCTGATCGCCGGGCTCCTCGCGGCCGTGGCAGTCGTCGCCTCCTTCCGGCTCTCGGCGAAGATCGCAATGGTGGCAGCCGGGGGCGCCTTGGTGGCGGTGCTCGGCGGGCCGGCGGCGTACGCGGTGCAGACGGCATCCGAACCACACACCGGCTCGATCCCGTCCGCGGGCCCGTCGGTGCAGGGCGGCGGCTTCGGCGGCCGGGGTGGACCGGGCGGCGGTGGCGGGCGCGGCGGCTTCCCGGGCGGCGGCGGCTTCCCCGGCGGAGGCTTCCCCGGCGGCGGCCAAGGCGGCTTCCCCGGCGGGACCGGCCAGAACGGCGGCACCGGCCAGCAGCAGGGCGGCTTCCCCGGCGGCGGCCAAGGTGGCTTCCCGGGGGGCACCG
>NZ_JAUQWH010000152.1 GCF_030757795.1 Actinoplanes oryzae
TCGGATCGGCATCAGCCAGATGCACGTCAGCCGCCTGCTCACCAGGGCCCTGCTCAAGCTGCGCGGTCAGCTCAGCTTCTGATGAATACGCGTGCCCGCCACCGTGACCGTGGCGGCCGCCCGGCCCGCTGCCCGGTCCCGCCCCGGAGCGCCGCCGCCGGGCTGTCCCGGGTGGTCACCGTCACGCCCGTGGCAGGACTCGCATGGTGTACAGATACCGCCCGTCCGCGAGGAACCTGAGCAACGGGTGCACGCCCTCGTCCCGGGACACCCCGACGAAGAGGTCGCCGTCCAGCGGCACGTAGAGCATCGTCGCCGGCTCCTCCCCGAGCTCGGCGAAGCCCGGCGGCGGCTCGAAGGTGACCTCCAGCCCGCCCGCCACCGGCCGCACGTCGTAGGTGCCGGTGGGCGACGAGTAACGCCCGCCGGCAGGCGCCGCCGGACCGGGCCGGGCCGGGGGCACCGGGCGCGCCGGCACCCGGATCCCCGCCGTCGCCGCCAGCACCGCGTCCACCACGTCGTCGAGGAAGGCCGGCGCGTCGCCCCCGTTCGCCGCGACCGCGACCACCACGTCCCGCCCGGGCACCACCCGCCAGCACGTGCGCTGGCCCAGGGTGCTGCCGTCGTGCCCCACCACCGGCACGCCGTCCCAGTCGAAGAGCATCAGGCCGAGGCCCCAGCCGTACGGCGCCCGGGCCCCCATGCCCGGCAGCCCGACCTGCTGCTCGCCCATCGCCGCGAACGTGCCCGCCGGAAGCGTCCCGGCGCCGTCGGCCAGCAGCATCCGGCCGAAGCGGACCAGCTCACGCATCGCCGCGGCGGGAGTCGAGCCGGCCGGCCCGTTGGACCGTGGCAGCTGCCAGCGGGGCAGCAGGGCGCCGTCGCGATGCCCGGCCGCGGCCCGGAACAGGATGGCCTCCTCGGCGAACAGCGCCATGTGCTGCACCCCGAGCGGTTCGATCAAGTGCTCGCGCAGGGCCGACTCCCACGTGCCGCCGCGCAGCCTCGCGACCAGGGCGCCGAGCACCACGTAGCCGGAGTTGCAGTACGAGAACATGGCCCCCGGCGGCGACACCTGCCGGGCGTCCGTGCGCATGAACCCGAGCAGCCGGCCGACCGCGTCGTCGCCCCGGCCGAAGTCCTCGAACAGGTCACCGTCGAAGCCGCCGGTGTGCGTGAGCAGGTGCCGGACGGTCACCGCCGCGCTCGCGGCCGGGTCCGCCACGCCGAACTCGGGCAGGTAGCGGCGCACCGGGGCGTCCAGGTCG
This sequence comes from Actinoplanes oryzae, assembly GCF_030757795.1. Taxonomy (GTDB): domain Bacteria; phylum Actinomycetota; class Actinomycetes; order Mycobacteriales; family Micromonosporaceae; genus Actinoplanes. Next base: position 1,269 of record NZ_JAUQWH010000152.1, read on the forward strand.
ATCCGGCCCTCGCCGGCCAGCTGCAGGACCAGCGCCGCGGTCCACACCTTGGTGACCGAGCCGATCTGGAAGACGCTGTCCGGGGTGGCCGCGACGCCGGTGGCGCGGTTGACCACTCCGGTGGCCGCCTCGGCGAGCTCGCCGGCGGCCCCGACGGCGACCGCCGCGCCGGGCACCCCGTGCCGCTCGGCCGCCGTGTCGATCCAGTCCTGCAGCGCGGGGAGCAGCGTCATGCCGGGAGCGTACCCGCGGCCGTCGCCGGCCCGGGTCGTCGTGGTCAGGCGGCGACGGCGCCCGGGAGCAGGTAGAGCAGGTCGTCGCGGTGCAGCTCGGCGACCGACTCGAGCAGGTCGGGGTGGCGCAGGAGCATCGCGGCGGCGCCCTCGCGGGGGTCCGGGGCGGTCAGCCGGCGGAACTCGGCCGGCAGATCGGTGGCCCGGCGCCGGGGGCGCGGGGAGTTGTCGTCCGGCACGATCGGGACGGCGGCGGCGACGGCGTCCACGGCCCGGGCAGCCAGCAGCGGGTCGGCGAGCAGGCAGGCCGCCCAGCTGACGACGACCTCGTCGACCCAGGTGCGCCAGCCCTCGTCCTCGGCCATCTCGTCGTCGGGCTCGCTGCCCATGCGCCAGTCGAGGGTCGCCGAGCCGCCCGGGCCGGCCATGGCGACCAGCTCGGCGTCGACGGGCGTCGGGTAGCGCAGCCACGCGGCCACGGTGACGGCCTGGCGCGCCTGGAGCTCGTTGAGGGTGCCGGCGGCCTGGTCGGTGCCCGTCGCCGGGTAGGCGCGGACGAGCCAGTGCGTGCTGGCGGCGATGACCGGCGACAGCGCGGTGGACGGACCGGCCATGTGTTCCCCCGTTGAGCTCGGCGCACGCCCCTGTCGGGGTGCGTCGCGCTACCACTCGGCGGCGGCCGGGGGTGCTTGAGTAGCCTGCCCCGGATGGCAACACGCGGCAACCCACGGGCAACTGTCTTCGCGCGGGTGGCCTCGGGCACCGCGACGCTCGAGCCCGACCCGGCGCGGCCCCGGGGCTGGACCGTGGCGGTGGACGGCGTGCCCCAGAGCTTCGTCGACCTGGACGATCCCTCCTTCCTGGCGTTCGAGTACGTGCGGCGGTGCGCTGCCGTGGTGCGCCTGTGCGCGCCGCCAGGCGTACCCCTGGAGGTCCTGCACCTGGGTGGGGGCGGGCTGACGCTGCCGCGGTGGATCGCGGCGGAGCGGCCGGGCTCGGCGCAGACCGTGGTGGAGCTGGACCCGCTGCTGCTGGCGGTGGTGGCCAAGCACCTGCCGTGGCCGGCGGAGATCCGGACGGAGGTCGCCGACGCGCGCTCGTTCGTCGACGCGGCTCCCGGCGCCGGCGCCGACGTGATCGTGGCGGACGTCTTCCAGGGCGCGGCGATGCCGGCGAGCGTGGCCGCCACGGCGTTCGCGCGGTCGGCGGCGCGGGTGCTGCGCCCCGGCGGGGTCCTGATCATGAACCTGACCGACGTGCCGCCGCTGTCGTACTCCCGGATCCAGGCGGCGACCCTGCGCGCGGCCTTCGGCGATGTCGCGCTGGTGGCCCCGCCGGGAATTCTGCGGGGCCGCAAGGCGGGCAACGTGGTGCTCGCCGCCACCGCCCGTCCGGGCGATTTGCCCGTTTCGCGGCTCGCTGCGGCGGTGATGCGTGATCCGGAGCCCGCGCGGGTATGGCACGGCCCGGAATTGAGTGCATTTCTGGGTGGCGCCAAGGCGCGCCTCGACGGAATCTCGTAACACGTCTCCGGTAGGTTGTCAGGCACCGGGTGCGCGGCCGTTTGCGGTTCCTCCATTGCGGAGAAACTAGCGACGATGGCTGCTGCTTTTTGCCCGTCGCCGAGCCTGCCCCCGCTCCTCTGACTACGGTGAGGATCATGACCGGTCGCTTTCCCATCGAAGACGTGACACCGTCCGTGTCCTGCGGCCGCTACCCCGCGAAGGCGGTGGTCGGCGAACTCGTGCCGATCTCGGCGGTGTCCTATCGGGAAGGCCACCACGCCCTCGGCGTGAACGTGGTATGGCAGGGCCCGACCGGCGAGGCGGAGCCCTTCACCCGCCTCGAGCCCGGCGAGCCCGGCCTCGACCAGTGGCACGCGGTGATCAAGCCCGACCGCGTCGGCCGCTGGACCTTCACCGTCGAGGCGTTCGACGACCCCTACCGCACGTGGCACAACGCCGTCACCAAGAAGATCGGCGCCGGCCAGGGCCTGGAGGACCTCGCCAACGACCTCGCCGAGGGCGCCGAGATCCTGGACCTCGCGGCCAAGATCGTGCCGCACGCCGACGAGGAGCGCGTCCGCACCGCGGCCGCCGCCCTGCGCGACGAGAGCCGCTCGCTGTTCAGCCGGGTCTCCGCCGCGCTCGACCTCGAGGACCTCCTCTGGCAGAACCCGGTGCGCCAGCAGGTCACCACCACCCGGTCCTACTCGATCTGGGTCGACCGCAAGCGCGCGCTCTTCTCCTCGTGGTACGAGTTCTTCCCGCGCTCCGAGGGCGCCGAGATCGGCCCCGAGGCGACCCCGATCAAGCACGGCACCTTCGCCACCGCCGCCGGGCGCATCCCGGCCGTCGCGGCGATGGGCTTCGACGTGCTCTACCTGCCGCCGATCCACCCGATCGGCAAGATCAACCGCAAGGGCCGCAACAACACCCTCGTCGCCCGTCCCGAGGACGTCGGCTCGCCCTGGGCCATCGGCTCCGACGAGGGCGGCCACGACGCGATCCACCCGCAGCTGGGCACGCTCGACGACTTCCGGGCCTTCATCCGGACGGCGAACGAGCACGGCCTCGAGATCGCGATGGACCTCGCCCTGCAGGCCGCGCCGGACCACCCGTGGGTCAAGGAGCACCCCGAGTGGTTCACCACCCGCGCCGACGGCACCATCGCCTACGCCGAGAACCCGCCCAAGAAGTACCAGGACATCTACCCGCTGAACTGGGACAACGACCCGAAGGGCCTGCGCGAGGAAGTCCTGCGCGTGGTCCTGCACTGGGTCGAGCAGGGCGTCAAGATCTTCCGCGTCGACAACCCGCACACCAAGGCGCTCAACTTCTGGCAGTGGTGCATCGCCAAGGTCAAGGCCGTCGACCCCGACGTGCTGTTCCTGGCCGAGGCGTTCACCCGCCCCGCGATGATGAACGGGCTCGGCAAGATCGGCTTCACCCAGTCCTACACGTACTTCACCTGGCGCACCACGGCCTGGGAGATGCGTGAGTACATGGGCCAGCTGAAGGCCTCGATCGACTGGATGCGCCCCAACTTCTGGCCCAACACGCCGGACATCCTGCACGAGACGCTGCAGACCGGCGGCCCGTCGATGTTCAAGATCCGGGCGCTGCTGGCGAGCATGCTCTCGCCGTCGTGGGGCATGTACTCGGGGTACGAGCTCTTCGAGCACGTGCCGCGGCCGGGTGCCGAGGAGTACATCGACAACGAGAAGTTCGAGCTCAAGCCGCGGGACTGGGCCGCCGCCGAGCGCGCCGGGCGGACGCTGGCGCCCTACATCACCCGCCTGAACCAGATCCGGCGGGAGAACCCGGCGCTGCACTGGCTGCGCAACATCGAGTTCCACGGCATCGACAACGGCGAGCTGCTGTGCTGGTCCAAGCGGGATCCGGAGACGGGCAACACCGTCCTGGTGATCTGCACCTTCGACGCGCAGAACGTGCAGTGGGGCAACACCACGCTCGACATGCCGGCGCTGGGGATGGACTGGCACGAGCGCTTCGACGTGGTCGACCAGATCACCGGGGCGAGCTACGAGTGGGGGCAGCACAACGCCGTGCGCATCGACCCGTACGTCGAGCCGGCGCACGTGTTCGTCGTCAGCCCGCGACGCTGACGTCCGGGCACGCCCGCCCGGGTCGTCGCCGATCCGGGCGGTCTCCCGGCGCCTGTCCCCCGGGGTGTGAAGTGCTTCCCGGCCGCTCCGGCGGCCGTGGGGATCTTTGTGGTCCCCGGGTTCGCCGAGCCGACGGCGGGGACTCTCCGGGTTCCCGGGCCGGTGGTCCCGGGGGTTGCCGGGGTGGCATCTGCCGCCGGCCCGGCGGCAAGACACGTCGTGGTGGCGGCGTGTGCGATTCAGTTCCTGCGGGGTGGGGTAGGTGAACGTCTGATGGACCTGACGAGCGACCTCGACGAATCGGTCGAGTACGATCCCGCGGAGGGCAGCCACATCGAGGACGGTGTGGTCGAGCACCCCACCGCCGACGACTTCGAGCATGCCCGGGTGCTGCCCGCGGACCGGACGTGGTTCAAGCGCGCCGTCTTCTACGAGGTGCTGGTCCGGGCCTTCTACGACTCGAGCTCCGACGGGTCCGGCGACCTGCGTGGCCTGATCGAGCGGCTCGACTACCTGCAGTGGCTGGGCGTCGACTGCCTCTGGCTGCCGCCGTTCTACGACTCGCCGCTGCGCGACGGCGGCTACGACATCCGCGACTTCTACAAGGTGCTGCCCGAGTTCGGCACGGTCGAGGACTTCGTGGCCCTGCTCGACGCCGCGCACAAGCGGGGCATCCGGGTCATCACCGACCTGGTCATGAACCACACGTCGGACTCGCACGCGTGGTTCCAGGAGTCGCGCCGCGACCCCGAGGGGCCGTACGGCGATTTCTACGTGTGGAGCGACACCAGCGACAAGTACTCCGACGCGCGGATCATCTTCGTCGACACCGAGGAGTCGAACTGGACGTTCGACCCCGTGCGCCGGCAGTTCTACTGGCACCGCTTCTTCAGCCACCAGCCGGACCTGAACTACGACAACCCGGCGGTGCAGGAGGCGATGCTCGACGTCCTGCGCTTCTGGCTGGACCTGGGCATCGACGGCTTCCGGTTGGACGCGGTCCCCTACCTCTTCGAGCGCGAGGGCACCAACTGCGAGAACCTGCCGGAGACGCACGCCTTCCTCAAGCACTGCCGCAAGGTCATCGACGACGAGTTCCCGGGCCGGGTGCTGCTCGCCGAGGCCAACCAGTGGCCGGCCGACGTGGTCGAATACTTCGGCGAGGCGGAGACCGGCGGCGACGAGTGCCACATGGCCTTCCACTTCCCGCTGATGCCGCGCATCTTCATGGCGGTCCGGCGCGAGTCGCGCTTCCCCATCTCCGAGATCCTGGCCCAGACGCCGCCGATCCCGGACATGGCCCAGTGGGGCATCTTCCTGCGCAACCACGACGAGCTGACGCTCGAGATGGTCACGGACGAAGAGCGCGACTACATGTACTCCGAGTACGCCAAGGACCCCCGCATGAAGGCGAACGTCGGCATCCGCCGGCGGCTCGCCCCGCTGCTGGAGAACGACCGCAACCAGATCGAGCTGTTCACCGCCCTGCTCCTGTCGCTGCCCGGCTCGCCGGTGCTCTACTACGGCGACGAGATCGGCATGGGTGACAACATCTGGCTGGGCGACCGCGACGGCGTCCGCACGCCGATGCAGTGGACCCCGGACCGCAACGCCGGCTTCTCGACGGCCAACCCGGGCCGGCTCTACCTGCCGGCCAACCAGGACCCGATCTACGGCTTCCAGTCGGTGAACGTCGAGGCCCAGCGGGACAGCTCGACGTCGCTGCTCAACTGGACCCGCACGATGCTGGCCGTGCGGCGGCGCCACGACGCGTTCGCCGTGGGCGAGTTCCGCGAGCTCGGCGGCTCCAACCCGTCGATCCTCGCCTTCCTGCGCGAGACCGAGGACGACGTGGTGCTCTGCGTCAACAACCTCTCGCGCTTTCCCCAGCCCATCGAGCTCAACCTGCAGCACTGGAACGGGTACACGCCGGTCGAGCTGACCGGGCACGTGAACTTCCCGCGCATCGGGCAGCTGCCCTACCTGCTGACCATGCCTGGACATGGGTTCTACTGGTTCCAGCTCTGCGGGTCCGAGGAGAAGCAATGACGCTGCCCTTCGACGAATGGCTCCCCCAGCAACGCTGGTACGCGGGCCGCAGCCGGACCCTGGCCTCCGCCGCGCCCTCCTCGGTCACCCCGTTGCGGGAGGACCTGGACCTGATGCTCGTGGACGCCGCCTACACCGACGGCCACACCGAGCGTTACCAGGTGCTCGTCGCGTGGAACGACGGGCCGATCTCCGAGTACAGCGCCGTCGCCACCATCGGCACCGACGGCGACCGCACCGGGTACGACGCGATGTACGACCCGGAGGCCGTCAACTTCCTGCTCGGACTCATCGACTCCTCCGCGACCGCCGGCGAGGTCTCCTTCGCCAAGGAGCCGGACGTCGTGCTGCCGCTGGAGGCCGCGCCGCGGGTCTTCGACGCCGAGCAGAGCAACACCAGCGTGATCTTCGACCAGGACGCGATCCTCAAGATCTTCCGCCGGGTCGACGTCGGCATCAACCCGGACATCGAGCTCAACCGGGTGCTGGGCCGCGCCGGCAACGCGCACGTCGCCCGGCTGCTCGGCGCCTTCGAGGTGAGCACCCCGGAGGGCCCGTGCCCGCTCGGCATGGTCACGGCCTACGCCGCGAACTCCGCCGAGGGCTGGGCCATGGCCACCGCCAGCGCGCGGGACCTCTTCGCCGACGCCGAGTTCGCCGCCGACGAGGTGGGCGGCGACTTCGCCGGCGAGTCCTACCGCCTCGGCGAGGCCGTCGCCATGGTCCACAAGACGCTCGCCGAGGAGCTGGGCACCGGCCCGGCGCCCTTCCCCGCCGAGACGCTGATCGCCCGGCTCGAGTCGGCCGCCGAGGCCGTCCCCGAGCTGCGCGAGCACGTCGCCGTCATCGAGGAGCGCTTCCGCAAGCTCGGCGGCGAGCCCGTCACCGTCCAGCGGGTGCACGGCGACCTGCACCTCGGCCAGGTGCTGCGCACCCCCGAGGCGTGGCTGCTCATCGACTTCGAGGGCGAGCCGGGCCAGCCGCTGGAGGACCGGCGCCGCCCCGACTCGCCGCTGCGCGACGTCGCCGGCGTGCTGCGCAGCTACGAGTACGCCGCCTATCAGCTGCTGGTCGACCAGGCCGAGGACGAACACCTCGCCGCCCGGGCCCGCGAGTGGGTGGAGCGCAACCGCACCTCCTTCTGCGACGGCTACGCCGCGGCGGCCGGGGCGGACCCGCGGGAGCAGGGCGCGCTGCTGGCGGCGTACGAGCTGGACAAGGCGGTCTACGAGGCCGCGTACGAGGCCCGGCACCGGCCCGGCTGGCTGCGCATCCCGCTGCGCTCCATCGCCCGGCTCGTCGGCTGACACCCCCGGAGGAAAACACCGATGATCGGACAGACTGCGTCCACCCCCTCCCTGGCCGGGGACCAGCGTCAGCTGAGCGCCGTGGTCTCGGGCGACACCCACGACCCGCACGCGGTGCTGGGCGCCCACCCGTCGGGCGACCACACCGTGATCCGCACGATGCGCAAGGGCGCCAAGACCGTGGCGGTCGTCGTCGGCGACGAGCGCACCGAGATGACCCAGGTGCACCCCGACGGCGTCTTCGCCGTGGAGCTGCCCGGCACGGTCCTCGACTACCGGATCGAGACCGACGGGACGCTGTGCGACGACCCCTACCGGCACCTGCCGACCCTCGGCGAGCTGGACCTGCACCTGATCGGTGAGGGTCGGCACGAGAAGCTGTGGACCGTCCTCGGCGCCCACCCGCGCGGCACCGGCACCTCCTTCGCCGTGTGGGCCCCGGCGGCCCGCGGCGTCCAGGTCATCGGCGACTTCACCGGCTGGGGCCCCTACGACGGCTGGCCGATGCGCTCGCTCGGCAGCACCGGCGTCTGGGAGATCTACGTCCCGGGTGCCGAGGCCGGCGCCAAGTACAAGTTCAAGATCCTGGGCCGCGACGGCCACTGGCGCGAGAAGGCCGACCCGCTCGCCCAGCACACCGAGGTCCCGCCGGCCACGGCGTCGGTCGTCTACGAGTCGGCCTACGAGTGGCAGGACGCCGACTGGATGACCGAGCGCGCCGGCCGCGCGTGGCACCAGGAGCCGATCAGCGCCTACGAGGTGCACCTCGGCTCGTGGCGCCCGGGTCTCTCCTACACCGAGCTGGCCGAGCAGCTGGTCGCCTACGTGCTCGAGACCGGCTTCACCCACGTCGAGCTGATGCCCGTCATGGAGCACCCCTTCGGCGGCTCGTGGGGCTACCAGGTCACCGGCTACTACGCCCCGACGTCGCGCTTCGGCACACCGGACGAGTTCCGGCACCTGATCGACAAGCTGCACCAGGCGGGCATCGGCGTGATCCTCGACTGGGTGCCGGCCCACTTCCCCAAGGACGAGTGGGCCCTGGCCCGCTTCGACGGCACCCCGCTCTACGAGCACGGCGACTGGCGCCGCGGCGAGCAGCCCGACTGGGGCACCTACGTCTTCGACTTCGGCCGCAAGGAGGTCCGCAACTTCCTGGTGGCCAACGCGCTCTACTGGTGCGAGGAGTTCCACGCCGACGGCCTGCGGGTCGACGCCGTGGCCTCGATGCTCTACCTGGACTACTCCCGCAAGGACGGGGAGTGGGCGCCCAACCAGTACGGCGGCCGGGAGAACCTCGAGGCGATCAGCTTCCTGCAGGAGATGAACGCCACGGTCTACAAGCACAACCCGGGCGTGGTCACCATCGCCGAGGAGTCGACGGCCTGGCCGGGCGTCACCCGCCCCACCCACCTGGGCGGCCTGGGCTTCGGCTTCAAGTGGAACATGGGCTGGATGAACGACACCCTCTCCTACATGGAGAAGGAGCCCATCTATCGCCAGTGGCACCACCACCAGATGACCTTCGCCACGGTCTACTCCTGGAGCGAGAACTACATCCTGCCGATCAGCCACGACGAGGTCGTGCACGGCAAGGGCTCGCTCACCGGCAAGATGCCCGGCGACCACTGGCAGAAGCTGGCCAACACGCGGGCGCTGCTCGGCTTCATGTGGGCCTTCACCGGCAAGCAGCTGCTCTTCATGGGCGCCGAGATGGGCGACGAGCGCGAGTGGAGCGAGGAGCGGGGCCTCGACTGGAACCTGGTCGCCGAGGACACGGCGGGCCGCGGCATCCAGCGGCTGGTGACCGACCTCAACCGGGTCTACAAGGAGACGCCGGCGCTGTGGACCCAGGACACCACCCCGGCGGGCTTCCGCTGGATCACCTCGGAGGACTCTCAGCACAACACCTTCTCCTTCCTGCGCTTCGCCCCCAACGGGGACGCCTTCGCGTGCGTGGTGAACTTCGCCGCCGTCCCGCACGATGGCTACCGCATCGGTCTCCCCCGCGAGGGCGTCTGGCGTGAGGTGGTCAACACCGACTCCGAGCTCTACGGCGGCTCGGGCGTCGGCAACCTCGGCGAGGTGCACGCCGAGGGCCTCCCGTGGCACGGCCTCAACGCCTCCGCGGCGCTGCGCGTGCCTCCGCTGGGCGCGGTCTGGCTCAAGTACGAGGGCTGACGATCCACGGCAGGGGCGGGCATCCGGAGCCGGGGCCCGCCCCTTCTGCTGTCACGGCAGCGCGGAACAGCGCGCTCAGCCGCGGAAGTCGCCGGGCCACGTCGACCGGATCCCCGGCTCGCCACCTCCCCCGCACCGGGTCCGTGGCCAGCCGGCTCTGCACTGCCTCCGTCAACCGGCGGAACACCTCCCACTCGGGCCACTCCTCCTCGGCCCATGCCGCGGTGGGGCGGCCGGCGAGTGCTCGCACGGCAGGAAGGCTCGCCAGCGCATCCGGATCGGCCACCACCTGCTCGTAGACCTGCCGCCCCTGCCCGATGAGCCAGGCCCGGAACTCCCCGAACTCGTCGTCGAGGAGGAGCCCGGCACCGACGATCCAGGCGGCGCTCCGGAGCTGCCGCGTGCCCGCGCCGATCACCAGCTCCTCGAATCGTCGCTGGAAAACGGTCATGTCCTGCACCGGCCGACCGGCGAGCACCTGCACGAGCCATGTCGTCCGCGCCTCCTTGGTCCGGGTCGCACGGGCGCTCTCGTCGATCAGCGCCCAGAAGTGCTCGATTCGCATGGCGGCCACCTTGGCACGCCGGCGGGGCCGGAGCGGGCGTTGTCCACAGGCGCGGATCACGCGTTCGGGCGTTGTCCACAGGACCGCTGCCGAGCGGGTGACGACGGGCTTATGGTGCGAGGACGTCAACCACCGAAGGAGCTGGTCATGACCGTTCGCCTCAACCCGTACATCGCCTTCACCGACGGCAACGCGCGGGAAGCCATGGAGTTCTACCAGTCGGTGTTCGGCGGCAAGCTCGACGTCAGCACGTTCGGCGAGTTCGGGGCGCCCGACGCCGCGCTCGCCGACAAGGTCATGCACGCCATGCTCGTCGCGGAGAACGGGTTCACGCTGATGGCCTCCGACCCGCCGCCCGGCATGCCGGTGACGCCGGGCAGCGCCATCTCGATCAGCCTCAGCGGCGACGAGGCCGAGCAGCTGCGGGGCTATTGGGATGCGCTGGCCGAGGGCGCGACGGTGAGCGTGCCGCTGGAGAAGCAGATGTGGGGCGACGAGTTCGGGACGCTCAGGGACCGGTTCGGCGTCGAGTGGATGGTCAACATCGCGGGAGCCGCCGCCTGAGCCCCGTCAGCGGGGCGACGCGGCAGCCTGCGGGACCGGCCGGCCATCGGCGAGACGGCACCGGGCAACGCGGGGGGCCGGCGCGGTGGCCTGCGGGACCGGCCGGCCATCAGCGAGACGGCACCGGGCAACGCGGGGGGCCGGCGCGGCGGACGAGGAGGCGGGGCGGCTCCTATCGGGGAAGGAGCCACTCCTCGGCGAGGAGGCCGTAGAGCAGGTCGTCGGTCCACTCGTTCTTGATCCAGGTGTGCCGGCGGCGCAGGCCCTCGCGGGTGAAGCCGAGGCGTTCGAGGAGGCGGGCCGAGCGGGTGTTGCGGGCGTCGCACTCCGCGGACATCCGGTGCAGGCCCAGCACCTTGAACTCGTGGTCGAGGACGGCGCGGACGGCCTCGGTGGCGTAGCCCCGGCCCTGGTGCTCGGTGGCCAGGGTGTAGCCGATCTCGGCCTGCTTGAGGTTGTCCGCCAGGTTGACGCCGACGTCGCCGACGAGGGTCCTGGACTCGGCCAGCTCGACCGCCCACTGGAACCAGCCGGGCATGGTGGGATCGGCGGCGACCATCGTCTGCACCGAATAGCGGGCCTTGTCCAGCGAGTAGGGCGTGCTCCACGACTGGAAGCGCGCCACCTCGGGATCGTTGCGGTAGGCGGCCAGCGCCACGGCGTCCTCGATGCGGAAGCGGCGCAGCACCAGCCGCTCGGTCTCGATCACCACGTGCCGAGCCTATGCCGCCCCGCCCGGCCCGGGCGACACAGCGCGCCCCGGACGGGTGGCCGGGAAAACCCTAGGCCTCCTCGACCACGTCCGCCACGATCACGGTGACGTTGTCGGGGGCGCCCGCCTCGAGGGTGCGGGCGATCAGGTGACCGGCGCACTCCTCGCGCTGCTCGTGCGAGCGCAGGGTGTCCTCTATCACGGCGTCCTCGACGTAGTCGCTCAGCCCGTCGCTGCACAGCAGGAAGCGGTCGCCGGGCTGGATCGGGACCATGCGTCCGGCCGGACGGAAGGGGCCGCCCTGCACCGCCTGGGTCACCAGGGCTCGCTGCGGGTGGCGGCGGGCGTCGGCCGGGGTGAGGACGCCCTGGTCCACGAGGGCCTGGACGTAGGTGTCGTCCTTGGTGATCTGCTGGAGCTTGCCGTCGCGTACCAGATAGCAGCGCGAGTCGCCCACGTTGAGCGCCGCCACGCGGTCGCCGGCCAGGAGCAGGGCCGTGACCGTGGTGCCCATGCCGTCGCGGGCGTCGTCGTCGGCGACGGCGGCCTCGATGCGCTCGTTGGCGGTGCCCAGGGCCGCGATGAGATCCTGGAGGGGCTCGCCGGTGTCGGGCAGCGCGTCGACGACGGAGACGGCGTTGACCAGGATGTCGCTGGCCAGCTCGCCCGCGGGCAGCCCGCCCATGCCGTCGGCGACGATCAGCAGCCGGCTGCCGACGAAGACCGAGTCCTCGTTGTTCGAGCGGACCAGACCCTGGTCCGTGGCGGCGACCGCACGTAGCACCATGCTCATGACACCAGAGTGCCAAAGGGTGCCGGGCATGTCTGTAGTACGTAGTACGTAGGGTTGGAGAGTGATGCCGGTACCGATGGTGGGTCGCGCGGACGCGCTCGACGAGCTTCGGCACGCGTGGGAGCGTGTGCGGGGCTCCGGCCGGTGCGTGCCCGCGGTGATCACGGGCCTGCCCGGCACCGGCAAGAGCACGCTCGCCGCGGCGGCGGTGCAGGTCGCGACGCCGGAGCTGACGCTGTGGGGCTCGGCGCGGCTGCACTCCCCCGCACCCTACGACTGGCTGGCCGCGGTGCTGGCGTCCACCACGCCGCGCCCGGAGCTGCCCGTGCCGCCGCAGGCACTCGCGTGGCTCGCGCAGGATCCCGATGTCCCTCGCGAGCGGTACACGCCCGATGCGCTGCTGCGGCTCGCCGTCACCACGGTGCGGGCGCTGGTGCGCGGGCTGCCTTGCGTACTGGTGGTGGAGGATCTTCATGCTCTTGATCCGGCGAGCCTGAACCTGATCGCGGAGCTGGCCGGTGCGGAGCTGCCGGCCCTGCTCGTCGTCACGTCGCGGCCACCGGACGTGGCCGTCAATCCGGCGCTCGCCGTGCGCACGCTCGAGCGGCTCGCCGGAGCGCCCTGGTCCGTGCGACGCCATCTGGGCGCGCTGACCGCCGGCGACGTCGGCGAGATCCTCGACCATGTGTACGCCCGGAGCGCCCCGAGCGCCGCCCTCGCCGACGCGGCGTGGCGGCACACGCGTGGCAACCCGTACCGCCTCACGGAGCTGCTCGCCGAGGCGGGCGACGCCCAGGCGCTCACCGACTATCTGCGGCTGCCCGGAGCCGTCGAGCTGACGGCGCGCGAGCGGGAGGTGCTGGGCTGCCTGGCGGAGGGCATGCCGAACAAGCAGATCGCGCGGGTGCTCGGGATCTCCGTACGGACGGTGACAGTGCACGTCTCCAATCTGCTGCGCAAGACCGGGGCGTCGTCGCGGACCGAGGTGGCTCTGTGGGCCGTGCGGCACGCGCGACCGGGCCCGGTGCCGGTGCAGCGCCCGGCCGCCGGCGAGGACGACCGCGACAGCCTGAAGGCGTGAGCGCCGTCACCGAAAGCCGCCCGGCACCCCCGGCCACCTCGGCTTCCATCGCCCGGGAAGGGTGATCATCGCGCCCGATACGCGGGGCGCCGCGACAAGTGTCGGACCCCTCGTACACAATCGTGGCCGTGACGACAGCCATCCATCAGCGCATCGCCCAGGAGCTCGGGGTCCGCGAGGGTCAGGTGACCGCGGCCGTCGAGCTCCTCGACGGCGGCGCCACCGTGCCCTTCATCGCCCGGTACCGCAAGGAGGTCACCGGCACCCTCGACGACCAGCAGCTGCGCGCCCTGGAGGAGCGGCTCGGCTATCTGCGCGAGCTCGAGGAGCGGCGCACCGCCGTGCTCGAGTCGATCCGCTCCCAGGGCAAGCTCGACGACGCCCTGGAAGCCCAGATCCTGGCCGCGGAGTCGAAGGCCCGGCTGGAGGACATCTACCTGCCCTTCAAGCCCAAGCGCCGCACCCGCGCCCAGATCGCCCGCGAGGCCGGCCTCGCGCCCCTCGCCGACCTGCTGCTCGCCGACCCGGGCAAGGACCCGCGGGCGGAGGCGGCGGCGTTCGTCGACGGTGACAAGGGCGTGGCCGACGCCGCGGCCGCCCTCGAGGGGGCCCGCGCGATCCTGATCGAGCGGTTCGCCGAGGACGCCGACCTGATCGGCGAGCTGCGCGAGCGCATGTGGACGCGGGGGCGGCTCGTGGCCAAGGTGCGCGAGGGCAAGGAGACCGACGGGGCGAAGTTCTCGGACTACTTCGACTTCGCCGAGCCGTACACGAAGCTGCCCTCGCACCGGATCCTCGCGATGTTCCGCGGGGAGAAGGAGGAGGTGCTCGATCTCACGATGGAGCCCACCGCCGACGAGGCGGACGCGCCGTCCTTCGAGGCCGCCATCGCCGGCCGCAACGGCATCGCCGACCAGGGCCGCCCCGGCGACCGCTGGCTCGCCGACACCGTGCGCTGGGCCTGGCGCACGCGCATCCTCATCCACCTCGGCGCCGACCTGCGGGTCCGGCTCTGGCAGGCGGCGGAGGACGAGGCGGTCCGGGTCTTCGCGGCCAACCTGCGCGACCTGCTCCTCGCCGCGCCCGCCGGCACGCGCACGACGATGGGCCTCGACCCCGGCTTCCGGACGGGCGTCAAGGTGGCCGTGGTCGACTCCACCGGCAAGTGCGTGGCCACCTCGACGATCTACCCGCACGTCCCGCAGAACAAGTGGGACGCCTCGATCCACACCCTCGCCCAGCTGGCCCAGCAGCACCATGTCGACCTGATCGCGATCGGCAACGGCACGGCGTCCCGCGAGACCGACAAGCTGGCCGCCGACCTCATCAAGCGGCACCCCGAGCTCAAGCTCACCAAGGTGATGGTCTCCGAGGCGGGCGCGTCGGTCTACTCGGCGTCGGCCTACGCGTCGCAGGAGCTGCCCGGCATGGACGTCTCCCTGCGCGGCGCCGTGTCCATCGCCCGCCGGCTGCAGGACCCGCTCGCCGAGCTGGTCAAGATCGATCCCCGCTCGATCGGCGTGGGGCAGTATCAGCACGACCTGTCCGAGGTGAAGCTCTCCCGCTCCCTGGACGCCGTGGTCGAGGACTGTGTGAACGCGGTCGGTGTCGACGTCAACACCGCCTCCGCTCCCCTGCTGACCCGGGTCTCCGGCATCGGCGCGGGCCTCGCGGAGAACATCGTGCTCCACCGCGACCAGAACGGCCCCTTCAAGAACCGCTCCGAGATCAAGAAGGTCGCCCGCCTCGGCCCCAAGGCCTTCGAGCAGTGCGCCGGCTTCCTGCGCATCCCGGACGGCGACGACCCGCTCGACGCCTCCAGCGTGCACCCCGAGTCCTACCCGGTGGTCCGCACGATCCTCGCCTCGGCCGGCGCGGACCTCAGGACGGCGATGGGCAACAGCCCGCTGCTCAAGGCGATCCGGCCCGAGCAGTTCGTCACCGACACGGTCGGCCTGCCCACCGTCACCGACATCCTCAAGGAGCTGGAGAAGCCCGGCCGCGACCCGCGGCCGGCCTTCACCACCGCCACCTTCGCCGAGGGCGTCGAGAAGATCGCCGACCTCCAGCCCGGCATGGTCCTCGAGGGCGTGGTGACCAACGTCGCCGCCTTCGGCGCGTTCGTCGACATCGGCGTCCACCAGGACGGCCTGGTCCACGTGTCCGCCCTGGCCGACCGCTTCGTCAGCGACCCGCGCGAGGTCGTCAAGTCCGGCGACGTGGTCAAGGTCCGCGTGGTCGACGTCGACGAGGCCCGCAAGCGCATCTCCCTCACCATGCGCCTGACCGACGAGCCCCGCCAGGGCGGCGGCGGCCGCGGCGACCGCACCGGAGCAGGAGCCGGAGCCCAGCGCGGCGGCGGCCAAGGCGGCGGCCGTGGTGGTCAAGGCGGCGGCGGACGCGACGGCGGCCGTGGCGGTCAAGGCGGCGGACGCGACGGCAGCGGCCAGGGCGGCGCGCGCGGCCAGGGCGGCGGCGGACGCGACGGGCGCGGCGGCCAGGGCGGCGGGCGCGACGGTCAGGGCGGCGGCGGACGCGGCGGCCAGGGCGGGCGCGACGGTCAGCGCCAGGGCCAGCCCCGCCAGGGCGGCGGCCAGCAGCGTCGCGGCCAGGGCGGCGGAGCCCCGATCAACAGCGAGATGGCCGAAGCCCTCCGCCGCGCGGGTCTCACCCGCGACTGACCGAGCGACGCGCAGGTCTCACCCGCGACTGATTGAGCGACGAGGCCGGCCGCGGCCGGAGCAAGCCCGGCACACCAGGCGTGTGCCGGGCTTCTGCCGTTTCACGCCGGGTGCTGCGGGCCGATGGCCGGGAGCACGGACGAGCCCGGCATCGACGGCAGCACAGCTCGGCGGCGGGGACCAGGCCGAGGTGGCGGGAAGACACGCGCGCCGACCGGTGCCGCCGATGCGGGAGCGGAGGAGCGACCGCGGCCCTGGGAGAGGCGGGTCCTCAGGCGAGGTTCCAGAGGGCGATGTCGCTGAAGGCGACCTCGTACGGACCCTTGTTCTTGGCGTAGCGCTCGGTGAAGATGCCGAGCACGACCTGGCCGCTGGAGATGTCCGGGTCGGTGAGCTCGACCGAGCCGATCAGCACGCCGTCGCGGAGAACTTCGAGGGTCGAGCCGGCCGCGGTGACGGAGATGCTGGTCGGCGGGGCGCCGATCGTGATCGGGGCGTCGTCCAGCGGGAAGGTGCGGATGACGTCGACCTTCGGGCCCTTGTGGGTGCTGACGTAGACGTTGCGCTCGCAGAAACGTACCTGGTAGCCGCGGTTGTCCTCGAAGCGCATCCAGACGGCGGCGCAGCTGTTCTTCGTGAGCAGGCGGATGTCGACGTCGGCCTGGATGTCGTCGGGTTCGGCGTCGGCGGGGCCCCGGCAACGGTAGACGCCGCTGGTCTCGCGGCGGACGACCAGGGCGCCCAGGTTGTCGTCGAAGGCGCAGCCGGCCTGCTCCTCCTTGTCCTGCGACTCCTGCCAGAGGCGGGGGCCGGCGAGGGCGTCGCGGAGGAAGGGCTCGGCGACGGAGCTGCTGCCCGGGTCGCCCTCGGTGGCGTCGGTGCCGCTCATGAGGGAGAGGACGACGCCGCCGACGGCGAGGAGGGCCATGACGAGCAGGGCGACGGCGAGGGGCAGGACCCAGGGGCGGTGCGGATGCGGGTCGCGGCCGAAGGGGGACGGGGGCAGGGCCGGGCCGTCCGGGAGGGGGTGGGTGACGATCGAGTCCTCGCTGTAGCCGACGAGCTCGCGCGCCGGGGCGAGGGCGGTGAGCTGCCGGCCGGTGTGGTGCTCGGTGGCGGCCTGGGCCTCGGCGGCGGCGACGCGCAGGCCGGGCTGGTGGGCGAGGGCCACTGCCGCGGGGCTGGAGCCGGAGTCCTGGGGGCCGGTGACCAGCAGGTCGAGCAGTTCGCGGGCGGTGGGCCGGTGCGCCGGGTTCTTCTCCAGCGCGTGCGCGACGAGGTCGCGCAGCGGACCGCCCAGACCCGACAGGTCCGGCTTGCCGGTGAGGATGCGGGCGGCGGTGGCGGGTGGGGAGCCCGCGTTGAAGGGGGTACGCCCGGTGCCCGCGAACGCCACGACCCCGCCCCACGCGAAGACGTCCGCCGCCGGGGTGAGCAGGAGGTTGTCGTCGAAGCGCTCGGGCGCCATGTACGCCACCGTGCCCACCATCTGGTCGGTGGCCGTGTGCCCGGTGGCGCCCTCCATGGCGCGGGCGATGCCGAAGTCGATGACCTTCGGGCTGCCCGGGGCGAGCAGCACGTTGCGCGGCTTGAGGTCGCGGTGGATGATCCCGGCGCCGTGGATGGCGGTGAGGGCCGTGGCCACGCCGATCGCGACGCTGTGCAGATTGGCGCTGGTGAGGGGGCCGCGCTCCTCGACCACGTCGGCGAGGCTGGGCCCGTCGACGTACTCCACGACGAGGTAGGGGTGCTCGTGGTCGGGGTCGGCGTCCAGGACCTCGGCGGTGCAGAAGGGCGGCACCTGGCGTACGCGCTCGACCTCGCTGCGGAACCGGCGCCGGAACTCGTCGTCGTGGGCCAGGTCGGCTCGGATCATCTTGACCGCGACCCGGGTGCCGCCCGCCGACCGGGCCAGATAGACCGTGCCCATGCCGCCCTCGCCGAGCCGCGCGACGAGCTCGTACTGCCCCAGGCTCCGCGGGTCGTGCGGGCGCAGCGGGGTCGTCCGCTCCTCCGCCATGCGCCGCTCCCACACCCCCATGGCGGCGTGCCCGCCGCCCGACCTCACTCGCCCGCCCGCGCCCGGTGACAGGCAGCACCGCGCGCGATGGAACACCCCCGACAGGAAGGCACCCTATAGGGCGCTGTCACCCTCGCGAAGACCCGTCCGCCGGTTGCCGCCCAACCGTCACTGACGCGGTGCGGCAAAAGGTCCCTTGATCGGTGACCGCCGATGCTCTTCGCGCGATAGATTCCCGGCATGGGTACGCGCTCATGACACCGGCGCAGCTCCGGGCGTTCTCCACGGTCGTGCGCCAGGGGTCGGTCAAGCGCGCCGCAGCCCAGCTCGGGGTGTCGGAGGCGGCCGTGTCGCTGCACATCGGACAGTTGCGGCGGGAGCTGGGCGACCGGCTATTCGCGCGGACGGCGTCGGGGCTCGCCTTCACCCCGGGCGGCCTGCGCCTGGCGAGCCGCGCGACGGAGCTGCTGGGGCTGCAGGACCGTACGGTGCTCGAGGTCAGCGCCGCGAGCCGGGGCCGGCGGTTGCTGCGCGTGGCGGCGTCGAGCCTGTTCGCCGAGCATGCCGCCCCGGGGCTGCTCGAGGCGTTCGCGAAACGGGCGGCGGATCTCGACGTGGAGCTGAGCGTGCGGGCGCCGGAGCAGTTCGAGTCGCTGCTGATGTCGCGTACCGTGGACATCGCCCTGGGTGCCCACCCGCTCGCCGGCGGCCGGGATCCGGCCCTGACCAGCCGTCCGGTGATGAACTGCCGGGTCGTGCTGACCGTGGCGCCGCAGCATCCGCTGGCCGGGGTGCCCGCCGGGGCGCAGCGGCTGCGCGAGCAGACGTGGCTGCTGGGCCCGTCGGCGGCCGCCGAGACCGGTGTGATTCCCGCCATGCTGCGCCGCCTGGGCATCCCGGAGGAGCGGCAGCAGATCTTCCAGAGCCACGCCGCGGCGCTCGAGGAGGCCAAGCGGGGCAAGGGCGTGGCGGCGGCGCTGTCGTTCACCATCGCGCAGGACGTCGCGCACGGGCAGCTCGTGCACGTCACCGGTCCGCAAGTGGCGTCCGACGCGGTGTGGCACTCGCTCTTCCTGGCCGGGCCGGACGGCTCGCCCGCCGCGGAGCTGAGCCGCTTCACCGCGACGCCGCGGGCGATCCAGGCGATGATGCGGGGCGCGGGCGTGACGGCCGGGCACTTCCGGCCGAGCGTGCACGTGACACTGTGGAGTTGACCACCAGCTCGGGCACCGCGGCGACCAGGTCAGCGTAGGTCGCCGCGGGCAGCAGCGCATCGCAGTAGGGCAGGGCGGCGGCCATCCCGCCGGTGCGCGGTTCGAAGCCCGGGGCTCCGGCGCGTGGGTTGAGCCACACGATCCGGTGGGCCCGGCGCCGCAACCGGGCCAGGGCCGGTCCCAGCTCGTGCGGCGGGTCCCCGTCCCAGCCGTCGGAGCCGATCACCACCACCGCCCCGCGCACCGAGTGGTGCGACCTGAGCAGCGCGCGCACCGCCCCGGCGATCCGCGTCCCGCCGAACCTGTCCGTGACCAGCGCGCTCGCCCGCCGTACCGCCACAGCAGGCCCCGCGTCGCGCAGCACCGGGGTGAGCCGCGTCAACCGGGTCGCGAAGGCGAACACCTCCGCCTCGGCGACCGTCGCCACCGCCCGCACGAGCGCCAGGTAGGCCTCCGCCTGCGCCTGCATGGACCGGCTCACGTCGCAGAGCAGCACGACCCGGCGCGGCCGGTGCGCCGGTCGCTGCCGCACGAGCTCGGCCGGCTCCCCGCCCGTACGCCGGGCCCGCCGCAACGTCTCCCGCAGCGCCAAGCCCCGCCCGCTCGTGCCGTAAGTCACCCTTCGCGAGCGTCGCAACGGCCAGACGGCCTCGCGCAGCCGCGCCTCGAGCTCGCCCGGCGCCCACTCCGCGAACGGCCGGTCCGCCGCCGCCTCCCCCGCACTGGCCCGCAGCCGGGGCACCGCGGGCTTGCCGTCGGCCCGGTCCGCTGCCGCGACCACCGCCGGCCGCGTGGCCCAGGGCAGACCCCCCTGATCCCGTACGCCGTCAGCCGCCGGAAGCCGCACAAAAGCGCCCTGGCCCGAGACCGCGCCGGCCGTCCGCGCCGCCTCCTCGCGCAGCCCCGCGAACAACCGGTCGAACGCCGCCAGATCCTCCCGCCGGCGCACCACGGTGACGCGGCACACCCAGTAGAGCTCGTCCCACGTCGCCGGCCACGCCACGCCGAGGGCCGTCACCAGATCGCCCGCCGCGGTGATCCCGCTCCCGGCGCCGGCCCGCCGCAACCGCTCCACCAGCGCCACCGCGAAGCCGGCCCGGTCCACCCCGCCCGGCATCACGCGCCGCGCTCAGCGCCGGGCCAGCCAGACGATGACCGCCGCCGCGACGACGAGACCGGCGGCCAGGGGGGCGAGGCGCCGGGCCACCGAGCCGCCCGCGAACTGCAGCAGATCCAGCGCGTCGTCCCCGGCCGAGGACACCGGCGCGGAAGAGGCCGGCGCGGAAGAGGCCGGCGCGGAAGAGGCCGGCGCGGAAGAGGCCGGCGCGGAAGAGGCCGGCGCGGAGGCCGGCGCGGCGGAGGCGGGCGCCGGGGAAGGAGGTGCGGACGGTGTGGGCATCGGCGCGGGGACAGTCGAGGCCGGCGCGGCGGGATGGGACCCGTTGACCGGTGTGACGGTGGGAGTGACGGGCTCGGCGGGGGTGGGGTCGGCGAG
>NZ_JAUQWH010000153.1 GCF_030757795.1 Actinoplanes oryzae
GTCCCCGACCGGACCGCCCTTCACAGCCGCCGCCCCGCCCCTTATCCCCCGCCGGACCGGCCCCGCTCCCTCCTCGGACCACCCCGCCGCCCGCACCAAACCGCCCCGCTGCCGTCCGAGCTCGCCTCCCCACCGGGCCGCCCTTCACAGCCGCCACTCGCCGCCGCCCCTCGCCACCACCGGGTGCCGCCGCCGGTCGCCCGCTCGCTCGCCGGGAGGGGAAGCTCGTCGATGTCCCGCCGCGCCGGGGCACTCCGCCGGCCGCCCGGTGAACAGTTAGCTGTCCGCATCACCGGATGCCGCTCTTTGTTCAACCGAGCGTCGCCCGGCCGCCTTACCGTTCCCGCGTCATGGACACCCTTCCCGAGGTGAGCGTGGTCATCCCGACCCGCAACCGTCCCGAGCTGCTGACCCGCGCCGTCCGCAGCGTCCTCGCCCAGACCATCAAGGCGCTCGAGATCGTCGTGGTCGTCGACGGGCCCGACGAGAGCACCGCCAAGGCGCTGGCCGAGATCGGCGACCCGCGCGTCCGGGCGGTCTCGCTGCCGGAGAAGGGCGGCGCCCCGAACGCCCGTAACCAGGGCATCGCCGCGGCCCGGGCCCCGTGGACGGCCATGCTGGACGACGACGACGAGTGGCTGCCCGGCAAGCTGGCGATCCAGCTCGGGATGGCCAAGCAGTCCGCCGCCGAGGTGCCGATCGTGGCGACGCGCCTGCTCAACCGCACGCCGCGCGCCGAGTTCGTGATGCCGCGCCGGCTGCCGGCCGAGGGCGAGCACCTCAGCGAGTACTTCACCGTGCGCAAGGGCCTGTTCCACGGCGAAGGGTTCATCCAGACGTCGACGATCATGGCGCCGACCGAGCTGTGGCGGCAGGTGCCCTTCCGGGTCGGCCTGCGCCGGCAGCAGGAGCTGGACTGGACGCTGCGCGCGATCAAGGTCCCCGGGACCGCGCTCGTGATGTCCGACAACGCGCTGGTCATCTGGCACCAGGACGAGGACCGCGAGCGGATCAGCCTGGAGATGCCGTGGGAGGAGCAGCTCGCGTGGCTGCGCGAGTCGCGGGACCTGTTCACCCCGCGGGCGTACGCGGCGTTCATCCTCAGCGTCCTCAGCTCGATGGCGGCGACCAGCCGGGACACGCGCGTCTTCCGTGAGCTGCTGCGCGAGGCCCGCGAGCACGGCGACCCCGGCGCCATCGACTACGTGACGCACATGCAGATCTGGGCGCTGCCACCGCACGTCCGGGCCGCCCTGCGCGACAAGGTGCTGGGTCTCCGTGGCTGAGCGGGTCGTCGTCTGGCGCACCGCGATGCTGCCCGGCTCGGAGACTTTCGTCCGCTCCCAGGCCGACGCCATGACGCGCTGGGAGCCCCACTTCCTCGGTGCCCTGCGCATCGACTCGCCGCTCGCGCGCGAGGACGACACCGTCGTCTTCCCGCCGGGCTTCCTGCGCCTGCGGCTGACCGGGCGGTCGCCCCGGCTGCGGGCGGCGCTCACGAGGCTCGACCCGGGCATCGTCCACGCCCACTTCGGCGGCGACGGCTGGATGATCAGCGCCGAGGCCGCCCGTCTGCGGGTGCCGCTCGTCGTGACGCTGCACGGCCACGACGTCACCCGGCAGCCGGACTCGCCCGGGCTCAAGGGGCTGCGGCACCGGCGCAACCTGCGGGCCGTCTTCGCCCGGGCGGCCCTGCTCCTCGCGGTCTCCGAACCGGTCCGCCGGCGCGCCCTGGACTGGGGCGCGGACCCCGGCAAGGTCGTCGTCCACCACACCGGCGTCGCCCTGCCCGCCGACGTGCCCGAGGAGCCGAAGCTCTGGGACATCGTCTTCGTCGGCCGGCTCGTCGAGAAGAAGGGACTCGACGACCTGCTCGCCGCCGCGGCCACGCTCTCCGACCTGGCGCCGCGCATCCTCGTCGTCGGCGACGGTCCCCTGGGGCCCGCGCTGCGCGAGCAGGCGGCCGCGCTACGCCTCGACGTCACCTTCGCCGGAGCGCTGGACCACGACGCCGCCGCTCGCAGCATGGCCGCCGCCCGCGTCTTCGCGTCGCCCTCCCGCACGGCGGCCGACGGCGACTCGGAGGGTCTGCCGACCACGCTGCTGGAGGCGCAGGCCCGCGGCATCCCCGTCGTGTCGACGGTCCACAGCGGCATCCCGGAGGCCGCCCGGCACGAGGTCACCGGCCTGCTGGGCCCCGAGGGCGACCGCCGGGCGCTGGCCCACCACCTGCGCAGCCTGCTGACCGACGAGCAGCTGCGCCACCGGCTCGGCCGCCAGGCGCGCGCCCACGTCGAGGCCGACTTCGACATCGTCCGGCAGACCGCGCTCCTGGAGGACCGGTACGACGACCTCACGTCCGCCGCCTCAGCACCCGCCGGGCGGCCCGGACGCCGCCCACGAACGCCTGCCCCGCCCGCGCCGGGCCCGAGCCGCTGAGCAGCTCGACCGTCCGCCGCACCTGACGCACCTCCGCCTCCCGGGCGTTCAGCTCCTCCTCGAAGAAGGCAGCCTGCGCCCGGGCCTCGGCCAGCTCCCCGATGAGGCGATCACGCTCGGCGATCAGCTCGACGACGGCCACGGCACGGTCGGCCGGGACGCCCTCCGCCTCTCCGCCCGGCGCCGGCCTCGTAGCCTCCCCATCGGCATCCGAGCCGCCGGTCATGCTTTCGAGCATCGTCGCCAGCTCGGCGGCGCTCCGCACTCCCGGCCACGGATGTGGGAACCCGCCCCGGAAGAACCGCGCGGCAAGGTCGGCCACGGCAGCACCGCGGGCGCCCGCCGGGACGAGCGGCACCAGCTCGCCCGACGCAGCCACGATCACCTGACCCGCCGGCACCCCGGCGGCCCCGCCGTGGCACCACTGCCCGAGCAGCTCACGCACCCGGGGAAGGTCGCGCCGACCGGCCGCGCGCACCAGCACGCTCTCGAGCGTCGGCCCCGCCGGGCCGGGCCCCGCGCCGACCGTCACCTCGGGCAGACCGGCCTCGTCGTCCGAGGCGACCACGACCCACGCCGGCGCTGCCTCCACACCCAGGCCCTGCCGCAGGAAGCCGACCGCGACCGTTGCGGGGTCGGCCAGGACAACCCCCCTGCCCTGGTACGCCCGGTCGAGCGCAGCCTCCACCACGCCGCCCCCGGCCGACTCGTCGACCGCCACCTGGGCGTCGCGAAGCCCCGGATAGATCCCGTACGCCCGCGTGGCAGCACCCGCGACCGCGCGGACGTGCCGCAGCCCGACCGGCCGGGTCTCGTCCGGAACAGGCGTCCACTCGCCGTCGTCGAGGGGCTGTGGCCACGCGATCTGCCGGTGGAACCCGCCCAGGTTCGCCACGCCGAGCACGAGGCGACCGCCGGGCCGCAGCACCGCGTGCAGCGCGTCGAAGGTCTCCGCCCAGGTCAGCTCGTCGTGCTCGGCCGTGCCGAGGCATTCGAGGCCGGCCAGCGCGACGATCGTGTCGAACGGCGCCTCGCCGCCGAGCTTGGCCACGCTGCCGCACAGCACCGTGAGGTCGCCGCGGCCAGCCAGCAGCTCGGCGTCCGGCACCCCCCGGACCAGCACCGTGGCCCCGGGAACGAGATCGAGCAGCGCCGGGTCGTGCGGCCCGGCGATCAGCGTACGGCCGCGCGCGGCGCCGAGGAAGGACCGGGCGACCGGCCCCCGGACCGGCCCCGGGCCGTGCTCGCCGTCCAGATCCGACCAGTTCAGCATCTCGCCGCCGAGAAGCCGAACCTCGCCGGACCCACCCTGCCGCTGCGTCACCGCTGCTTCCTCCTGCCGAAGATCAAGACTTCACGCGTACGGGCCGTCCCCGCCACGTCGACGAACGTGCACACCGGCCGGACCGCTGTCCCGGCCTCAGAGGTTCAGTGCCACCGGAAGAGCTGACGGAGCTCGGCCGGCGGCGCCAGCCGGTCCGCGCCCAGCTCCTCGACGGCGGCCGCCCGGGCCGGCGCCAGGTCGATCTGCTCGCCGTGCAGCTCGGCCCACTGCCGCCGGATGCGCGCCTGCCCGCCGTGCGTCGGGTCCTCGTTCTCCAGCGTCATCGGATCGCCGTAGACCGCGGGCTCGCAGCCGGCCAGGATGCCGTACCAGACGGCGCTGCTCAGCCTGTTCGACGCGACCCGGCGGTGCCGCCGCAGCTCCGCGAGCTGGCCCTCGAGGAACGCGGCGTCGCCCAGCTGCCGGGCATCGCCGCGATAGCCGTGACAGATCACCCGGAAGCCCGCGTCCTCGTAGCGCCGGCGGACGGCCGGAGTCTTGAACTCCTGCCAGTAGAGGCAGACCGTGACCGGGCCCGGCTCGGTGCCGCGGATCTGCTGGATCAGGCGGTCGTGGTCGCCCCGGACGTGCTGGCCCTCCCAGCCGTGGAACGGGTACCAGATGGTGCCCTCCCGCGGCGCGTCGGCGGGCGCGGGGTCGAGCAGCATCAGATAGGCCAGCGGCGCGCCCACGACATACGTGTGGCGCCGCCCCAGCGACCAGGCCCGGCGGCGTGTGCGCTCCGACCAGAGGAAGAGCGGCACCCCGGCGACCCATTCGTGGTCGCCCGCCATCCCGTCGCCGATGTTCCAGCCGTGCTGGAGATATCCGTGGATCCGCGGCGGCAGCTCATCGGGCACGCCGCAATAGCGCGCCAGGACAGCCGAGTGGCCGTAGTAGTCGTTGGCCCGGTGCACCGCGGAATTCTCGCCCAGCCGCGCCCGGCGCCGCCACGGCCGCTCCGAGTGTTCCACCACGCGTCGCCGGCCGGTCGTCTGCTCTTTCCCCGCAAGGGCACCGTGCTCACGGGCAGCATCCGACCTCTCGCACATTGCAGCGAAACCCGTCGCCCGGACACCCTGGCACGACCATTTCGGGCTCGTTTCGGTGACTGATGTCGACCGTGGCGGGTGATCGTGGATACCCTGACGCCGAGACACGCCGGACATACCGGAAGGTGTATTGATGTCTGACGCCGTGCAGGTCGAGAGCCGCCCCGACGGGGACCTGGTCATCCAGCCGCACGGGGCCGTCGGCCCCGACGCCGCCGAGGAGTTGCGCCGCCTGCTGGTGCACGCCGTCCGGCGCACGCGGCCGTCGCGCCTGGTCCTGGATCTCGGTGACGTCTCGCACCTCGACTCGATCAATGTCGGCACGCTGGCCGCCACGTGCACCATCTGCGACCACCACCGGGTCGAAATCCTGCTGGACAACACTCCCGCCTTTCTCGCAGGGCGGCTCACCGCCGCCGGGATACCGCGACAACTCATCCGCCAGCCCTGAGCTGCGGCGCGCCCCACGGGTCACCGCAGACCCAGGACCGCCCTCACCGCAGGCCGAGGACCGCGCCCTCACCGCAGGCCGAGGACCGCCCTCACCGGGCCAGCGCCAGGGCAGTGCCCGCATAGCGAGCCTGCTCGCCCAGCTCCTCCTCGATGCGCAACAGCTGGTTGTACTTCGCGGTCCGCTCGGACCTCGACAGCGACCCGGTCTTGATCTGCCCGCACCCCACCGCCACCGCGAGGTCGGCGATGGTCGTGTCCTCGGTCTCCCCCGAGCGGTGCGACATGACCGCGGACCAGCCGGCCTCCAGCGCGACGCGGGTGGTCTCGAGCGCCTCCGTGAGCGTGCCGATCTGGTTGAGCTTGACGAGGACCGCGTTGGCGTAGCCGCCCGTTATGCCCGCGCGCACCCGCTCCGCGTCGGTGCAGAAGACGTCGTCGCCGACCAGTTGCAGCCGGTCGCCCGCCGCCTGGGTCAGCCGGGCCCACCCGACGAGGTCGTCCTGGGCCATCGGGTCCTCGAGGGAGGCCACCGGGTAGCGGTCGCAGAGGTCCAGCAGATAGCTGACCTGCTCCCCGGCCGTGCGCTTGCGGCCCTCTCCCGCATAGTCGTAGACCCCGTCGCGGTAGAACTCCGAGCTGGCCGGATCGAGGCACACGGTGAAGTCGGCGCCGGGCTCGTAGCCGGCCGCCTCGATCGCGGCCACCAGCAGGTCGAGAGCCTCCTCCGCGCTCGTCAGCTGCGGCGCGAACCCGCCCTCGTCGCCGACGGCGGTGCTGTGGCCGGCCGCCGCGAGCCGCTTGCGCAGCGTGTGGAAGACCTCGGCGCCCATGCGCAGCCCCTCGGCGAACGAGGGGGCGCCGACCGGCGCGATCATGAACTCCTGCATGTCGAGCGCATTGCTCGCGTGGGCGCCGCCGTTGATGACATTGATCATGGGCACGGGCAGCACCCGGGCGGTCACCCCGCCGACGTACCGGTAGAGCGGCTGGTCATGGGCCGCCGCCGCCGCGCGGGCCACCGCCAGGGACACGCCGAGGATCGCGTTCGCCCCCAGGCGGCTCTTGCCCGGAGTGCCGTCCAGCAGCAGCATCGTCTCGTCGACCCCGGCCTGGTCCTCGGCCGTCAGCCCGCCCACCGCCGCGGCGAGCGGACCGTTGACCGCCTCCACCGCGCGGCGCACGCCGAGCCCGTGGAAGCGGGACCGGTCGCCGTCGCGGGACTCGACGGCCTCGTGGCGGCCCGTCGACGCCCCGGACGGCACGGCGGCGCGGCCCCGTGAGCCGTCCGCAAGCACGACGTCGACCTCCACGGTCGGGTTGCCGCGGCTGTCCAGGATCTGGCGCGCTGTCACGGTTTCGATGACGGTCATGGCGGGCTCCTCGTGGTCGGCACGGTGCGGATGGGCCGGAAGTCTTGCACCTCCGGAAGATCCACTTCGCGTTGTCCACAGGCGACCCTCGTCACGTTGACCCGTCCCCAGGGGGTGGGTCTACCGTTCCGGCCATCCGAGCGCACCGGCAGGCACTCCGGCCGATCGTCAGCGCTTCTTCCACTATGCCCTGACCAGCAGAAGGAGGCGGGTCATGACCCGACGACCACACCCCATCCTCCCCCCGTACGCCTCCGTGGCCGGCCGGGTTCTCAGGCGGCTGCTGTCCCTCCTCGCCCGGATCGCCGGCCCGGCGTCACGGCTGCACGACGAGGCGGAAGCCCACGCCCCGGCGGTTCTCGATCCAAGCCGGGTCACCCAGTTTGCGACGCAGGCTCGCGACGTGGAAATCGAGGGTCTTGCCCGGTCCCGTGAAGGACGGCCCCCAGATGGTGTCGACGATGTGCCGGCGCGGGACGACGGCGCCCGGCTGCTCGGTGAGCAGGTGCAGGAGGTCGTACTCCTTGGGGCTCAGCGGGATCGGGATCTTGTGCAGCCGCACCTCACGGGTGCGGGTGTCGACGCTCAGCGGGCCGTGCCGGCGCACCGGGTCGGCGCCGGCCGGGCGCGACCGCCCCTCGACCGCTCGCATGCGCGCCACCAGCTCCCCGACGCTGAACGGCTTCGGCAGGTAGTCGTCGGCGCCGGCAGCCCGGTCCCGGCCCCCGTCCTCGCGCGCCGTGAGCATGATCAGCGGCACGGATCCGGCCTGTCGCAGCCGGCGGCACACCTCGGCACCGTCGATGTCCGGCAGCCCGGGCGCCAGCAGCACCATGTCGGTGCGCGGGGCCGCGAGCGCGGCGGCGCCGGTGGCGACGTGCTCGGTGACGATGCCGTAGCGGGCCAGCCCGTCGACCAGCGGTTCGGCGATGGACGCGTCGTCCTCTACCAGCAAGACCCTCATGCGCCACAGTACGGATCTCCCGCCCCGCGCGGTTCAGTCACGCGGCGTCACCACTCGCAGTTCCCGGTCCGCTACAGCACGGCGTCCCCGTCACGACCGGCAGCCCCACGAGCGGGACGTTTACAGTTCGCGGGCCTGAAACACACGGCGCGTAACGTAGCGTGTTTCCGTCAGGATCTCGATGCGGAGAGTGCGGACCGCCGCCCGCCGGCAGCCCGCACCCCCGCCCGGGAGCTGCGGAAACGGCGGCTGCCCTCCGGAAGCACGCGGCGGCCGCCGAGCCGGGAGCCGGGGCAAGTCGCGAAGGCAGGGAGCACGCGCGTGGATCTGCACACGGTCGTCGAGGTGGTCAGCCCGGCCGGTCCCGGGCAGTGGCGGCCCGGGGACGCCTGGCTGGCCGGTGGCACAGCCCTGTTCTCGGAGCCTCGTCCCGAGGTGACCCGGCTGCTCGACCTCGCCACCGCCGGATGGACGCCGATCAGCGTGGGCGCCGGCGGCATGGAGATCGCGGCCACCTGCACCGTGGCCGATCTGGCGGCCTTCCAGGGGGCTCCGGGCTTCACGGCCTTCCACGGACTGGCGACGGCGTGCTGTCACGCCTTCCTCGCCTCGTTCAAGATCTGGAACGTCGCGACCGTCGGCGGCAACCTGTGCGCGGCTCTGCCCGCCGGGCCGATGATCGCGCTCACCGCCGCCCTCGACGGGGAGTGCCTGATCCTCGGGCCCGCCGGCGAGCGCCGTGTCCCGGTGGCCGGCTTCGTCACGGGCGACGGCACCACGGTGCTGCGCGACGGGGAGCTGCTGCGCTCCATCACACTGCCCGCGCGGTCCCTCACCGGGCGAACAGCGCACCGGCAGGGCTCACTGTTCCGGCACGGACGGTCGGCGGTGCTGCTCGCGGGGCGCGTCACGCAGGCCGGGTCCGCCGCGCCACCGCACCCCGGCGCGTCGCCGGATCGAACCGGCCACACCGCCGCGGACACGCGCGACGGCAACGGCTCTGCGGCGGCGGCCACGACGACCGGGTGGCCGGCAGGAACAGGACCCGGCGCCGGCGGGGACAATCTCGTGCTCACGGTGACGGCGGCCACGGTGCGGCCCTACCAGCTGCGCTTCGACGGGATCCCCGATCAGGGAACGCTGCGCACCGCCTTGGAGGCGGCGATCCCGGACGACGCCTGGACGGACGACGTGCATGGGCTGCCAGAGTGGCGCCGGCACCTCACCTTCCGGTACGCCGAGGAGATCCGGCGGGAGCTGGCGGCATGATCGGCCACGAGGACACGACCGGTACCACCCGCCACGGCGCGCCGGCCGGGATGGTGGTCAACGGGGCGGTGCACGAGCGGGCGCCGCAGCCGGGACAGTGCCTGCGGACGTACCTGCGGGAGGAGGGCTGGTTCGGCGTCAAGAAGGGCTGTGACACCGGCGACTGCGGTGCCTGCACCGTTCATGTCGACGGCCGTCCGGTGCACAGCTGTCTGTACCCGGCCTTCCGGGCCCACGGCAGGCAGGTGACCACCATCGAGGGGCTGGCGGCGACACAGGAGTCCGCGGAGGACGCCGACGGGCTGCACCCGGTGCAGCGGCGATTCCTGGAGGCGCAGGGGTTCCAGTGCGGCTTCTGCACGGCGGGGCTCATCATGACCGCCGCGGCGCTCACCGAGCAGCAGGGCGCCGATCTGCCGCGGGCGTTGAAGGGAAACCTGTGCCGGTGCACGGGGTACAGGGCCGTGGCCGATGCGGTCGCGGGCGTGCGGAACGTCGACGAGCCCCGGGCCGGCGCAGCCGTCGGCGCGAACCTGGGCGCCCCGGCCGGGCCGGAGGTCGTGACGGGGACGGCGCGGTACACGTTCGACCTCGACATGCCCGGGGCGCTGCATCTCAAGGTGCTGCGCTCGCCGCACGCGCACGCCCGGGTTCTGGAGGTGGACACGGCCGAGGCTCTGGCCGTACCCGGCGTGCGGTTGGTGTTGACGCATGCCGACGCGCCGCAGCGGCACTTCTCGACCGCCCGGCACGAGGATCCCCGGGAGGACCCGGCCGACACGCGGGTGCTCGACGACGTGGTCCGGTTCGTGGGCCAGCGGGTCGCCGCCGTCGTCGCCGACACGGAGGGCGCGGCGGAGGAGGGGTGCCGGCGGCTGCGGGTGACGTACGAGGTGCTGCCCGCGGTCGTCGAGCCGGAGGCGGCGATGCTGCCCGGCGCTCCCCTGCTGCACGCCGACAAGAACCCCGCCGAGCACCGCATCGCCCGGCCGGACGGCAACGTCATCGGCGAGCTGCACGACGAGCTCGGGTCCGTCGCCGCGGGCTTCGAGGAGGCCGACGTGGTCTACGAGGAGACGTTCCGCACCGGGCGGGTGCAGCACGCCAGCCTCGAGACGCACGGGGCGCTCGGGTGGCTGGACGAGGCGGGCCGGCTCACCATCAGGTCCAGCAGCCAGACGCCGTTCCTGACCCGGCGGGCGCTCGCCGACCTCTACGACCTGAGCCCGGACGACGTGCGCGTGCTGACCGGGCGCGTGGGCGGCGGCTTCGGCGGCAAGCAGGAGATGCTGGTCGAGGACCTCGTGGCCCTCGCGGTGCGGCGGCTCGGCAGACCCGTCAAGCACGAGTACACACGCGCCGAGCAGTTCACCTCCGCCACGACGCGGCACCCCTTCAGCGTCCGGATGCGGGCCGGCGCACGCCGCGACGGTATCTTGACCGCGCTGGAGCTGCGGGTGGTGGTCGATACCGGCGCGTACGGGAACCACGGGACGTCGGTCATGTTCCACGGCTGCCACGAATCGCTCGCCGTGTACCGCTGCGCGAACAAGAAGGTCGACGCGTTCACGGTGTACACGAACACGGTGCCCGCCGGGGCGTTCCGCGGATACGGGCTGGGGCAGGTCACGTTCGCGGTGGAGTCGGTGCTGGACGAGCTGGCACGGCAGCTGGGCATGGACCCGGTGACGCTGCGCGAGCGGAACGTCGTCCGGCCGGGCGAGGCGATGACGGCGCCGGGCTCGCACGCCGACGATCTGACCATCGCCAGCTACGGCCTCGACCAGTGCCTCGACGCGATCCGGGCAGCCGCCGGCTCCGCGGAAACCGTCGCGCCGCACAGAGACGGGAGCACGCCGGAGGGCTGGCTCGTCGGGGAGGGCATGGCCATAGCGATGATCGCGGCCGGGCCGCCCGGTGGGCACTTCGCCGACGCGACGGTGTCGCTGCGGCCGGACGGGCGCTACGAGATCGCGGTGGGGACGGCGGAGTTCGGGAACGGCAGCACCACGGTGCACGCGCAGATCGTGGCGGACGAGCTGGGGACGACTCCGGATCGCGTCGTCGTGCGGCAGTCGGACACGGACGTGGTCGGGCACGACACCGGCGCGTTCGCCTCGACGGGCGTGGTGGTGGCCGGGCAGGCGGTGCTGCGGGCGGCCCAGGCGTTGCGCGTCCGGCTGCTGGCGGCCACGGGCGGGCAGGACCTGGGCCCGGACCACGTGAGCCGGGCCGACGGGAGCACAGTGCCGCTGACCGCGGTCGCGGCGTCGGACGGGCCGGTGCGAGGCGAGGGGCATTGGACCGGGACGCCGCGGTCGGTGGCGTTCAACGCTCAGTGGTTCCGGGTGGCGGTGGATCCCGGCACCGGCGAGGTGCGGATCCTGCGGAGCGTGCACAGCGCCGATGCCGGGCGGGTGCTCAATCCGCTGCAGTGCCGGGGGCAGATCGAGGGCGGCGTGGCGCAGGCGCTCGGGTCGGCACTGACCGAGCGGATGCTGCTCGGGCCGGACGGGGCGGTCACGACGGCCGGGTTCCGGCAGTACCACCTGCCGAGCTTCGCCGACGTGCCGCGCACCGAGGTGGTGTTCGCCGAGACGGACGACGCGATCGGGCCGTTGGGGGCGAAGTCGATGAGCGAGAGCCCGTACAACCCGGTCGCGCCCGCGCTGGCCAATGCCTTGCGGGACGCGACCGGGGTGCGGTTCACCGAGCTGCCGTTCACCCGTGACCGGGTGTGGCGGGCGTTGCGTGACGCCGGGGCCGGACGATGTCAGTAGCCCACGCGGAAGGTGGCGTCCTGCTTCTCGGTGGCGGTGCTGACCGGGTCGATCCGCAGCACGTAGTTGGCGTGGCGCAGGTAGCGGTCCGGGAAGTTGAACGACTGGAAGGAGGCCCAGGACGAGTCGGCGAGACCGGCCACCCGGCGGAAGGTGGCGTCGGCGTTGAAGGTGGCGGTGCCGTCGGGGGCGCTCAGGACGACGGCGTAGTTGGAGTGCCGCAGGTACATCGAGGGGTAGTTCACCGAGCGGAACGACACGGCGGACGAGTCGGCGAGACCGGGGACCAGGGTCCAGAGCTGGTCCTGGTACGGGTCGAAGGGGTAGGCGTCGATGCGGCCCACGTTGTCGGCGTGCCGGACGTAGCGGTCCGGGAAGTTGTAGGACTTGAGGCGGTTCCAGGCCGAAGCGCCGTAGCGGGA
The DNA here is from genome assembly GCF_030757795.1 of Actinoplanes oryzae. Lineage (GTDB taxonomy): Bacteria > Actinomycetota > Actinomycetes > Mycobacteriales > Micromonosporaceae > Actinoplanes. The sequence continues at coordinate 12,074 of NZ_JAUQWH010000153.1, forward strand.
CAGCAGGGCCGCCATCTCGGCGCTGGTGATCGGGGTCAGGCCGGGGTGCTTGGAGTTGAGGGGCTGCGTGTAGGCGCGGTCGTTGAGCAGCGTCCACGCCCCGCCCGGGAGGCTGGTGGACTGCCAGCAGAAGAACCGGCCGTTGGGACTCCACGTGTCGCCCCACATCCACCAGACGTCGGCGGTGTTCGACTTGACGATGTTCGGGGCCTCGACGCCGCGGCCCGGGCCGATCGCCGACGTGTAGATGCCGAAGCTGCCCGGGTTGAAGGTCGACGACCGCGTACCGAGGAGGGTGCTGTTGGTGTTGTTCTTGTAGTACATGTAGTTGACGCCGCCGACCGTGACGAAGGAGCCGTCGATCGCGTCGTAGCCGGGGTCGAAGAAAGTCTGCGGGGCCGAAGCGGTCCGGAAGTCGCTCGTCCAGTTGACCATCAGCACGTTGTGCCCGCCGACCACGGCCGAGTAGACGACGGCGTACTGGCCGCGGGCGGGATCCCAGACGGCCTCGGGCGCCCACGCGTGGGTGGCCAGCGAGTGCACCTTCAGCAGCCGGTAACCGGTGAAGGTGCGCAGGTCGGCCGAGTCCCACACGTGCAGGTACTGGCTCTGGTACGCCCAGTCGGTGCCATTGAGATCGGTGGCCAGCACGACGAAGGTGCCGTCCTGCTTGCGCAGCAGGAACGGGTCGCGCAGGCCACCGCTGCCGAGCGTCGGCGTGGCGACCGGGTTGTTCTGGTTGAGCGGCGTCCAGTTGAGCCCGTCCGCGCTGACCGCCAGGTGCAGCCTGTAGCTGGCCGCGCTCATCGTCGGCGACTCGGTGAAGTAGGCCATCGCATAGCCGCCGTAGGTCGCCGCCGAGGCCCGGCCCGCCGGCATCACAAGTCCCGCGGACAGGCCCGCGCCGGCCGCCAGCACAGTACGCCGCTTCATGACACCATCACCGGGAAAGAGGTTGCGGGAGACACGGTCACTTGGCCACCGCCGTTCCATGGCGGCAGCCGGAGCAGCCGACCGCCGACAGGCCGGTCCACGTGTTCAGGTCGGACGACGTGGCCGTCCACAGGCCGCCGTTCGTGTACTTGTCGACATAGATCCGCCAGGACCCGTCGTCGAGGCGCACGAGGGACGGCCCCTCGTACCCCGAGCTCCACAGCGTCCCGCGGTTCACCCAGCCCTCGTAGAGGTTCGCGGTCGTCGTCCAGTGCTCGATGTACTTGGTCGTCTCGTTCTTCGTGAACGCGTGCCACGTGCTGCCCGACTTCACGACGAACGTGTCGATGTGGTTCGTGCCCAGGCCCCACATCTGCGCCGGCCCGCTCCACGAGGTGAGCGCGGTGTTCTGGGCGGTGTAGACGTACGGCCGGAAGCACTCCGAGCACGTCGTCGCCGCGACCGACGCGATGAGCCGCACGGTCCCGCCCTCGACGTAGAACTCGGGGGCCCACGTGAACTTCGTGTTCGCGATGCCCGAGTTGACCGACGCCACGTGCGTCCACGACGTGAGGTTGGTGGAGGAGGCGATGTTGAAGGAGGTCGAGTTCGTGGTCCAGGACTGCACGGTGTACGCGATGTAGTAGCGCCCGTTGTACTTCAGGATGCTCGGATCGCGCAGCACCCCGCTGGGCCCGCGATAGTTCGTGTCGGCCAGCACGCTGTAGCTCGTGCCGCCGTTCGTCGACTGGTAGACCCACAACTCCTGGTCGGCCGCGCCGTCGCCCTTGAACGTCGTGTAGACGAGCGTGGTCGCCGCCAGCGCCGGAGGGGGTGCCGCCAGGCCGCCCACCAGGACGGCGAGCAGAACGGTCAGGATGCTGCGCCAATGCCGCATACGGGCCTCCACCGAGAATGTGATCGTTAACAACATGCGCCGTGTTACCAACTGACGGCGAAGAGGTTTCCCGATGGTTGCGCTCACATCGATGACTGTCAAGATGTGAGCACTGGAGAGGAGGGCCGGTCGGCTACTGTCGCCCGATGACCGAGCAGACGAATCCCGCACGGCACGTCCGGCAGCTGCGGCTCGTGGTGGAGGCGGAGGACTACGCCGAAGCCGTGGCGTTCTACCGCGACGTGCTGGGCCTGCCCGAGCAGGCCGCGTTCGCCGGCGAGGGGGACGCGCAGGTCGTCATCCTCGACGCGGGCCGCGCGACCCTGGAGATCGCCAACCCGGCGCAGAAGCGGATGATCGACGACGTCGAGGTGGGCCGCCCGGTGGCACGCCACATCAGGGTGGCGTTCGAGGTCGACGACACCGCCGCGCGCACCGCCGAGGCAGTGGACGCGGGCGCCACGCAGCTCGCCCCGCCGACGGTCACCCCGTGGCGGTCACTGAACGCCCGGCTGGAGGCGCCGGCCGGCCTGCAGATCACCCTCTTCGAGGAGCTGGGCCCGGAGCACGCAGCGGCCGCCGGGGAACCCCGGCGACCGCTGTAGAGAGCTGAGGAGCAGGATCAGCGCGGCTCGTACGCCAAATTGGGCCGCAGCCACCGCTCCACATCGGCCACGGACATCCCCCGCCGCGCGGCGTAGTCCTCGATCTGGTCACGCCCGAGCCGCCCCACGGTGAAGTACCGCGACGCCGGGTGCGCGAAGATCAGCCCGCTGACGGCGGCCGCCGGCGTCATCGCGTAGGACTCGGTCAGCCCGATGTCGAGCGAGGCCGTCTCCAGCAGCTCGAACAGGTCCTTCTTCTCGCTGTGGTCGGGCGACGCCGGATAGCCGAGCGCCGGCCGGATGCCCCGGAACCGCTCGGCGTGCAGGTCCGCCAGCGCGGGCTGCGCCTCCGGCTCGAACCACTCGCGCCGCACCCGCAGGTGGATCCACTCGGCGAAGGCCTCGGCGAGCCGGTCGGCGAGCGCCTTGACCATGATGGCCCGGTAGTCGTCCTGCTCCGCCTCGTACTTCGCGGCCAGCTCGTCGGCGCCGTGGATCGACACCGCGAACCCGCCGAGGTGGTCGCCGGCCGGCGCGATGTAGTCGGCGAGGCACCGGTTGGCCCGGCCCGCCGGCTTCTCGGTCTGCTGCCGCAGCATCGGGAAGCGGACCCCGCCGTCGAGCACGATGTCGTCGCCCTCCGAGTGCGCGGGCCAGAAGGCGTACGCCCCCCGGGCCGTGAACGCGTCGGCGGCGATGATCTCGTCGAGCAGCGCCTGCGCGTCGTCCCACAGCTCCCGCGCGACCGGCTGCTCCAGGATCGCCGGGAACTTGCCCTTGAGCTCCCACGCCAGGAACAGGAACTGCCAGTCGACCATCTCGCGCAGCTCGGCGATCGACGGCGACACCTCGCGGCGACCGGTGAAGACCGGCGTCGGCAGCTCGGAGAAGTCGACCTCCTCCTTGTTCGCGCGCGCGTCGGCCAGGGTCAGCAGGGCCTGCGAGCGCCTGTTCTCGTGCTGCTCGCGCAGGCGCTGCTGCTCGGCGCGGTTGTCCGTGTCGAGCGCCGCCGCGCGGCCCGGGTCGAGCAGGTTCGACACCACGCCGACCACGCGGGAGGCGTCGAGGACGTGCACCGTCGAGCCCTCGTACGCGGGCGCGATCCGGACGGCGGTGTGCTGCTTGGAGGTCGTCGCCCCGCCGATGAGCAGCGGCAGCGTCATGCCCCGGCGCTGCATCTCGGCACCGACCGCGACCATCTCGTCCAGCGACGGGGTGATCAGGCCGGAGAGGCCGATCGCGTCGGCGCCCTCGGCGATCGCGGTGTCGAGGATCTTCGCCGCGGGCACCATGACGCCCAGGTCCACGACCTCGTAGTTGTTGCAGCCCAGCACCACGCCGACGATGTTCTTGCCGATGTCGTGGACGTCGCCCTTGACCGTGGCGAGCACGACCTTGCCCTGGCCGCGGCCGGAGGCCTTCTCCTTCTCCATGAAGGGCTCCAGGTACGCCACCGAGCGCTTCATCACGCGCGCGCTCTTCACGACCTGGGGCAGGAACATCTTGCCCGAGCCGAAGAGGTCGCCGACGACCTTCATGCCGTCCATCAGGGGGCCCTCGATGACGTCGAGCGGCCGGTCGAGCAGCTGCCGCGCCTCCTCGGTGTCCTCCTCGACGAAGTCGACGATGCCGTGCACCAGCGCGTACGAGAGGCGCTCGGCGACCGGCCCCTCGCGCCACGACAGGTCGACGGCGCGCTTGGTGCCCGACCCGGTGACCGTGGAGGCGAAGGTCACCAGCCGGTCGGTCGCGTCCTCGCGCCGGTCGAAGATGACGTCCTCGACCAGCTCCAGCAGGTCCGCCGGGATGTCCGCGTAGACGGCGAGCTGCCCGGCGTTGACGATGCCCATGTCCAGCCCCGCCTTGGTGGCGTGGAACAGGAACGCGGAGTGCATGGCCTCGCGCACGACGTCGTTGCCCCGGAAGGCGAAGGACAGGTTCGAGATGCCCCCGGAGGTACGGGCACCGGGGCACCGCTCCTTGATCCGCGGCAGCGCGTCGATGAACGCCTTCGCGTACCCGTTGTGCTCGGCGATGCCCGTGGCGACCGCCAGCACGTTCGGGTCGAAGATGATGTCCTCCGGCGCGAACCCCGAGGCGACGAGCAGGTCGTACGCCCGCCCGCAGATCTCGACCTTGCGATCGGCGGTGTCGGCCTGCCCCTGCTCGTCGAAGGCCATGACCACGACGCCGGCGCCGTAGTCGCGCACGCGAGCGGCCTGCTCGAGGAAGGGGCCCTCGCCCTCCTTGAGGGAGATCGAGTTGACGACGCCCTTGCCCTGCACGCACTTGAGGCCGGCCTCGAGCACGCTCCACTTGGAGCTGTCGATCATCACCGGGATGCGGGCGACCTCGGGCTCGGTGGCGATCAGGTTGAGGAAGGTGGTCATCGCCCGCTCGCTGTCGAGCAGGTCGGCGTCCATGTTGACGTCGAGCAGGTTGGCGCCGCCGCGCACCTGCTCGAGGGCCACGTCGACGGCGGCCTGGTAGTCGTCGGCCTCGATGAGCCGGCGGAACTTGGCCGAGCCGGTGACGTTGGTCCGCTCGCCGATCATGACGAAGCCGGTGTCGGGCCCGATCTCGAACGGCTCGAGGCCGCTGAACCGGGTGGCGTCCGGCACGGTGGCGACCGGGCGCGGCGCGAGACCGCGGACCGTGGCGGCGATCTGCGCGATGTGCGCCGGGGACGTGCCGCAGCAGCCGCCGACGATGTTGACGAAGCCGGAGGTCGCGAACTCGCCGACCAGGGCCGCGGTCTGGTCGGGCGTCTCGTCGTAGCCGCCGAAGGCGTTGGGCAGGCCCGCGTTGGGGTGCGACGCCACGTAGGTGTTCGACAGCTTGGCGAGCTCCGCCACGTGCGGGCGCATCTCGGCGGCGCCGAGCGAGCAGTTGACGCCGACGACCAGCGGCTGGGCGCGCTCGATCGAGCGCCAGAACGCCGCGACGGTCTGCCCGGACAGCGTGCGCCCGGACAGGTCGACGATCGTCACCGAGATCCACAGCGGCAGCTCGGGCGCCACCTCGCGCGCCGCGGCGATGGCGGCCTTGGCGTTGAGCGTGTCGAAGATCGTCTCGATCAGCAGCAGGTCGACGCCGCCCTCCTTGAGGGCGCTGATCTGCTCGGCGTACGTGGCCTTGACCTGGTCGAACGTCACCGCCCGGTACGCCGGGTCGTCGACGCGCGGCGACAGCGACAGCGTGACGTTGAGCGGGCCGACCGAGCCCGCGACGAACTTGCCGCCGGCCTCGTCGGCGGCCTGCCGGGCGAGCTGGGCGGCGCGCACGTTCATGTCGCGCACCAGGTGCTCGAGCCCGTAGTCGGCCTGGCCGATGCTGGTGGCGGTGAAGGTGTTGGTGGTCGTGATGTCGGCGCCGGCCGCCAGGTACTGCCGGTGGACGTCGAGGATGAGGTCCGGGCGGGTCAGGGCGAGCAGGTCGGGGTCGCCGGTGACGTCCTTGGGGTGGTCGGCGGGGATCAGCTCGTTGCGGTAGTCGGACGGGCTGAGCTTGGCGCCCTGCAGCATGGTGCCCCATGCGCCGTCGAGGACCAGGATGCGCTCGGCCATCAGCGAGCGCAGCGAGTCGGTTACGGACACACGACCACCTCCGGGTAGCGAACTCGGAGGCGCCCTTGGTCGGTGTGACAAGCCAAACCGAGCGTGGCGGGTTTCCCCGTTGCAGCGCCCCTCGGTCTGGCGTTCAAGACTACCGCAAGGCGGTCACCACGGTCCGGCCCCGGCCCGCCGCTTCGGCCCACCGCCCCTCCCCCAAACGGCCCGATCTTCCGCGATGTCGCCCCGCACCGGTACGGAATGCCTGCTCAGCGTGCAGGATGCTGCCCGGGACGATTTACCTGGGGGATGCAGGCCATGGAAATCCATCACTTCGAGCAGGGCTGGGTGACGCCCGTCCTCAGCTACGCGCTGTCGGTGCTCGGCTCGGCGCTCGGCCTCGTGTGCGCCATCCGCCTGCGGTCCGCGCCCGGCAGCGGCGCCCGCGCCTGGTGGCTCTCCCTGTCGGCGGTCGCGATCGGCGGCACCGGCATCTGGGCCATGCACTTCGTCGCCATGATGGGCTTCAGCGTGGTCGGCACCTCCATCCGGTACGACGTCGGCCTCACCGCCGCCAGCGCGCTGCTCGCCGTCGTCGCGGTCGGCGCCGGCATGGCGGTCGCCTTCGGCGGAGCCACCGTACGCGCGGCCCGCCTCGTCACCGGCGGCATCCTCGCCGGCCTGGGCGTCGCCGCCATGCACTACCTCGGCATGGCGGGCATGCACCTCAACGCCCACATCTCGTACGGAATCCCCCGCGTGGCCGCCTCGATCGCCATCGCCGTGGTCGCCGCCACCGTGGCCCTCTGGCTCGCCGCCCGGGTCCACCGCCCGCTGGCCGTGGTCGGCGCCGCCCTGATCATGGGCATCGCGGTCAACGGCATGCACTTCACCGGCATGTCCGCCATGACCGCCCGCCACGACGCGGCCACCGGCGTCCCGCGGGGCGCCACCGCCTCCTCGCTGCTCGTCCCGATCGGCGTCGCGGTCGTCTTCGCCCTGCTGGCCCTCTGCTACGCCCTGATGGCCGCCCCGACCGAGGAGGACCGCGCCGCGGCCGCCTACCTGGCCGCCCGCCGCGAGGAGTCGGCCGCCCGCCGCGCCGCGGCCACCCCGAACGCGGCCCCGCTGTCCGCGGGCCTGCTGGCCGCCCAGCACCGCGCGACCGACCCGCGAGCGGCGCACACCCGCACGACCGACCCGCGCGCCGCGCAGCCCGGCGCGGCCGGACCGCAGCACCCCGCGATCCCGCAGCAGGGCGGCCACGTCGCCAAGCAGCGCAACTCCGCCCTCGGCAGCGCGGACTGGACCTACCGCAACCGCGCCGACCAGCAATAGGCGCGGCGACGACGGCCGCAGCTAGACGGCCACGGGTACCGGCGTTCCGCTCCGGCCGAGGCGGACGACGGCGTCCACCCCGGCGAGGTCGTCCTCCCGGTGCGTGATGAGCAGGACGGTCCGGTCGCCGGCCGCGGCGAGCAGGTCGCGGGTCAGGGCGCGGGCGGTCTCGTCGTCCAGGTGCTCGGCCGGCTCGTCGAGGATCAGCACCCGGGCGCCGGTCAGCAGCGCCCGGGCCAGCGCCAGCCGCCGGCGCTGGCCGCCCGACAGCTGTGCGCCGTGCTCCCCCACCGGCGTGGCCAGCCCCTCGGGCAGCGACGACACCCAGTCCAGCAGGCGCGCCTGCCGCAGGGCGTCCCGCAACGCGGCGTCGGTGGCGTCCGGCCGGCCGATCCGCAGGTTCGCGGCGATCGTCGTGTCGAAGAGGTACGCGTCCTCGGGCAGCCACACCACCGCCCGGCGCACCTCGGCGGGGTCCAGCTCCCGCAGGTCGCACCCGTTGAGCAGCACCCGCCCGGCCACCGGGTCCAGGAAGCGCACCAGCAGCGCCGCCACCGTCGACTTGCCCGAGCCGCTCGGCCCGACCAGGGCCGTCCGGCTGCCCGGCGCCAGGGTCAGCGACAGGTCCGACAGCACGATCCGGCCCGGCACCCAGGAAGACGCCACGTCCCGCAGCTCCACGGTCACCGGCCCGCCCGGGACAGCCGCGCCGCCGGACAGCACCGGCACCGGCGCAGCCAGGACTTCGGCGAGGCGCCGCAGACCCGCCCGGGCCCCGGCGAAATGCTGGGCGGCCGCGGGCAACGTCCCCGCGATCTCGAACACCGCCAGCGGCGTCAGCACCACCACCGCCAGCAGCTCCCCCGGCAGATCGCCGGCGCGCACCGCGAAGGCACCGGCGACGAGCCCGGCCAGCACGCTGACGCCCGTGCACAGGGCGGTCACGGCGGCCGAGACGCCCGTGGTGGCCGACGAGCGCAGGGCGGCCCGGCGCAGCCGCTCGTCCACGTCGTCCAGGAGGGCGAGCTGGCGCCCCACAGCCCCGTACGCGAGGAGGTCGGCCCGGCCCTGCACCAGGTCGGCGGTGAGCGTGGCGAGCTCCCCGCGCAGCGGCGCGAGCCGACCGTCGGCCCGGCGGGCGGCCGCGGCCTGCACCAGCGGCACGGCCACCGCCACGACGATCAGCGCGACGGCCAGGACCGCGCCGGCGACCGGCAGCAGCGTTCCCACCACGAGCACTGCCGCGACGCCCACGACCACCGCCACCGCGTACGGCAGCAGCACCCGGGTCACCAGATCCAGCACCGCGTCCACGTCCGCGGCGAGGCGCTGGGCGAGGTCGGCGCGCCGGAAGCGGGCCAGTCCGGCCGGGGCGAGCCGCTCGAGGTGGGCGTACAGGCGGACGCGCAGGGCGCCCTGCACCCGGAACGCGGCGTCGTGGCCGATCAGCCGCTCGAGGTAGCGGAACACGCCCCGCCCGAGCCCGAACGCGCGCACCGCGACGATGGCCACCATCAGGTGCAGCACCGGAGGGTGCAGGGCGGCCCGCGAGACGAGCCACGCCGAGACGGCCATGAGCCCGACGCCCGACCCGGCGGCCGCGATCCCGGCCAGCACGGCGACAACCAACCGGCCCGCAGCCGGTCGCAGCACGGAGACGATGGTCATGCGGTCACCAGGTCCAGGGAGATCGCGCGGTCGGCGAGGGCGATGAGTTCCGGCCGGTGCGCGGCGATGAGGACCGTACGCCCGGCGCTGAGCCGCCGGATCGCGGCCATGACCCCGGCGGCGGTGGCGGCATCCAGGTTGGCGGTCGGCTCGTCCAGCAGGACGACGGGTGCATCCCGCGCGAACGCCCGGGCGAGCGCGACCCGCTGCCGCTGCCCCGCCGACAGCCCCGCCCCGCCGTCCCCCACCACGGTGTCGAGGCCGAA
>NZ_JAUQWH010000154.1 GCF_030757795.1 Actinoplanes oryzae
CCGTCGACGATCGAGTAGCCCATGCCGACGAACAGGTCGCCCATGTGCTCCATGAGCGTGGTCAGCGGGTGCCGGGCGCCGCGCGGGGCACGGTCCCACGGCAGGGTGACGTCGACGCGCTCCTCGACCAGGACGCGGGCGGCGCGCTCGCGCTCCAGCTCGGCGTGGCGGGCGTCGAAGGCGGCCTGCACGGCCTGGCGGGCGACGTTGACGCGCTTGCCGGCGTCGGACTTCGCGGCGGGCGGCAGCGAGCCGATCTCGCGGCGGGCCAGCGACACCGGCGAGCGGTCGCCGAGATGCGCGGGCTTCAGCGCGCCGAGCGCGTCGAGGTCTCTGGCCTCCGCGAAGGCCTTCCCGGCCTCGGCGACGGCCGCTTCCAGGGCCTCGGGCGCCAGCAGGGCGGCCTGCTTCGGATCGTACGGATCGTTGCGGTAGGACACGGTAGGTCGAACTCCCTCACACCGGATGAGCCAACGGCAGTCTACGGAGCGCGGCTGGGCCGTAGCCCGCCGGTCGGGGAGCTTCGCTTTCGGGAGGAGTCAGCGACGCGCGAGCCCGCGACCAGCGGGCCGGGTAAACAGCTGACTCATGATCCACTCCTAGGAGAGCGTTGCGCTCGCGCTGAAGCATACAAGCAGACCGCGGCGGCGGCCGACAGATTAAGACTCTCGGCGCCGCCGTAGATCGGCACCCGGACCCTCTTGTCGGCATATTTCAGCACTTCTGCCGGGAGCCCGTGCGCTTCCGAGCCGAACCACCACGCGGTCGGCGCGGCGAGCGACCCGTCATCGATCAGCGCGTCGAGATCGGTGTCGCCGTAACCGGTCGTGGCCAGGTTGGTGAAGCCCGGCAGGATCACGTCGAGGGGCGCCCGGACGATGTCCACATTGAACAGGCTGCCGGCCGAGGAGCGGACACACTTCCCGTTGTACGGGTCCACGGCGTCACCGGCGAAGATGACTGTCGTGGCCCCGGCGGCGTCCGCGGTGCGCAGGATCGTGCCGGCGTTGCCGGGGTCCCGGATCTCGGCGAGCACCGCGACCAGGCGCGGCTCCTTGGCGAGCGCCTCGGGCAGCGACACGTCGACCTGCTCGCACACGGCCACGAGTCCCTGGGGCTGCACGGTCTCGGCGAGAGCGGCGAGCGCCTCCTCCGTGACGGGAGACACCACCGGCGCCTGCATCGCGAGGTCGCCGTGCCTGGTGAGGGCTTCGTCCGTACCGAAGAGGTCGAGGACCACCCCCGCGGCGAGAGCGGACCGCACGGCCTGGGGTCCCTCGGCGAGGAAGCGGCCGGCCTTGTCGCGGTCGCGGCGGCGCTGCAACCGCTTGGCGGCGACGACGCGCGGGGTGCGAGGGGTGAACACGGATCCTCCGGTGCGGGTGCGGCAATGCGAAGCGCCTCCCGGAAGAGACCGGGAGGCGCTTGCGAAACGTGCGGTGCGTTACTCAGGCGGCCTGGGCGCCGGCGCCGCCGGTGCCCTCGGCCACGACCGCGGCCCGCGCGATCTCGACGATCGCCGCGAACGAGGCGGCGTCGTTGACGGCCAGGTCGGCCAGGATCTTGCGGTCCACCTCGACACCCGCGAGCTTGAGGCCCTGGATGAGGCGGTTGTAGGTCATCCCGTTGGCCCGGGCGCCCGCGTTGATGCGCGTGATCCACAGCTGGCGGAAGTCGCCCTTGCGGTCACGGCGGTCGCGGTACGAGTACTGCATCGAGTGCAGCACCTGCTCCTTGGCCTTGCGGTACAGGCGCGAGCGCTGACCGCGGTATCCGCTGGCGGTCTCCAGCAACGTGCGACGCTTCTTCTGGGCGTTCACTGCCCGCTTGACGCGTGCCATGTCAATCTCCTAACAGGGGAATCAGGGGCGCGCGTCAGCGGCCGAGGAGCTTCTTCACTCGCTTGGTGTCGGCCTTGGCCACTTCGACCGTCCCGGTCATCCGGCGGGTGACCTTGGAGGACTTGCCCTCCAGCAGGTGACGCTTGCCGGCCTGCTCCGTGCGGAGCTTTCCCTTGCCGGTGACCTTCACCCGCTTACCCATGCCGGTGTGGCTCTTCATCTTCGGCACTTGACGCCTACTCTCATCTCGTCCCCGGGGCCGACGGCCCCGGGGGCAACTAACTACTCTGCCGTGCTGTCCGCGGTCTCAGCCGCGGGAGCCGCCTCGCCCTCGCGCGGCTCGCGGCCCGCGGGCCGGGATGCCTCGACGGCGGCCGCTGCCGCCACCTTGGTGGCGCGGTGCGGGGCCAGAACCATGATCATGTTGCGGCCGTCCTGCTTGGGACTGGCCTCCACGAATCCGAGCTCCGAGATCTCCTCGCTGAGCCGGCGCAGGAGCCGGAAACCCAGCTCGGGGCGGCTCTGCTCGCGACCGCGGAACATGATCGTCACCTTGACCTTGTCGCCCGCCTTGAGGAACCGCACCACGTGACCCTTCTTGGTCTCGTAGTCGTGCGGGTCGATCTTCGGCCGGAGCTTCATTTCCTTGATGACGGTCTGCTGCTGGTTCCGCCGCGACTCGCGTGCCTTCAGTGCGCTCTCGTACTTGAACTTGCCGAAGTCCATGAGCTTGCACACCGGCGGGCGCGCCATGGGCGCAACCTCGACCAGGTCCAGGTCGACGTCCGCGGCCAGCTGCAGGGCGCGCTCGAGCGGGACGATGCCCACCTGCTCACCCTCGGGGCCGACCAGACGGACTTCCCGTGCCCGGATCTGCTCGTTGACGCGTGGTTCGACGCTGATGGGGCCTCCTCAGAACGGGGACAAACTGTCTCATTTACCAATGTCGGTCGGCCTCACGTCGGCCCTCACACCACTGGGCGACGGGAAAGCAGAGAGCCCCGGCGCGCTTACGCATGCCAGGGCCCGCTCGACCGGTCATCGGCGCCCCGAGTGAAGCGCTCACCCATCGCGGAGTATTCCCCACGATCGGTTGACCGGACCCAGCCGCACGAGGCGGGCGTGGGTGGGAACCAGCGGGCTCCTCTTTCGCGCCGGCCACTCGTGTGAGGGCAGGCGTGGTCGACTGCGTTACAGCCTACCAGCTCAGCTCGACGCTGCCGAATGAAGGGCCCGCAGCGTACGCACCCCGTGCACCGCGTAGTCCTTGTCGGCCGCCTGCAGCGCGTGCACCGGGACGGTGTCGTCGTCGTGCAGCTCCAGCATCGCCCAGGGCGAGTTGCGGTCGAAGCGCACGGCCCGCACCGCCGACCAGGGCAGCTCCACCCCGCCGATCACGTTGCGCACCCGGATGCCCTCGGGCGTGGCCCACACCCGCGGCCGGGCGAACGCCATGATGCCCAGCCCGATGAGCACCCCGAGCCCGATCATGGCGCCCTGGTCGCCCCGCTCGAACTGGCCGTAGCCGTCGCCCGTCGAGCCGTGCAGCCCGAAGCTCAGCACGGTGAAGAGGACGACGACCGCCACCGCCAGGATCGCGGTGACCCAGCGGATGCGCTGCGGGCGGAAGACGGTGACGGTCATGTCTGGTCCCCTAGAGGCGGCAGTTGGCGATGTCGGTCACGAGGATCGCGCGGGCGCCGATCTCGTAGAGCTCGTCCATGATGTGGTGCACGTCGGCGCGCTTCACCATGGCCTGGACCGCCACCCATCCCTCGCGGTGCAGCGGGGAGACGGTCGGCGACTCGATGCCCGGCGTCACGGCGGTGGCGTGCTCCAGCAGGTCGGCGCGCACGTCGTAGGCGAGCATGACATAACTGCGGGCGACCAGGACGCCCTGCAGCCGGCGGAGCAGCTGGGACACCCCGGCGCCGGCCTCGTCCCGGCCGATCAGGATGGCGGAGCTCTTCAGCAGCGGCTCCCCGGCGGTCACCAGGCCGGCCTGGCGCAGGGTCGCGCCGGTCTCGACCACGTCGGCGATGAGGTCGGCCACGCCGAGGCGGACCGCGTTCTCCACCGCGCCGTCCAGCCGCACCACGTCGGCCTTGAGGTCGTTGGCGTCGAGGTAGCGCTGCACCACGCCCGGGTAGGCGGTCGCGATGCGGCGGCCGCCGACGGCGAAGTCGTGCGCGCTGTCCGCCGGGACGGCCCAGCGGAAGGTCGCCCCGCCGAAGCTCAGGTCGAGCAGCTCGGTCGCCGGGACGCCGGAGTCGACGAGCAGGTCCCGGCCGGTGATGCCGAGATCCAGATCACCCGATCCGACGTACGTCGCGATGTCGCGCGGCCGCAGGTAGAAGAACTCGACGTTGTTGTCCTCGTCACGGCAGACGAGGTCCTTGGGGTCGGTGCGCTGGCGGTAGCCGGCGTCCCGCAGCATCTGGGCGGCCGGTCCGGACAGGGTCCCCTTGTTGGGGACGGCGATGCGCAACATGGACGTGCTCCTTGGTCGAGGCAGACGGGACGGAGGGCACGTCAGAGATGTCGGTACACGTCCTCGAGCGTCAGACCGGAGGCGATCATGAGGCATTGTGCCTGGTAGAGCAGCTGTGACAGCTCCTCGGCGGTGCGCTCGGCGCCCTCGTGCTCGGCCGCCATCCACGACTCGGCCGCCTCCTCGACGACCTTCTTGCCGATGAAGTGCACGCCCTTGTCCAGCGCGGCGACGGTGCCCGAGCCCTCGGGCCGCTCCACCGCCTTCGCCGACAGCTCGGCGAACAACTCTTCGAACGTCTTCACGGGTTGCGATTGTTGCAGCTCATTACGGGGTGGCAACGGACGGCCCCTCTGCGTCCCACCTTCGCCTACAGTTCCGGTCATGGTCAGCAGAAACACCCTCGCCGCGCTGGGCAGCGCGGCCGTTCTCCTCACCTCGCTCGCGGCCTGCGCGCCCGCCGACGAGGACGACGCCCCCGCCGCGAGCGGCTCCGCCTCCGCGTCCAGCTCCGCCTGCGCGCCCGGTGCGCTCGACACCCTCGCGGCCGGCAAGCTGACGATCGGCACGGACACCCCGGCGTACGAGCCGTGGTTCAGCGACAACAAGCCGGCCAACGGCAAGGGCTTCGAGTCGGCCGTGGCCTACGCGGTCGCCGAGCGCCTGGGCTACCCGGCCGCGAACGTGGTCTGGACGACCGTGGGCTTCAACAACGCCATCGCGCCCGGGCCGAAGACGTTCGACTTCGACGTCAACCAGTTCTCGATCACCGACGAGCGGAAGAAGGCGGTCGACTTCTCGTCGCCGTACTACCTCGTCCGGCAGACCGTCATCACCACCAAGGGCTCGAAGATCGCCTCGGCCACCTCGCTGGCGGACCTGAAGGGCGCCAAGCTGGGCGCGCAGGTCGGGACCACGAGCTACCAGGCGATCACGGACATCGTCAAGCCGTCCGCCGAGCCGCAGGTCTACAACAACAACGACGACGCCAAGGCGGCGCTGCAGAACGGCTCGGTCGACGGCATCGTCGTGGACCTGCCGACGGCGTTCTACATGACCGCGGCCGAGCTCGACGACGGCGTCATCGTGGGGCAGCTGCCGCAGGTGGGCGTACCCGAGCAGTTCGGTCTGGTGCTCGATCTCGGGTCGAAGCTGACGCCGTGCGTGAGCGGCGCCGTCGACCAGCTGCGCCAGGACGGCACCCTCACCGAGCTGGAGAAGACCTGGCTGACGGCCGGCGGAGCGCCTGAGCTCCAGTGACGACGTACCAGCCGAGTGAGATCCAGCTCGGGCGGACCGCCTACCGGCGACGGCAGACGGTCCGCTCGGTGCTGCTCGCCGCGGTCTCGACCGCGGTGGTCGGCGTCGCCCTCGTGCTCGGCGTCACGGGGGCGCCCGGCTGGGAGCGCGTCAAGCAGTCGTTCCTCGACGGCGCGATCGCCCGCGAGTACCTGCCGGACATCCTCGAGGGGCTCTGGCTCAACCTGCGCCTGCTGGTCGTCTGCACCCTCGCGGCGCTGGCGCTGGGCCTGCTCATCGCGGTCGCGCGGACCCTGCGGGGCGCGGTCTTCTTCCCCGTCCGGGCGCTGGCCACCGGCTACACGTACGCCTTCCGCGGCCTGCCGCTGATCATCGTCCTGTACGTCTTCACGCTGGGCGTCCCGGGACTGCGGCTGCAGGGCATGCCGAGCGTCCTCGTGCTGGGCGGGGCGGCGCTGGTGATCGTCTACGGCGCCTACCTGGCCGAGGTGTTCCGCGCCGGGATCGAGTCGGTGCACCCGTCGCAGCTGGCGGCGGCCCGGTCGCTCGGGCTCACGTACCGGCAGACCATGCGCCACGTGGTGCTCCCGCAGGCGGTCCGCCGGGTCACGCCGCCGCTGCTCAACGACGTCGTCGCGCTGCAGAAGGACGTGGGCCTGGTCTCGCTCGCGGGACCCATCGACGCCGTACGCGCGGCGCAGATCGCCACCGCGCAGGACGCCAACTTCACGCCGTACATCGTGGCGGGGGTGCTCTTCGTGCTCCTCGCCCTGCCGCTCATCGGCGTCACCGACTGGGTGACCCTGCGTGCGGCCCGTCGCCAGTCTGCGGGTTTCTAGTGCTGCTCGATGTCGCTTCTCTGCGCAAGACGTTCGGGTCGACGGTCGTCCTGGACGATCTGTCCCTCTCCGTCGACGAGCACCAGGTCGTCGCGCTGATCGGCGCGTCGGGGTCGGGCAAGTCGACGCTGCTGCGGTGCGTCAACCTGCTCGAAGGGATCGACGACGGCGTCATCTCGCTGGACGGCGAGGACATCACCGATCCCCGCGTCAACCCCGACGTGGTGCGGCGGCGGATCGGGATGGTCTTCCAGTCGTACAACCTGTTCCCGCACATGACCGTGCTGCGCAACATCACGCTCGCCCCCGAGAAGGTGCACAAGCGGCAGGCGCGCGAGATCGAGGAGCAGGCCATGGAGTGGCTGCGCCGGGTCGGGCTCGCGGACAAGGCCTCCTCGTACCCGGACCGGCTCTCCGGCGGTCAGCAGCAGCGCGTGGCGATCGTCCGCGCGCTGGTCAACAACCCCCGGCTGCTGCTGCTCGACGAGGTCACGTCGGCCCTGGACCCGGAGCTGGTGGGCGAGGTGCTCACCATGATCCGGGGCCTCAAGGACGAGGGCATGACGATGGTGCTGGCGACGCACGAGATGGGCTTCGCCAAGCAGGTCGCCGACCGCGTCGTCTTCCTCGACGGCGGCCGGGTCCTGGAGGCCGGGCCGCCGGCGCAGGTGCTCGGCGACCCGGTCGAGGCGCGGACCCGGCAGTTCCTCGCCCGGATCATCGAGGCGGGTCGCCTCTAGCCGTTGATCGCCCTGATGGCCAGGACGGCGTCGAGGACGGCGACCGTGCCCTGCCAGCCCTTGTCCTCGATCGAGTCCTCCAGGCCCGCCCGGTCGCGGGCCTGGCCCAGGCTGTCCACGGTCAGGACGCCGTGCGCCACCGGGGTCTGCTCGTCCAGGGCGACCCGGGTCAGGCCCGCGGTCACCGCGTCGCAGACGTACTCGAAGTGCTTCGTCTCGCCGCGGATGACCACGCCGAGGGCCACCACGGCGTCGCACTTCTTCGCGAGGGCCTGGGCGACGATCGGCAGCTCGACCGAGCCGGCCACGCGCGCGGTGATCACGTTGTCGACGCCGCACGCCTTCGCCGCCGCCTGCGCGCGGTCGACCATGTGATCGACCAGGTCGCTGTGCCAGCGCGAGCCGACGATCCCGACGGTGAGCCCCGCCGCGTCGACGGTCTCCAGATGCGGATCCCCGAAACCAGCCATGTTGCCCCCTTTTGATTGAGTATCAGCCCAGAGCCTCGAACAGGTGGCCCATCCGGTCACGCTTGGTACGCAAGTAACGCACGTTCTCCGGATGCAGCCGGACGGGCAGCGCCTCCCGGCCGGTGACCGTCAGGCCGTAGCCCTCCAGCCCGGCGCGCTTGGCCGGATTGTTGGTGAGCAGGCGCATCGAGCGGACCCCGAGGTCGTACAGGATCTGCGCGCCGATGCCGTAGTCCCGGGCGTCCGCCGGCAGGCCCAGCTCGAGGTTGGCGTCGACCGTGTCCAGGCCGCGGTCCTGCAGCTGGTAGGCCTGCAGCTTGTGCAGCAGCCCGATCCCGCGCCCCTCGTGCCCGCGCATGTAGAGCACCACCCCGCGCCCGGCCTCGGCGACCCGGTCGAGGGCCGCCTCCAGCTGGGGACCGCAGTCGCAGCGCACCGAGCCGAAGACGTCCCCGGTCAGGCACTCCGAGTGGACCCGGACCAGCACGTCCTCGCCGTCCGCCAGGTCACCGCGGACCAGCGCCACGTGCTCGCCGCCGTCGGTGATCGACCGGTAGCCGACGGCCGTGAACTCGCCGTGATCGGTCGGCAGCCGCGTCTCGACGACCCGCTCGACCAGCGACTCGTGGTGCCGCCGGTACGCGATCAGCTGCTCGATGCTGATCAGCGTCAGGTCGTGCGCCGCCGCGAACTCCGCGAGCTGCGCGCCCCGCATCATCGTGCCGTCGTCGTTGATCAGCTCGCAGAGCACCCCGGCGGGCCGGAGCCCGGCGAGCGTGGCCAGATCGATCGCGGCCTCGGTGTGCCCGGGGCGGCGCAGCACTCCGCCGGCCTTCGCGCGCAGCGGCACCACGTGCCCGGGGCGGGACAGGTCGGCGGGCTGGGTGTCCGCCCCGGCGAGCAGGCGGATGGTGTGGGCGCGGTCGGCCGCGGAGATGCCGGTGGAGACGCCCTCGCGGGCGTCGACCGTGACCGCGTACGCCGTCCCGCGCGCATCCTGGTTCGTGTGGAACATGGGCGGCAGGTCGAGCCGGTCCGCCTCGGACTCGGTCAGCGGCACGCAGACGTACCCGGAGGTGTAGCGGACCATGAACGCGACCAGCTCGGGCGTCGCCATCTCGGCCGCGAAGATGAGGTCGCCCTCGTTCTCGCGGTCCTCGTCGTCCACCACGACGACGGCCTTGCCGCTCCGGATGTCGCCGATGGCCCGCTCCACGGTGGTCACGACCGGTCCCCCAGCATCTTCTCGACGTACTTGGCGATGACGTCGACCTCGAGGTTGACGGGGTCGTTCGCCTGCTTGGTCCCGAGCACGGTGAGCTTCAGCGTCGTCGGGATCAGGCCCACGCTGAAGGTGTCGTCCGTGACTGCCATGACCGTCAGCGAGACGCCGTCGACCGTGATCGAGCCCTTCTCGACCACGTACTTGGACAATTCGGGCGGCAGGGTGAAGGTGAGCACGTCCCACTGATCGCCGGGAACCCGCCCTTTCAGCGTGGCGACGCCGTCGACGTGCCCCTGCACCAGGTGACCGCCCAGGCGAGACCCGACCGTTGCCGCCCGCTCCAGGTTGACCGGCGAGCCCACGGCGAGGGCGCCGAGGGACGAGCGCCGCAGCGTCTCCCCCATCACGTCGGCCGTGAACACGCCGTCCTCGTTGTCGATGACGGTCAGGCAGACGCCGTTGACGGCGATCGAGTCGCCGTGCCTGGCGTCGGTGGTGACGAGCGGGCCGCGTACGGCGAGCACCGCGGCGTCCCCACCCGCGTCGGTGAGCCGGACGACCTCGCCCAGCTCTTCCACGATCCCGGTGAACATCAGCTCTCCTTCTGCCGGAGTGCGGCCGTGAACCGCAGGTCGGGTCCGATCTGCGTGATGTCGAGAAAGTCCAGGTCGAGCGTCTCGCCGATGGTCGTCACGCCGGCGTCGGCGAGCGCGGCGGGCCCGGCGCCGAGCAGCTTCGGCGCGAGATAGCCGACCACCCGGTCCACCAGCCCGGCGGCGAGGAAGGCGCCGGCCAGCGTGGGACCGCCCTCCAGCAGGGCGGCGCGGACGCCCCGGTCGTAGAGCTGCCGGAGCATGGCCTCCAGATCGACCTTCTCCCCGCCGGTGACGATCAGCGTCTCGGCGGCGTCGTCGCGCACGCGGGCGTCCGGCGGAGTGCGGCCCCGGCTGTCGACGACCACGCGCAGCGGCTGCCTGACCTCCCGGCCCAGGCGCACCGTGAGCTGGGGGTCGTCCGCCAGCACGGTGCCGACCCCGGCGATGACCGCGTCGACCGTGCTGCGCAGCTCGTGCACGTCCCGGCGGGCCGCCTCGGACGTGATCCACCGGCTCGTGCCGTCGGCCGCGGCGGAGCGCCCGTCGAGCGTCGCGGCGAACTTCCAGACGACGTACGGGCGGCCGCGGCGCACCGCGGTCAGCCAGGCGATGTTGCCCGCCTCCGCCTCGGCCCGGCGCACCCCGGTCACCACCTCGACGCCGGCCTGCCGCAGGGTGGCGGCCCCGCCGGACGCCGCGAGCGTCGGATCCTCCACCGCGACGACCACGCGGGCCACCCCGGCGTCGATCAGCGCCTGCGCGCACGGGCCGGTGCGCCCGGTGTGGTTGCACGGCTCCAGCGTGACGACCGCCGTGCCGCCGCGGGCCCGATCCCCCGCCTGGGCGAGGGCGGCGACCTCGGCGTGGGGGCCGCCCGCGTACGCGTGGAAGCCCTCGCCGGCGATCGCGCCCGTCACGTCGAGCAGCACGCAGCCGACGACGGGGTTGGGGCTGGTGGTGCCGAGGCCGCGGGCGGCCAGCGCGATGGCGCGGCGCATCGCCTCGTCCTCGGTGACCATGTCGGTGCTCCCTCGCGCGGTCGGGCGCGCGGGCTCTCCGCGCGGCCTTGGTCGCGCGGGGATCCGCGCGGCCGTGGTCACGCGCGGGCGGGGCTTGGGGGGACAAATCGCCGGAGAACGGACACGCTTCGCGCGCCCCTGGACGGGTGGGTCGTGACGGCACGCCGCGACGAGGCCCCTGTCCAGCTCCCGCGCGCCGTCTCCCATCCGGACTGTCGGACCGAGGCGGGCGTGTGCCCGCTCGATCCACCGTCGGCCCCGGAGTCACACCAGGTCCACCGTCCTCCGCTTGCACGGAGTCCGGGTCGCGGGCTTACCTCGACTGGTCGAGGATCACCGCCGGTTCGGAATCTCACCGAGTCCCGCCAGCGCGTGGTGGGTAACCCCGATACTGTCACGCCCGGCGAGTCCCCGGCCACCACCGGCGACGGACGTCACGCATCTGATGACCACGGTGTCACAAACTCTTGACACGTCAGCCGAGCGGCGGGAGATTTTCCGGCTCGGCCTTGGAGTGGCGGCGGTCGATGGCGACGTAGGAGCCCGGCTGGCTCTTGGCGACCTTCTTCATCTCGGAGGCCACCGCGACCACGGCGCGATGGTCGGTGTAGCGCCGGCCGCCCGCCTTCGACTCCGCCACGCCGATGGAGAGCGTGACGAGGGCCGCGCGCTGCTTGCCGCCCCGGCGGTCGGGCACCTCGATGTAGCCGCGCTGCGCGTCCTCCGGGTCGTACAGCTCGTCGGCGGAGGCCTCGAAGTCGGTCACCATGTGCTTGGTCAGCGGCAGCACCTGGTCGGGGTGGCAGATGAAGACGAAGTCGTCGCCGCCGATGTGACCGAGGAAGACCGACGGCTTGCCGGCCGCCGTCGCCGCCCGGTGCACGCTGCGGGCCAGGGTGGTGATGAACTGGTCACCGCGGTCGAAACCGTACACGTCGTTGACCGGCTTGAAGCGGTCGATGTCGATGTAGCCGACCGAGTAGTCCTTGTCGCTCTTGATGCACTCGACGATCTCGCGGGTGACGCGGGCGTTGCCGGGCAGGCCGGTCAGCGGCGAGACCTCACGGAACTCCTTGGTGCGCCGCAGCGTCGACGAGACCCGGGCGATCAGCTCGGCGGTGTCGAACGGCTTGACCAGATAGTCGTCGACGCCCGTGGTGAGGCCGACGACCTTGTCCACGGTCATGCCCTTGGCGGTCAGCATGATCACCGGCAGGGCCGAGGTGAGCGGCTCCGCGCGTAGCCGGCGGGTCAGCTCGACGCCGTCCATGCGCGGCATCATCCAGTCGACCACGGCCAGGTCGGGGCGGCGCGTCTCCATGAGCTCGAGCGCCTCCTGCCCGTCCCGGGCGCGGACCACGTCGAACCCGTGCACCTGCAGGTTGAACGCCACGAACCCGGCGATGTCGTCGTCGTCGTCGACGACCATGATCTGGTCCGTCTTCTCGGCCGGATCGGCACCCGGGGTGTCGATCTCGTTGCTCACCGATGATCCCCCTTTCGACGCCACCCATCATGCCCGATGCATCGGCCCGCCGACACGTCGGAAATCGCACGAAGAGTCACGCCCGTGCGGCGAGATCACGCAGCTTGCGTACGGCCTCCGCGGGGTCCTCGGCCCCGTAGACCGCCGTGCCGGCCACGAACGCGTCCGCGCCCGCCGCGGCGGCCTGCTCGATCGTGTCCGCCGCGATGCCGCCGTCCACCTCGAGGCGTACCTCCAGGTCCTTGGCCTTGATCCGGCGCCGCACGTCGCGCACCTTGTCGAGCATCTCGGGCAGGAACTTCTGACCCCCGAACCCGGCCTTGATCGTCATGATCAGCACCGTGTCCACATAGGGAAGCAGCTCCAGGTACGGCTCCACGGGCGTGTCCCGGTCGATGGCGAGCCCGGCCTTCGCCCCCGCGGCGCGCAGCGTCTTGGCCAGCGCGACAGGATTCTCACAAGCCTCGGCGTGGAACGTCACGTTGTAGGCCCCGGCCTCCGCGTACCCGGGCGCCCACCGCTCGGGGTCGGTGATCATCAGGTGCACGTCGAACGGGATGGTCGTCGCCTTGCGCAGGCTCTGCACCACGGGCAGCCCGATGGTGAGATTGGGGACAAAATGGTTGTCCATGACATCGACATGCACCCAGTCGGCCGCCCCCTCGATGGCGTGCACGGCCTCCGCAAGGTGCGCGAAGTCGGCGGCAAGAATGCTGGGCGCGATGATCGGCGATGGCTCCACGGCTGAAGTCTAGAACCCCCGGTCCGCCCGCCCCGCCCTGCCGGGGTGAATGTGCCGCCACCCGGGCCGGCGGAACTCGCCGCGCGGCTGCGGCGGGGGCGCCACCCGGCCTGGGCGGTTCTCAGTGCGGCCGGTCGCCGACGGGTGCCATGAGGCGACGGTCCCGGAAGCTTGCCGTGTCGTTGGTGTGGGGGAACGGCTCGTCCGGCACGGGTACGCCGAGGAAGTCGCACAACGGCTGCCACCCCTGCCGCACCTCGAAGTCGAGGAGGCGGGCGGCGGGGACCTCACGGCGTACGGCGGCGTTGTGGTCGTGGAAGGTTTTGATCGCGTGCTCGCGGTCGCCGAAGCGGTCGCCGAACGTTCCGGCCCAGACGAGCGCGCGGGCCATCCGGATGGCGGACTCGCCCTCGGGCTGGGGCATGTGCAGCGCCGCCTGGTAGATGGTGTCGTGGGCGCTGCGGTACCACTTGTCCGGGTCGCGGGAGGTGAGGATCACCTTGGCCCGGGGGTGGGCGGCGACGAGCTCGCGCCAGAAGTAGGCGCCCGGCCAGTCGACCGAGGACCGGAAGCCCGCCGTCGCCGCCGCGAGGCAGCCGGGCTCCCCCTCGGCCGCGCGCCGGAAGAGCGCCGACCGTTCCGGGTCGTCGAGGAGCGGCAGCATGTGCAGGCAGGGCCCGAAGCCGAGCCGTTCGATCGCCGTCTTGAGGCTGAGTGTGCCGGTTCGCCCGAATCCCACGCCGATGACGTCCATGGGCGTGGAATACCGGCACTTTGTCGACCTGAAACGTGAACATTCACAGCGCGTTCCCGCGCCGCGGCGGGAAAGCGCCACACCGCGCAGCGGCGCAAAGCCACGCCACGCAGCGCCGCAAAGCCACGCAACACCACAAGAGCCACGCAGCGCAGCGCCGCAAAACCACGCCACGCGACGCCGCAAAGCCACGCCACGCGACGCCGCAAAAGCCGCGCGGCGCGACACCGCGCCGCGTCGCGCCGCGCGGAGAAGACGCTCAGCTCGTGCGGCGCAGGACCGCCAGGAACATGGCGTCCGTGCCGTGCCGGTGCGGCCACAGCTGCACCGTCGGGCCCGGGCCCAGCTTCGGCATGCCCGGCGGCAGCAGCGGCCGCGCGTCCACGAAGTCGACCTCGACCCCGCTGCGGCGCGACCCCTCGGTCACCGTCACCTGGGTCTCGACCATGTGCGGCGAGCAGGTCACGTAGGCGACCACGCCGCCCGGGCGCACGGCCCGCAGCGCCGCGACCAGCAGCTCGCGCTGCAGCCGGGTGAGCGGCGGCAGGTCGGCGGGCTTGCGGCGCCAGCGCGACTCCGGGCGCCGGCGCAGCGAGCCCAGGCCCGTGCAGGGCGCGTCGACGAGCACCCGGTCGAACGCCTCCTCGGGCAGGTCGGGGTCGCGGCCCACCGTGCGGCCGTCGGTCGGCAGCACGGTCACCGGCAGGCCCTGCGTGGCCTGCTCGACCAGGCGGGCGCGGTGGTCGGCCACCTCGACGGCGGTGACGGCGGCCCCGCGCTGGGCCGCGATCGAGCCCAGCAGGCCCGCCTTGCCGCCGGGGCCCGCGCACAGGTCCAGCCAGCGGTTGTCCTGGCCCTCCAGGGGCGCGGCGAGCAGCGCGGCGGCGACCAGCTGGGAGCCCTCGTCCTGCACGTGCGCGCGGCCCTCGCGGATGGCGGCCAGCTCGGCGGGCGAGCCGCCGTGGTTGAGATAGACCGAGTACGGCGAGAAGGCCCCGGGCACGCCACCGACCTCGTCGGCCAGTTCGACGGCGTCGGCCCGGCCCGGACGCGCGCACAGGTGCACGGTCGGCGGCTGGTTGTCCTCGATGAGCAGGCGCGCGGTGTCGTCGAGGTCGCCGCCGAGCGCCTCCGCGAAGGACCGGATGATCCACTCGGGGTGGTTGTGCACCACGGCGAGGTTGCCGACCGGGTCCTCCGCGGGGTCCGGGGCGATCCGGGTCAGCCAGTCGTCGAGGCTGGTCTCGGAGATCCCGCGCATGACGGCGTTGGCGAAGCCGGCCGCGCCCGGGGCCACCGAGCGGACCAGGTCGACGGTCTGGTTGACGGCCGCGTGCGCCGGGACCCGCGTGAAGAGCAGCTGGTACGCCCCGAGCCGCAGCGCGTCCCGCGCGGGCGGGTCGATCCGGGCGACCTCCCGGCCCGCGGCCGAGGCGATGATCAGGTCGAGGGTGCCGACGGCGCGCAGGGTGCCGTACGCCAGCTCGGTCGCGAAGGCGGCATCCCGCCCGTGCAGGTTCATGCCGCGCAGGATGTCGGCGAGGACGAGATTGGCGTACGCGTCGTCGCGGTGCACGGCGGCAATCGCCTCGTACGCCGCCTGGCGGGCCGGATCGGCGGGCGGGCGACCCGACCGCGGGGCGCGGCCCGTGCGCGCGTCGCGATCCTGCGTGCGCCCGTAACCGGGGCCGCCGGGGCGCCGCGGGCGGCCGGTGTTGTGCGGACGATCGGCGCGGTGCTCGGAGGTCACTGGAACCGCTCCTGAGGGTTCAGCCGCAGGCCACGGGCCCAGTCGACGGCGGACATGGCTTTCTTGCCGGCGGCCCGGACCTCGCCCAGGACGACCGGGGTGGTGGCGGTGCCGGCCAGCACCCGCGAGCGCTCGACGAGCAGCTCGCCCGGTGGCAGCGCGGCGGCGTCGGCGATCGGGTGCACCGGGCCGAGCTTCACGCGCTCGTCCCGGAAGGTGGTCCACGCGCCCGGCGCCGGCGTGCAGGCCCGGATGCGCCGGTCGACCGCGAACGCCGGGTCGCCCCAGCGCACCTTCGCGTCCTCGACCGTGATCTTGGGTGCGAGCGACACGCCGTCGGCGGGCTGCGGGGTCGCCCGCGCGGTGCCGGCCTCGATGGCGTCGAGCACCGCGACGAGCAGGCCGGCGCCCGCGGTGGCCAGGCGGCCGAGCAGGTCACCGGACGTGTCGGCCGGCCGGACGGTCTCGGTGAGCGTGCCGTAGACCGGGCCGGTGTCCATGCCGGCCTCCAGCTCGAACACGCTCGCGCCGGTCACCTCGTCGCCGTGCAGGACGGCGTGCTGCACCGGCGCGGCGCCGCGCCACGCGGGCAGCAGCGAGAAGTGCAGATTGACCCAGCCGTGCTTCGGGATCTCCAGGGCGGAGGGCGGGACCAGCGCACCGTACGCCACCACGGGCACACAGTCGGGCGCCAGCTGCCGCAGTCGCTCCTGGAACTCGGGCTCGCGGGGCCTCGCGGGCGTCAGCACCTCGATGCCGCGCTCGTCGGCCCACGCCCCGGCGGGCGAGCGGACCAGGCGGCGGCCCCGGCCGGCCGGCGCGTCGGGACGGGTCACGACGGCGATCAGCTCGTGCGACGACGCGGCGATGGCGTCGAGGGACGGCAGGGTCACCTCGGGCGTACCGGCGAAGATCAGGCGCATCGGGTCACCTGCCCCGCCCGAAGAGGCCGAGGCCGTGCGGGCTGGTCTTGACCACGGGCGGCTTGCCGGCGTCGTACCAGTCGGCGGCGCGGATCTGCCGCATCGCCTCCTTCTTGGCGGCGGCGTCGAGCCGGTCGAGGAAGAGCACGCCGTCGAGGTGATCGGTCTCGTGCTGCACGCAGCGCGCCATCAGGCCGGAGCCGATGAGCCGGATCGGGTCGCCGTGCTCGTTGAAGCCCTCGGCGATCACGTTCTGCCGGCGCTTGGTGTCGACATAGACGCCCGGGATCGACAGGCAGCCCTCGTCGCCGTCCTGCTCCTCTTCGTCGGGGAAGTGCAGCACCGGGTTGACGATGTGCCCCAGCACGTCGTCGACGTGGAACGTGAACACCCGCAACCCCACCCCGAGCTGCGGCGCGGCGAGACCCGCACCGTTCTCGTCGAGCATCGTGTCGGTGAGATCCTTGACGAGGGTACGCAGTTCCTTGTCGAAGTCGGTGACCGCGTCGGCCTGCGTGCGCAGCACCGGGTCCCCGAACAGACGGATGGGCTGGACTGTCACTCGGTGCGGCTCCTCGGCTGGCAGCGGGTCGGGCCCCACTAGTCTACGGACACCGGCAGGGTCGCCCAGCCGCGCAGGGTCAGCCGTTCCCGGGAACGCGGCTCGCCGGCCGCCCTGATCGCCGGGAAGCGCCGCAGGAGGGCCGGCAGCGCGATCTGCGCCTCGAGCCTGGCCAGCGGCGCGCCGAGGCAGTAGTGGGCGCCCGCCCCGAAGGACAGCGGCGCGTTGTCGTGGCGCTCGGGGTCGAAGCGGTCGGGCTCCGGGAAGCGATGGGGATCACGGTTCGCGGCGCCGAGGAAGAGGACGATCTCGCTGCCCGCCGGGACGGTCACCCCGGCGAGGTCCATGTCCGTGCTGGTGAATCGCTCGGTGAGCTGGACCGGGGAGTCGTACCGCAGGCTCTCCTCGACGAACAGGTCCGGATTTTTCATGACCCGCCCGGTGGCGAGCTCGTGCACGCCGTTGGCGAGCAGGTTCGTGGTTGTCTCGAAGCCGGCCGCCAGCAGCAGCGCGAGGTTGCCCATCAACTCCCCCGCGCTCAGCGTCGCCCCGTCCGCGTCGTGCGCCGCCGCCAGCGCGGTCACCAGGTCGTCGCGCGGCTCCTGCCGGCGCAGCGCGATCATGGCGGTGAAGTAGTCCTCCAGCTCCTTGGCCGCCGCGTGCGCCGCGACCGCCTGCGCCTCGGTGAAGCGCACCTCCAGCACCGCGGTCAGCGCCTCCGCCAGCCGCCGGAACAGGTCACGGTCGGCGGCCGGCACCCCCAGCAGCGCGCAGATCACCCCGATCGGCAACGGGTACGCGAGGTGCTCCACGATGTCGACGACCCCGCCCGACCGGTGCGCCGCGACCTCGTCCAGCGCCTCCTCGACCTGCGCCTCGATGACCTCCCGCAGCCGGCCGACCCGCCGCGCGGTGAACACCCCCGACGCCAGCCGCCGCATCGACGTGTGGTGCGGCGCGTTGGTCCGCAGCATCGAGTCCACGAACAGCTCGACGCCCTTGTTGCCCCGCCAGTCCTCCCAATGCTCGTCGAGGATGGCGCTGTCGTAGACCCGCGTCGTCGGGTCGCGCAGCACCGCGTCCGCGGCGGCGTACCCGGTCACGAAGAAGGTCTGCCCGTCACCCACGACGGGACCGGCCGAGCGCAGAGCCGCGTACGCGGGATAGGGGTCCCTCCCGGCGCCCGGCGTGAGCAACGTGTTGATCGCGGTGGCAGCGTCCATCAATCCATTGTGCTGGCGGCTTCAACCTGCGGTTCACCGGCCGCCCCTAGCGTCAGCGGCCATGCGACGCATCGTTTCCCGGGCGGCCGTGGCCGGCCTGATGGTCCTCGGCGCGGGCCTGGTGGCCGCGCCCTCCGAGGCGCACGGCCCGTCCACGCCGACCCTGACCAGCTGGGCCTCGCTGCCCGCGCTCACCTTCGTCCCCGGCAGCGACCCGGCCGGCTCGGCCCTGTCCACTACGCCGGTCAACGGCATCGCCGCGCCGTGGGACGACCAGCCGGTGCAGGGCTTCTCCGGCGTGCTGCCGAACGGCGACGGCACGTACGACGTCCTCAGCGACAACGGCTTCGGCACCAAGGCCAACAGCCCCGACTTCCTGCTGCGCGTGCAGCGCATCGCGCCGCGCGGTGCCGAGGTGGACGTCCTCGGCGGCATCACGCTGACCGACCCGTTCCGGAAGGTGCCCTTCGCGCTGACCCGCGCGGACCGCGTCCTCACCGGCTCCGACTTCGACCCCGAGTCGATCACCCGGGCGGCGGACGGCGGCTACTGGATCGGCGACGAGTTCGGCCCGTACCTGCTGCACTTCGACCGCGGCGGCCGGCTGCTCACCGCCCCGATCCCGCTGCCCGGCGTCTTCGCCCCCGAGAACCCGGCCGGCCCGGCGAACATCGCCAGCAGCAAGGGCTTCGAGGGCCAGGCCAAGTCCCCCGACGGCCGCTACCTCTACCCGCTGCTCGAGGGCACGGTGGCCGGGGACACCCCGGGCGACCTGCGCTTCAACGAGTTCGATGTGCGGCGGGCGGCGTACACCGGGAAGCGCTTCGTCTACCGCCTCGAGTCGCCGGCGAACGCCATCGGCGACGCCTTCGCGATCGACGCCGACCGCTTCCTGGTCATCGAACGCGACAACAACCAGGGCGACGCGGCCGCCGTCAAGCGGATCTACCTGGCCGACAAGCGCGACCGCAACCACGACGGCGTGATGGACAAGACCCTCGTCGTCGACCTGCTGGCCATCGCCAACCCGAAAAGGCTCGGCGGCTTCGGCACCACCTTCCGCTTCCCGTTCGTCACCATCGAGAGCGTGGCCCTGCTCAGCGGCGACACCCTCGTGGTCCTGAACGACAACAACTTCCCGGGCTCCTCGGGCCGCACCCCGGGCGTCGCGGACAACGACGAGTACATCACCGTCAAGCTCCCCAAGTCGCTCAACCCCGACCCGCGCGTCCTGCCGGCGCGCTGATCGCCGTGCCCTCCGGGCGGGGCCCGAGCTTCCCGGGTCCCGCCCTTGCCGTCCTTCCCCGTCTCCGCGGCGTGCCCGCCGGGCCGCTCTCCGCCGGCGTGCCCACCCGGCCGCTGTCTCCCGGCGTGCCCACCCGGCCGCGGTCCCTTGGCGTGCCTCTTCCCCGGCGTGCCCGTCGAGTCGCGAACAACTCTCCCCGGCGTGTTCAGCCGGGGCCCTGAAGAGAGAGAATGGGCGGGTGGGTGCCCGACATGGCAGGAACAGCCCGGACGATCGGGACCGGGCCGGTCAGGCACGCGACGACGCGGCCGAGGCGCGGGACACCGCGGCGCAGGACCGCGACCGCGAGGCCCGTACGCGCGACCAGGCCGCGCACACCCGCGACCGCACCGGACACGCGACGCAGCAGGCCCAGCGGGACCGGCTGTGGGAGGCCGAGCTGCGCGACCAGGCAGCCGGTCGCCGGGCCGAGGAAGCGCGGCTCCGCGAGTGGGAAGCCACGGAGCACCACCCCGACCCCGACCGCCTGCACACCCTCTGGAAGGCCGCCGCCGCCGACCGCGACGCCGCAGCCGCCGACCGGGCCGAGGCGGCCGCCGACCGGGAAGCCTTCCGCGACCACCTCGACCAGCTCCGCCGCGACAGCCGCGCCGCGGGCGACGACCGGGAAGCGGCCCGCCGCGACCGCACCGCCGCCGAGGACGACCGCACCGCCGCGGCATCCGACCGCACCGCCACCGACGCCGAACGCCAGCAGGCCGCCGTCGAACGCGCCGAAATCGAGCCGACCGCCCCGGACCACCCGGAGCCGGAACACCCATAATCCCAGCTCAGCCGCCTCGATACCCACGTCCGGGCGACGCCGCAGTTCCTGGCCTGGGCGTCGGCGCGGTCGGCCGCGAGCATCGGACGGCGGCGCGGGCCGGGGCGGCGGCGCGGGCACCGGGCGAAGGCGCGGGCCCCGGCGGCGGCGCGGCCGGGAGCGGGCGCGGGCGCGGGCACGTTCGCGGCGGGCGGCGGGTGGCGGGCGGCGGGGAGCTCGGCGCGCGTCAGAGGAGTTCGGCCGGGTCGACCTGGACGCGGACGGGGAGCGCGGCCTTCTTGGCGCTGCGGACGCCGGCGGCCTCGTGGAGGGCGTGGGCCAGCTCGGCGGCGCGGCCCCGGGAGATGCGGACGAGCATGCGTTCCTGGTCCTCGGCGGCGGGGACCGGGCCCAGGATCTCGGCGCCGTCGGGAAGGCGGGCGACGGTCAGCAGATCCTGCACGGCCTCGGCCTGGCCGGTCAGGCTCACGAACCTTGCCGCGGGCGGGAAGCCCAGCTCACGACGTTCGGCGAGCTCGCGGGCGGCGAACCAGCCCGGGTCCCAGCGCAGCAGCGCCTGCACCGGGGCGAGCGACCCGTCGGCGACCACCACCACGCGCCCGCCGGCCCGGCCCGGCCGGGCCAGCGCCGCCGCGGACAGCCAGCGCCGCATCGTCTCCTCCGCCGCGCGCAGGTCGGCGCGGGTGAGCAGGGCCCACGTGTCGAGCAGCAGCACCGCGCCGTAGCCGCCCTCGGCCACCGGCTCCGCTCCCGGCGTGGACACGACCACCGCGGCATCGCCGGGGACGGTGTCGAGGACTTCGTCGCGGCCCGAGGTGCGCACGGGGACCCCGGGGAACGCGCGTCCGAGCTCCTCCGCCGTCCGCCGCGCCCCCGTCACCGAGGCCCGCAGGCGCCGGCCGCCGCACGCCGGGCACGAGTAGTCCGCGGCGACCCGCGCGCACCAGTGGCAGGTCGGCACGTCGCGGGCGCCCGCCAGGCCCAGCGGCCCGGCGCAGTGCGGGCACCGGGCCGGGGTCCGGCACTCAGCGCACGCCACCGACGGCAGGTAGCCGCGCCGGGGCACC
>NZ_JAUQWH010000155.1 GCF_030757795.1 Actinoplanes oryzae
ACCCGACGAGCTTGAGGAAGCCGAAGGACAGCGCGAACGTCGCGACGGCGATGATCACCGAGGTGGCCGCCGCGGAGTAGATGTCGTTGCGGATGAACGCGTCCCGGTAGACCTTCATGAGCGGGGTCCAGGTCGCCGAGATCGTGTTGCTCAGCGGGCGCAGGGTCATCGGCTCGGCGAAGACCTGCAGCGTGGCGATGAGCGAGAAGACGAAGGTCATCACGAGCGAGGGCGCGATGATCGGGATCTTGATGCGCCACGCGATCTGGACGTCCGAGGCGCCGTCGAGCCGCGCGGCCTCGTACATGTCCTGGGGGATGGCCTTGAGCGCCGTGTAGAGCACGATCATGTTGAAGCCGGTCCCGCCCCAGATCGCGATGTTGGCGACCGCGTAGAGGATCCACGAGGAGCCGAGCAGGTTGGGCGAGCCGAGGCCGGAGCCCTCGAGGATGTCGTTGAGCGGGCTGATGCGCGGCAGATAGAGGAAGCCCCACAACAGCGAGGCGACCACGGCCGGCACCGCGTAGGGCAGGAAGATCGCCGTCCGGGCGAAGCCGCCGGCACGGGTGCGCCCGGCATCGAGCAGCAGGGCGAAGAGCAGGGCAAGACCGAGCATCACGGGTACGACGATCAGCCCGTACGCCCCGATCCGGCCCACGCTCGGGAGGAACTCCGCGTCGGTCACCGAGCGGACGTAGTTCTCGAGTCCCGCCCAGACCTCGGAGCGCGAACCCGAGCCCAGCCCGAGCCCCTTGACCTGCACCTTGCGGAGGCTGAGGTAGGCCGCGTACACGATCGGTGCCCCGAGGAACGCGGCGAAGAGCACGAGGGCGGGGGCGAGGAAGGCGTACGGGGTGCCGGTGCGCCTGCCGCGCCGGGGGCGGCCCGCCGCCGGGGTGGCGACGGACCTTTCCGCGATCACTTGCCCGGTGGCGGGGACCGTGGTCATCCCGCGACCTTGAAGCCGGTGTTCTTCATGTCGTCGAGCGTCTGCTGCTGCATGGTGGCCAGCGCCGCCGTGAACTGCGCGCTCTGCTTGGCCTCGGCGGCCTTGCCGAACGCGTCGTTGAAGGCGCTGTACGCGACATTGACGTTGGGCCCGTACGTGAACGGGTTGCCCTGCTTCGCCGCGTCGGCCGCGATCGTGTAGAAGTCGGCCTGGTCGGCGAAGAAAGCCGGCGGGCTGGACAGGGCGGCGGACGAGTCCAGCGCGGCGGGGTAGATGTTGGCCGTGCCGGCGAGCAGCTTCAGCGCCGCGGGGTCGGTGTTGAGCCACTGGATGAACTCGGCGGCCTGCTTCTTGTGCTTGCTCTGGGTGGTCACCGCGGTCGCGGAGCCGCCCCAGTTGCCGGTCTTCGGCGCGGCGGTGTCCCACTGCGGCATCGGCGCGGCGGCCCACTTGCCCTTGGTGTCGCCGGCGTTGCCCTCGAGCACGCCCGGCGCCCAGACGGCGGAGACCCAGCCGACCTGCGAGCCGTCGTTGAGCGCCGCGTTCCACTCCGGCGTGTACTGCGGGGTGTTCAGGATGGCGCCCTCCTGCACGAGGCCGCCCCAGAAGCCGGCGACCTTCTGCGTCGCGGCGTCGTTGATGTTGACGTTCCAGGTGTCGCCGTTGACGCTCCACCAGGAGGCGCCGGCCTGCTGCGCGAGCCCGGCGAACTGGCCGGCGTCGGCGGCGGAGAAGGTGCCGAGGTACTGCTTCGCGTTCGCCTGGTGGACCTTGCGGGCCGCGTCGGCGTACTCGTCCCAGGTCTTGGGGGCCGCCAGCCCGAGCTTGTCGAAGACGTCCTTGCGGTAGAAGAACATCAGGGGCGCGTTGTCCTGCGGCACCGCATAGACGGAGTCGCTGCCCACGGTGACCGACGTCCAGTTCGCCTCGGGGAACTTGTCCTTGAGCGAGCCGGCCTCGTCCTTGATGTCGGCGAGCGCGTCCGCCGAGACGAGCGTCGGGATCTTCTGGTACTCGGCCTGCATGATGTCGGGCGCGCCGCTGCCGGCCTTGATCGCGGTGAGCAGCTTGGTCACCGCGGGGTCGCCGCCGTCCTGCTTGTTGACCGTGACCTTGATGTCGGGGTGCGCGGCGTTCCAGGTCTCGACGACCTTGTCCATGTTCGGGGTCCAGGTCCAGTACGAGAGCTCGACCGGCCCGGTGGCCTCGGTGCTGCTGTCGTCGTCGGAGCCGCCGCCGCACGCGGCTGTCAGGAGCAGAAGGGAAGCGGCGAGCACGCCGGCGAGAGTCTTCTTCAACGATCCTCCTCGATCATTCAGG
This sequence comes from Actinoplanes oryzae, assembly GCF_030757795.1. Classification (GTDB taxonomy): domain Bacteria; phylum Actinomycetota; class Actinomycetes; order Mycobacteriales; family Micromonosporaceae; genus Actinoplanes. Next base: position 2,270 of record NZ_JAUQWH010000155.1, read on the forward strand.
CCCCCCGGCCCGGAGAAGGACGTCCGGACAGGTGCCTGTGACCGGTTACAGTGAGCCTCGTTTACGTGGATGTCAAGACCTTGATTCCACCAGGTAACGCCGGTGTATCGTGCGGCGAAGTTGCCTGTGACCGGTTACAGGCCATGAGTCATAAGGGGTCCTCGTTGACTCACGAACGCCCGCCGCTCACCGCGCGGCACCAGCCCTGGACGAGCCCCCTGCGCCGCCCGCGCATGAGCAACGACGAGGACGTCCGCCCCGGCATCGCCCTGACCAGCCGCTCCCTGCTGCGCGACGGGTCGCCGGTCATCCCGGTCTCCGGCGAGATGCACTACAGCCGCGTCCCCCGCGACCGCTGGGCCGAGCGCCTGCGCCAGATGCGCGCCGGCGGCGTCACCGTGGTGGCCAGCTACGTCTTCTGGCTGCACCACGTCGAGCACCGCGGCGAGCCGCGCTTCGACGGCAATCTCGACGTGGCGGCGTTCGTCGACGCGTGCGCGGAGGCGGGGCTCGACATCATCCTGCGGATCGGGCCGTGGGTGCACTCCGAGAGCCGCAACGGCGGGTTCCCCGACTGGGTGCAGGCCCTGCCGGTGCGGCATCGGACGGACGATCCGGCGTACCTGGACGTCGTGGCCGAGTGGTTCGCCACCTTGGCGGGGCACCTGAACGGCCGCGAGCTGCTGGGCATCCAGATCGAGAACGAGCTCTACACCGAGCCGGGCCACATCCTCACGCTCAAGCGCATGGCCCGTGAGGCCGGCATGGCGGCGCCGCTCTGGACCGCCACCGCCTGGGACAGCGCGGAGCTGCCGCCCGAGGAGGTGCTGCCCCTCTACGGCGGCTACGGCGACGGCTTCTGGGTCGACGCCGAGGCCGACTGGGCGCCCACCTTCCGCGACCACTACTTCTTCTCGCACGTCTGGGACGACCCGGGCATCGGCGCCGACGTGCGCCGCGCGCAGAACATCGCCGCGGCCCAGGGCGGCCCCCGCGTCCCGTCCGACCTCTTCCCACCGGCCACCTGCGAGCTCGCCGGCGGCATGGGCACGGCCTACCACCGCCGCCCCCGCCCCTCGGGCCTCGACACCGCCACGGTCGGCCACACCAAGATCGGCAACGGCTCGGCCTGGCAGGGCTACTACATGTACGCCGGCGGCACCAACCCGCACGGCGACCACGGCATGCAGGAGTCCCACGCCACCGGCTACCCCAACGACATGCAACGACTGGGGTACGACTTCCACGCGCCGCTGGGCGAGGCCGGTCTCGCCTCCCCGGCGTACGAGCTGCTGCGCCGCCAGCACGCCTTCCTTGCCGCCTTCGGACCCGCCCTGGCCGAGATGCCGTCGACGCTGCCGGACGTACGCCCGAACGGGGTCGAGGACACGACGACCCTGCGCTGGGCCCTGCGCTCCGACGGCACGAGCGGCTTCCTCTTCATCGCCTGGCACCAGCCGCACTTCCCGCTCGACACCTACCGCGGCGCGCAGTTCTCGGTCGACCTCGGCGACGGGCCGCTGGTGTTCCCCTCGCGCCCGATCGACATCCCGTACGGCACCCTGGCCCGCTGGCCGATCAACCTGCACGGCCTCCGGTACGCCACGGCCTCGGCGCTGACGCTGCTGCCCGGCGCGGTCCCCACCCTGGTCCTCACCGCCGAGGAAGGGATCCCGGTCGAGGTGGCGGTGTCCGGGGCGGACCCCCGCGACGTCTCGCCGAGCCTCACGCCGACCCGCCTGGACACCGCCGCGGGCCCGCTCGACCTCCTCGTCCTGGACGCGGCCACGGCCACCACCGCCTGGGTCGACGGCGACCGCCTCCTCCTGAGCGCCGACGAGCTCTTCTGGGGTCCCGACGGCAAGGTGACCGCCCGCGCTGCCGACACCCCGCAGGTGCTCGTCTACGACCCGGCCGCACGCGCCTTCACGGACCTGCCCCTGACCCCGCCGGCCGGCACCGCGCACGCCGGCACGGCATCATGGGACCTCGTCCGCCCGGCCGCCGCCACGGTCCCCGTCGAGTACGGCAAGCACGACGGCCGCCAGTCAGCCCCGGCCCGGTCCGTCTTCGCCGACCTGGCCGCCGTCCACCGCCTCGCCCTGCCCGCCTGGGTCGACGACCCCGGCCTCGACACCCACCTCGACATCGCCTGGGCCGGCGACGTCGCCGAACTCCACGTCGACGGAAGGGTCGCCACGGACCGCTTCTGGGACGGCGCCCGCTGGCAGATCAACCTCCGCGACGCGGGCTACCGCCCCGGCAGCGAGGTCACCCTGCACATCCTGCCGCTGGCCACGGTCTCGGCGGTCCACCTCCCGGCCGACGCCCGCGACCGCCTCCTGGCCGCCGAGGGCCAGCTCCTGGCGGTCGACGACATCCGCGTCATCGGCCGCCGCACCTGGCACGAAGCCGCCTGACCGGCCCGCTCACCACCCCGGGGCCACCCTCACCCGGTGGCCTTGGGGTGGCCGGTCACGGCGAGCGTCAACCAGCAGGTTCGCCGTTCCTCATCGATGAGGTACCAGACCCGGCCGGCGGCGGTCACCTCGTACTGCCAGTGCGGCATCGGCTTGCCGCCGTAGCGAGCAGTGGCAAGTTCGTCCCGCAACGGGTGGTGCCGCGAAGCGTGCTGACGGGGACACGGGTCGGCCTCGATCGTCTCGAACGCCTTCCTCGTGTTTCCCGCCGCTTGACGGCACAATGCCTCCCAGCCCCGGGCCGCGTCGTTGTTCGCGAAGCGGAGCACCCAGCCGCCCGGCGCCGGGGGAGGCGCCACTCGATCTCCTCGCTTCCTCGTCACGGCCGGGGCACCTCGCCGAAGTTTCCGGTGAAGTTGGCGGAAAGCGCCCGGTGCAGCTCCGGATCGGCATAGATCTCGGCGGTGTGCCGCCACTCGATCACCAGTTGCGACGCCGCCGCGGCGTCGCCCGCTCGCGCCACCGCGGCGAACTGCGTCCCGAACTGGCGCGCTCCGTTCGAGGTGAGGTGCCGCATCCAGGGCAGAGCCGTCGGCAGCAACCTGTGGACGGCGTCCGGCACCTGCTCGATGACCGCGGCCAGGACGCGGACGGCGAGACTCATGAATTCCCGCTCGGCCTCGGCGCGGTCCGCCGGCATCAGGACGAGGTCGTCGTCCCCGGACCTCACCAGCCGCAGAGCTCGCGTGCGGGAGAGGCGCTCCGTCGTCTCGGTGGGCCGGTACAGCAGCTCCGAGAAGGGCACGGCGTCAAAGGGCTCGGAACTCATCGTGTCGGCCTCCTCGGGCGGAGACATCGTCAGAAGCGCTGAACTCATGCGATGGACTCGCGGCCGGCAGAGATGTGAATGACCATGAGGCGAGGCTAGCGACGCGACTAGCCCCGCACGAAGTTCTATGAGGATCGCCAATCCCGCACCGGGGCAGCATGGACGAGGGTCATCAAGCGGGATCTTTGAGCAGACAGAACTCGTTGCCCTCGGGGTCGGTGAGGACCCACAGGCCGTCGGTCTCCCAGGCCGCCTGCGCGCCGATGGCGAGCAGCCGGACCAGCTCCATCACCGGCTCCGCCGCTTCCAGGTCCAGGTGCACCCGGTTCTTCACGGTCTTGCCCTCGGGCACCTTGGTGCACCACACCCGCGGCCCGCCGTCCGGGCCCGGCAGCAGGAGCACGGCCGGATCGTCCTCCGGCCCGCTCAGCCCGCGCGCCCGCAGCGAGGCCAGATCCTCCTCCGAGTACGGCGCGACGGCGTACCCGTCGAGCACGGCGATCCAGAACCGAGCGAGCGACGCCGGCCGCTCGCAGTCGATGACGATGTCCTTCAGTCGGGCCATGGCCGGAGGATAAGGCAGTCCGTCGTCCCTAGAGTGGAAGTTGTTCGCCACCGAGACGAAGCGGGCGGTACCCCCATGCCGGAGGCATTCGAAGAGACGCAGCTGTGGCGCAGAACGCTCGGTTCCCCGGGCGCGGAAGGCATGGCGGCAAAAGCGACCATGACCGGCGTGTACCTACGGTTCCGGGAAGCCGTTGCACACCTGGCCGGTGAGGTCGGGCGAACCATGCCTTCGTTCACGGATCATTCCATCGCTCATGCTGACGCGCTCTGGGACACCGCCTCGCTCCTCTGTGGTCCCGATTTTCCCCTCAATCCGGCCGAAGCGTTCGTGCTCGGCGGGGCATTTCTGATGCATGACCTGGGCATGGCTTTGAGTGTGCTTCCGCAGGGTCTCGAATCACTGGAAAGGGACCGCCGATATCCCGGGTTGCTGCAGGCTGCGCTCGAGCGGCAGACAGCGCCCGGCGATGCGATCGAGAGGGCGAAGGCTGAGCAACTGGCACGGACCGAGGCCCTGTGCGAGCTGGTACGCCGGTTGCATGCCGGTGCTGCCGAGCGCCTCGTCGCGGAGGTCTTCCGGACGCCTGACGGACAGCCCTTCTACCTTCTGGAGAATGTGCAGCTCCGGCATACCTTCGGGGCGCTCATCGGGCGGGTGGCCGCGAGCCACGGCGAGGACGTGGCGGATCTGGCTGGCCTGGATCAGCGCCGTGGGTCCTCGGTCGACCATCCGCCGCACTGGGAGGTCGACCCGCTCAAGATTGCCTGTGTTCTCCGGCTTGCCGACATCGCGCACATCGATCAGCGCCGGGCACCGGTCTATCTGCATGCCTATCGGCGGCCGTCAGGGGACGCGCACAGCCACTGGTACTTCCAGGGCCGTCTCACCCGGCCGCGCGTAGAGGGCGACCGGCTGGTCTACACCGCGACGGAGCCGTTCCGGCGCGAGGAGTCGAACGCGTGGTGGCTCGCCCAGGAAACGATCCGGTCGATCGATGACGAGCTGCGTCGTGTCGATGCCTTGTGCGCGGATCTCGGCCGCCCACGGTTCCCCGTGCGCGCAGTGGCCGGTGCGGACTCGCCTCAGCGCCTTGCCAAGTACATCCACACCTCCGGGTGGGAACCGATCGATGCCAAGCTGAGAGTGACCGATGCGGTCGGTCTCATCGCCAATCTCGGCGGCGAGGACCTGTACGGACATCGGCCCGAGATCGCTCTCCGGGAGCTGGTCGCCAATGCATCCGACGCCACGAAGGCCCGCAGACTGATAGACGACGCCGCGGAAAGCCCGGTGCACGTCGATCTGCGGCAGGAGGACGGGCACTGGTGGCTCACCGTGACCGATCGCGGCATCGGAATGTCGCGCGAGACCATGGTGACGGCCCTGACCGACTTCGGCCGGTCGCACTGGCGGTCACATCTGATGAACGACCTTCCCGATCCACCCACCCGGACCTTCCGGCCCACCGGTCGATTCGGGATCGGGTTCTTCGCGGTGTTCATGGTCGCGGACCAGGTGCAGGTCCGCAGTCTCGCGTACGGCGAGGCCCTGGCCACCACCCATCTCCTGGAGTTTGCCGACGGGGTGGGCGGCAGGCCGATTCTGCGCCTCGCCGAACCGGCCGAGCGTCTTCGAGCCTGGGGGACGGAGGTGCGGTTGAGATTGAGGGAGGATCCTCGTTCGCTCGACGGCCTCTTCAAGACGGATCAGCGGCGGCTGAGCCACACTCAGCTCCTGCACGGCAGGATCGCCAAGCTGTGTGCGCTGAGTGACGTGGACATCACGGCACAGGGCCCGGACGATCCGTCGCCGGTGACCGTCATCCGGGGCGGTGACTGGCTCACCATCCCCTCCGCCGAGTTGTTCCGCCGACTGTACTGGCGGGAGGAGGCGGCGCAGCTCGACCGGCTCATGATCGACGGCTACGAACGGCTGTTCGCGGATCGTGCCGAGGTGGTGCTGGACTCCTCGGGAGCGGTGACTGGGCGGGCCATGCTCGCCACCGGATGGGAGAACGTCTACCCGGACATGAGGTGGTTCCGGCAGTTGGAGGGCCACGTCTATGTCGGGGGGTTCCACTCGGGCGAGCTCGAATCCTGCATGGGGGCCTTCATCGGCGAACCGTTGACCGCTGATCGACTCCGCTCCTTCCCGACCTTCGACCTCGCTGAGCTGCACCGCTGGCTGGATGCTCAGGCGGAGGACGCCGCCACCAGTCCCGGATCGCATCATCGGGAACGCCGGATGGCGGGCGTGGTGGCCCGGGGCTGGGGCGCTCAAGCTCCGATGGCTCCGTGCGCGGAATCGGCGGAGGGACCGCTCGACCGTGAGGGACTGCGTTCATGGCTCTCCGGCAAGTCGGAGATCCTGCTGCTGTCCCGGAGCACCATCGAGCCGTCGCAGGTATCGGCCACTCACAAGATGACCTTTCGTACGTGGGACGGCCGCGACGTCGATCCGCCCGACCACGTCCTCTTCGTCGGACTGAACCCCATGTGGCTGTTCCCGGAGGAAGTGCTGCCGAGGCCCCGCGACGAGTCGTTCGCCGACGTGATCGAGCGTGACTCGGGGTGGGACGTGCGGTCCTGGTGGTACGACACCGGCAACTTCGGCACTCCCGGACTGGTGGTGAGGACCATCGCGGAGACCTGGGGCATCGGTGTCGCGACTGCCGTCGCGGGCATGGAGGCGCTGCACGTGACCGACGGACGGGACCGGCGACCGGTCCTGCCCACCCGTGACGGTCGCGGAATCCGGGTGACGGCCGTCCGGATGCGGTGTCCCAGCCCTCAACGCTAAGGCTTGACCCGGACCCCGGGGTGCGGGTCTACGGTCGGCCGCATGATTCTCACACCGGGCGGCGATGTCGACTACGAGAGCACGGGCCACGGGTACGCGGTCCAGCGGCGCACCGATCCCCGCATTGCCGCGCTGATCCAGGACGAGCTCGGCGACGCGCGGACCGTCCTCAATGTCGGGGCCGGCGCCGGCTCCTACGAGCCCGGCGACAGGTACGTCCTCGCGGTTGAGCCGTCCGCCCGGATGCGCGCCCAGCGGCCGGCCACGGCGGCGCCGGCGCTCCGGGCGTACGCGGAAGATCTGCCTTTCGACGATGACAGTTTCGACGCAGCGCTCGCGACCGTGACGGTGCATCAATGGTCGGATCCGGCTCGAGGGCTGGCCGAGCTACGTCGCGTCGCGCGGGGGGCCGTGGTGGTGCTGACCTTCGACGGGGACGCGCTGGACCGGTTCTGGCTGGCGGAGTACGCGCCGCAGCTGATCGCCGAGGAGCGCCGTCGCTACCCGCGGATAGGGGACATCGCCGCTGCGATCGGTGACCGGTCGGAGGTGGTGGACGTACCGATCCCGATCGATTGTGCCGACGGGTTCGCCGAGGCGTTCTATGCGCGCCCGGAGGAGCTGCTCGACCCGCGGGTGCGGGCAGCCCAGTCCGCCTGGAACTTCGTGGACGACCCGGAAGCCGCGGTCACCCGGCTGCGAGCCGATCTGACATCCGGCGCCTGGGACGCCCGGCACGGCCACCTGCGGACGCAGCACTCGTTTGCCGGGTCCCTGAGACTGGTCGTGGGACGGCCGTGAGCCATCGCAGGACCTCGAGGGCGTGCGCGGCCGGGTCCGGGATCGGGTGGAAGACGTGCTCGATCACGTCGTCGCGCACCACGAGGGTCAGCCGCTCGTAGAGGGTCAGGTCGCGGGCGCTGTGGGTGGGCAGCCCGGCGGCGGTGGCCAGGTTCAGCCGCGGATCGGGGATCAGCGGGTACGGCAGGCGCAGCCGATGCACGAGCTCGCGCTGATAGCCGGTCGATTGCGCGGAGAGCCCGTACACCCGGTCGGCGCCGGCGGCGAGCAGTTCCGCGTGATGGTCGCGGAGCCAGGCCGCCTGATCGGTGCTGCCCCGCGCGCCGTGCACCTCGAGCAGCCCGCGGGGCAGGTCCACCCCCGGACGGCCGGTCAGCGGGTAGACGAAGATGACGGTCCGGCCGCTGCCGAGTGCGTGCAGGTGCACGGGCCGCCCGTCGGTGGCGTAGAAGGACAGCGGGGGCAGGGCCGAGCCGGCCGACGGCACGGCGCCGGAGGTGCGGGGGCCGCGCACCACTTGCCGGACCGCCTCGTCGATGCGGGCGTCGAGCGCGTCGCGCTGGGCGGTCAGCTCGCCGATGCGGCGCTGCAGGCTGGTCACCGTGCTGCGGAAGGTGGCCACGGCGGCCGCGCACACGTCGTCGCCGTCCGCGATCGACTCGACGAACGGGCGCGTCTCCTCCACGGCCAGGCCCAGCGCCATGAGTTCCCGGATCTGCGCGACCTGCCGTACGGCGATCGGCTCGTACTCCCGGTAGCCGTTGCTCAGCCGCCGTGGCACGACCAGCCCGGCCGCCTCGTAGTAGCGCAACGCCCGCACGGTCGTCCCGGTCCGGCGCGCCAGCTCACCCACCCGCATGCCGCGACCCTAAACCCGCACCCGGAGGTACGGGTCAAGCGCCGAGCCAGCCGTAGAGGCGCTCGACCTCGAGGCGCAGGATCAGGCGGCCGTCGGCGACCATGGCTCGGCGGTAGTCGTTCCAGTCCGGGTGGTCCTGGCCGGCGATCAGGCGGTAGATCTCGATCAGTTCCTCGACGGTGGCGTCGTCTTCCGAAAGGGAGGGCGGGGAGAACGACGCCGTCACCTCGGCCGCCACGTAACCGCCGCCGGGTGGGCCGACGCGGATCGTGCCCCGGGGGTCGCGGCGCAGGTTGTGCACCTTGGCCAGGCCGGCCCGGGTGGAGATGCGCAGGGTCCGGTCGGCGGCGGTGTAGCTGACGTCGGAGAGCTGGGGGCGGCCGTCCTTCTTGATGGTCGCCAGGGTGCAGAGGGTGCCCGCCTCGACGGCGGCCCACAGATCGTCATCGGACATGTGCCCAATGTAGAACGCCGCGGCCCCGGACGACCGGGACCGCGGCGTTCGTCACCGCACTGTCAGAGCTTGGCGCACTGACCCAGGCGCAGCGGCTTGCCCGCGACGGGCAGGCCGTTGTTGACCGGCGCCGGCTGGTTGCCGGCGCAGGTGAGGATGCCGCTGACCGTGTCGGCCGCGAGGACCGTGGCGGTCTTGTTGTTCAGCAGGGTGGCGCCCGCCTTCAGGGTCGACTGCTCGACCTGGACGGGACCCGAGCCGGTGATCGTCACCGGGCCGGTGACCGTGGCGCCCCGCAGCGAGACCGAGCCCGCGCCCGTGGCGGTCACGGCCGCCTTGAGCGTGGCGCCCTCGACGCGCAGCGACGCGCCCTTCGCGACGGTGACCAGGCCGGTGACCGTGGCGTCGCCGGTGATGCAGGTGGTGCCCGACTTGACCGTCACCGCGCCCACCACCTTGTCGGCGATGGTCGTGGTGCAGGCCGTCGCCGGCTTGCCGAGCAGCTCGATCTCCGACAGCGTCGCACTACCCTGCAGCGAGAGCTTGTAGTGCGTGTAGTGCCCCGGCGACGTGATCTTGAACGGCTTGGTCTGCTTGCGCCAGTCGAACGTCACGCCGGAGCGCGAGTCGATCGTCGTCCACGTCGTGCCGTCGTAGGAGCCCGACAGCGTCCACGCCGCCGGATCGCCGGCCGCCGCCCCCGAGGTGAGGGTGTAGTAGTCGGCCTGCGAGCCGGAGTCGAACTGGTAGGTCCACGTGGACAGCGACGCCTGCGTGGCACTCGTGTCGTCGACCAGCTCCGGCGCGGAGGACGCCCCGCCCGGCTTGGTCAGGTCCCGCAACGGGTTCGGCACGGCGTCGCCGGTGGTGATCGACGGCGGTGCCGCGTCGGCGCCCGTGCCCCACTTCGACGGCGACGAGCCCATCGAGAAGTCCAGCGTCGCGCCGTTCGCGAGCAGCGAGTGGGGGAGCGACGTCGACGTGTACGCCTTCCCGTTCACCTTGAGCGACTGCACGTACACGTTCTTGGCACTGTTGCCGGGGGCGTTGACGACGATCTTCTTGCCGTTCTCCAGGTTGATCGTCGCCTTCTTGAACAGCGGCGAGCCGATGGCGTACTCGGGGTTGCCCATCTGCAGCGGGTAGAAGCCGAGCGCGCTGAACACGTACCAGGCGCTCATCTCGCCGTTGTCCTCGTCGCCCGGGTAGCCCTGGCCGATCTCGCTGCCCAGGTAGAGCCGGGACAGCGCCTCACGCACGATCGCCTGCGCCTTCGACGGCTGGCCGGCGTAGTCGTACATGTAGGGGATGTGGTGCGACGGCTGGTTGCTGAAGCCCCACTGGCCCATCCGGACGTCGCGGGCCTCGATCATCTCGTGGATCACGCCGGGGTACGAGCCCGGGTACTGCGCCGTCTCGGGGGTGGCGAAGAACTTGTCGAGCTTGTCCGCCAGCCCGTCCTTGCCGCCGTAGAGGTTGGCGAGGCCCTGACCGTCCTGCGGCGCATGGAACGCCATGTTCCAGCCGTCGGTCTCGGTGTAGTCGTAGCCCCACACCTCGGGGCTGTACTGCTCCGGCGTCCAGCGCCACTTGCCGCTGCTGTCCTTACCCTGGAAGAAGCCGACCGACGGGTCGAACATGTTCACGTAGTTCAGGGCGCGGTTCTTGAAGTACTCGGCCTGCTCGGCGTACTCCTGGGCCTTGGGGCCGCCCTTCTTCGCGAGCGCCGCGGCCATGTTCGCGATGCCGTAGTCGTTGATGTAGCCGTCCATCGCCCAGCTCATGGCCTCGCCGGTCTGGTCGAGCGGCGTGTAGCCCTTGAAGATCGAGCTGGCCAGGGCCTTGCGGCCCACGTTGTCGTTCGGCGGGGTCACGGTCGCGTTCTTCACCGCGGCCTGATAGGTGGCCTCCAGATCCTTGACCGGTACGCCCTTCAGGTACGCGTCCGCGAAGGCGACATCCGAGCTCGTGCCGACCATGAGGTTGGCGTAGCCCGGCGCCGACCACCGCGAGATCCAGCCGCCGTCCCGGTACTGCTGCACGAACCCGTCGACCATCTCGCCGGCCTCCGAGGGAGTGAGCAGCGAGTAGGCCGGCCACGTGGTGCGGTACGTGTCCCAGAAGCCGTTGTTCACGTACACCTTGCCGTCCTTGACCGGTGCGCCGGTCTCGGTCGGCGTGCTCGCCGGGCTGCTCACCGCGGACTGCACGGTGTGCTTGTAGACCGGGTCCGCGGCGGTGCCCGTGTTCTCGTAGGCCGAGTTCGGGTAGAGGAACAGCCGGTACAGGTTCGAGTAGAGCGTCACGAGCTGGTCCTCGCTCGCGCCCTCGACCTCGACGGTCTTCATCTTGGCGTCCCACGCGCGCTGCGCCTGATCCCGTACGGACGCCAGCGTCGCGTCGCCCGCGAGCTCGAGCTCCAGGTTGTGCTTCGCCTGCGCCACGCTGATCAGTGACGTCGCGATCCGCATGGTGACCGTCTTGTCCTCGCCCGCGTTCACCTTCACGTAGCCGGTGGACGGCCGGTTGCCCGTCGGCAGCATGCCGCTCGCGGTGACCGGGGCGTCGATGGTTGCGTACATGAACATGCGCGTCCAGCCGGCGGAGAGGCCGCCGCTGTTGACGTCCGACCAGCCGCTGACCGCGTTGTTCGCGGCGTCGATGGTCAGGCCGGAGTTCCCGTTCACGTTGTCGAAGACGAGGTTGGCGTTCTCGTCGGGGAACGTGAACTTGAACAGCGCGGCGTGGTCGGTCGGTGCGAGCTCGGTCGTGAGCCCGTTGTCGAACGTGACGCCGTAGTAGTACGGCTTGGCGACCTCGTTGTCGTGCGTGAACGAGAGCGCGCGGTTCTCGCGGTTCGCGTCCGGGGTGCCGGCGGCGACCGACGGCATGACCTGGAACGTCTGCCGGTCACCCATCCACGGGCTGGGCTCGTGGCTGGCCGAGAACGCCTGCAGCTCGGGGCGGTTCTGCTCGTTGTTGCCCTGGTGGTACTCGTACAGCCAGCTGGTCGATGCCGCATCGGTCACCGGGGTCCAGAAGTTGAACCCGTGCGGGACGGCGGTGGCGGGGAAGTTGTTGCCCCGCGAGAAGCCGCCGGACGACTGCGTGCCGCGCCGCGTCTCCGCGTACTCGGAGAGGTGGGCCCGGGGCTTCGCCGGCGCGACCTCGGTGAGCGCGATGTCGTCGAACCAGGCGCGGAAGGCCGAGTCCTTGGTGCCGGACGGCTTGTCGTAGCCGACCAGGATGCGGTCGATCGTCTTGCCCTTCGCCACGTCGCCGAGGCGGGTGGTCCGCTTGTTCCACTGCGAGGTGTAGAGCGACTGCGACTTGCCCTGCGCGGACGGGCTGACGACGAAGCCGTTCTGGTCGACCGCGCCCAGGCCCGACAGGTACGTGCCGTCGGTGAACGCCAGGTCCACGGCCGTGTAGGTGGCCGGGTTGCTCGCGTCCTTCCGGTTGTACTCGGGGAAGACGAGGTACGACAGCTCGGTGTCCGAGGTGACCTTCACGTCGACGTCGAACACCTTGTTGTACGAGTACCCGCGCCCCTCGGTCGTCTGCCGGCCGGAGAGCTGGAACGCCTTGAGACCCGTGTAGCCGACGCCGCCCTTCGCGGTCGGCGAGCTGGCCGGGCCGTTGCCGATCCGGCTGCGCACCGGCACGGCGTCGCCCGGCGGCGGGACGTCCGCGCCGGCGAGGTCGAGATCGGCGAGCTGGGTGAGGTTGCCCGACGGGTGGCCGGTGATGCTCAGGCGGTAGTAGAGGTACGAGCCCGGGTTCGCGACGGTGTAGGTCTTCGTCTGGAACCGCGCCGTGAACGTCTGCCCGGTCTGCGTGTCGACGGTGGTCCACGTGGTGCCGTCGGCGGAGCCCTGCAGCGTCCAGTCCCGCGGGTCGCGCTCGGGGGCGTCGTTCGCCGAGGTCAGCGCGTACGAGGTGGCGGTCTGCGGGGTGTCCAGCCGGTACTGCGCCCAGCTGGTCGGGGTGTCGACCAGCCACTTGGACTCGGGGTTGTCGTCGTTGAGGTTGGTGACGCCCTCGTTGTTGTTGGGCTGGGCGTTCGCGGTGATCTCGACGACGTGCTCGTAGAGGCTGCCGGGCAGCCCGTGGGTGATCTCGCCGTCAACGCCGCCGCTGCGGTCGCCGTCGACGGTGTCGGTCCAGGTCGGCTGGGGGTCGTCCGCCTCGAACGACGACGCGAACGCCGTCGTGCCGGCGGCCTGGGCGGGTCCACCGGGAGTCACGGCGACACCAGCAGCCACCAGACCCACCGACAACATTGCGACACTCCATCGTGGCCGATGCATGCCGTCTCCTCAGGGGCTCGGAAACATCCGCGACACATCGTCAGCTCTAAGTACATCAATAATCAAGGTCTTGACTTCATGGGTTTGACATCGATGTCATACGAGCCCGTCCTCGTACGCCAGGATCACCAGCTGGACGCGGTCCCGGACGCCGAGCTTGGTGATCGCCCTCGTCACGTGCGTCTTCGCGGTCAGCGGGCTGATCCGCAGCGCCGTGGCGATCTCGTCGTTCGACAGCCCGCCGGCCACCAGCCGTACGACCTCCCGTTCGCGCGGGGTCAGCACCGCCAGGCGGGTCCCGGCCGGCCGCGGCGCGGTGACGTTGGCGATCACCCGGCGCGTGACGCTGGGGGAGAGCAGGGCCTCCCCGGCCGCCACGACCCGCACGGCGTGGCGCAACTGGTCGGGCTCGACCTCCTTGGTGAGAAAGCCCGCGGCGCCGGCGGCCAGCGCGGAGAAGACGTACTCGTCGGTCTCGAAGGTCGTCCCGTGCCCCTCCGCCGCGGTGCTGCCCCGCCCGTCGTCGGTGACCTCCACCGACACCGTGCCGGCGTCGTAGTGCAACGCCACCTCCACCCGCCCCGCGCCGGCATGCCGCAGCGTATTGGTCAGCGACTCCTGCACCACACGATGCACGACCGCGGCGACTGCCACCGGCACGTCCGCGCGGGACCCGGACTCCGTGACGTGGACGTCGACACCGGCGTCCCGGACCCGGCCGGCCAGCGTCTCGATCGAGTCCAGCCCCGGCTCGCGGCGCAGCACCGTCACGAGCGTCCTCAGGTCCGCCATGGCGCGGCCACGCACGTCCTGGGCCAGCCGCACGGCCGCGCGGGCCTCGGCCGGATCGTCGTCGAAGGCGTCCAGCGCCACGTTCAGGTGCACGCCGACGACGGCGAGGGTGTGCGCCACGACGTCGTGCAGGTCGCGCGCGATGTCGACCCGCTCCTCCGCCTGCCGCTGCCGGGCCTCGGCCTCCTGCCGCACCAGCGTCTGCCGCAACCGCCCGGCGACCTCGTCCTGCCAGCGCCGGGTGCTGACATAGGCGTACGTGACCGCGAGCGCCGCCGTCAGCCACAGCGTCTCCACGCCGAGGTGCGTCACGGCGACCTCGAAGGGCTGGAGCTGCACGTAGTGGTCCCAGACGAAGCCGTACCAGAGCGCGAGCGCCCCGGCGACGACGGCGATCCGGTAGCGCCCCTCCGCCAGCACGGCCACGAACGCCGCGGTGGCCGGCCAGACCGCACCCACCCCGATCAGGTCCGCACCGCGCAGCGCCGCCACGGACAGGAGCGAGATCACGAGTACGGCCACCGGCCACCGCCCCAGCAGCAGCACGAGCCCCGCCAGCGTCACCGCGAGCGCCGCCGTGCTCGCCCCGTCGACGTGCCCGCCGGTCAGCGCCAGCCCCGCCGGCACGCCGACCAGCGTCAGCCCCGAGCCGATCACCAGCAGCGTCCGCACGGCCCACCTCTCCGCCTCTCCCGGAATCCTCATGCCTCGGAGGCTTCCGGTAAACCCCGCCGGGCGCGTCCTCCCGCAGCCGACACTGTGGACACGCCCGGAGGACTACGGCCGTACTCCCCGGGGAGTACGCGGCGGATCAGACCGGCACGACGTCGGCGACCACGCAGGCGACGTTGTCCGGGGCGCCCGCGTCGTCGGCCGCGGCGAGCAGCCGGTCGACCGTCGCCCGGGGATCGGTGCCCGTGAGCAGCTCGGCCAGCCCCGGCACCGTGGCCCACAGCCCGTCGGTGCACAGCAGGTAGCGGTCGCCCGGGAGGGCGGTGCGCAGGGAGACGTCCGCTTCGCCGCTCGCGCCCAGGGCCCGTACGAGAAGGGGTCGCTGGGGGTGCGCCAGAGCCTGAGCCGCCGGCAGCTCGCCCGCGTCGACCAGCTGCTGGACGTAGCTGTGGTCGTCGGTGAAACGGGACAGCTCGCCGCCGCGCAGCAGGTACGCCCGGCTGTCGCCGATGTGCGCCACGCCGATGCGGCTGCCCGACCAGACGAGCGCCGTCAGCGTGGTGAACGGGGCTCCGTCGTCGCCCGGGGGCAGCGCGCGGACGGCGGCGTCGGCGGCCCGGACACCCTGGTCGAGGGCTTCGAGCGGGGCGAGCTCCGGGGCCAGGTCACGGAACGCCGCGACGGCAGCGGCGGCCGCCCGATCCCCGTGGGGACCGCCGCCGTCGGCGACGGCGAGGAGGGTGCTGCCCGCGTACGCGTGGTCCTGGTGGGTGTCGCGGACCCGGCCCTGCGCGGTGCCGGCGGCGAACCGCAGGCCGAGAGCGGCGGAGGTGTCGGACATGGGTGCTCCCCTTCCGGTGAGGTAGTCGACGAGGAAGCCGGCGAGCCGGCCGCGGGCGGCGAGTTCCGCCTCGGCCTGCGCCATCCAGGCGGTGATCGCCTCGGCGGCCTCGGCACCCGGCAGCTCCGCGAGCTCGCGGATCCGGGCCAGCGGGAGGCCGAGCCGGCGCATCCACGCCACGAGCCGGGCGCGGTCCAGCTGTGCCGGGTCGTAGAAGCGGTAGCCCGAGTCGGCGTCCACCGCCGCCGGGCGCAGCAGCCCCAGCTCGTCGTAGAGCCGCAGCGCCTTCGGCGA
Organism: Actinoplanes oryzae; assembly: GCF_030757795.1. Lineage (GTDB taxonomy): Bacteria > Actinomycetota > Actinomycetes > Mycobacteriales > Micromonosporaceae > Actinoplanes. The sequence continues at coordinate 17,909 of NZ_JAUQWH010000155.1, forward strand.
CAGCCGGGCCGCCCGCGCGAACGCACCGATCGTGAGCAGCTCCAACTCCCCGATCCCTTCGTCGGTGACAACGCGACGACTGTGGACCTTGACCCGGGGGGAAGGTCAAGCGCCGCCCCCGGTGCACACGGCGCGAAATACGCCGATCGGCTGGATTCGGGCACCGCGGGGTGGGGCACGGCGGCCGTCGATGTCATACTTCTGTTCCCCAGCAGGCTGCAGCCCAGCAGGCTCACCAAGCGCGAGGACACGGAGCAGCATGTCCGCATCCCGTCCCGGCGACGGGCTCGTCGACGCGGCGGCCGGACGCCGGCCGACGCTCACCCAGGTCGCGGCCCTGGCCGGGGTCAGCCTCAAGACCGCGTCCCGCGCCCTGAACGACGAGCCCAACGTCGCCGAGGACACCGGGCGCCGGGTCCGCGAGGCCGCCGACCGGCTCGGCTACCGGATCAACGGCATCGCCCGCGAGCTGCGCCGCGGCGCCACCTCCGCGTTGGTCGGGCTGATCAGCGGCGACCTCACCAACCCGTTCTACTCGGCCGTGGCCAGCGGCATCGAGCGCGAGCTGCGCCAGCACGGCCTGCAGCTGGTCACCGCCAACAACGACGAGGACGCCGAGCTCGAGCGGTCGCTGGTGGAGGCGTTCCTGCAGCGCCGGGTCCGGGCCCTGCTCGTCGTGCCCAGCGGCGAGCGCCACGACCACCTGGCCGTCGAGGGCGTGCCGTTCGTCTTCCTGGACCGGCCGCCGGACGGGCTCGCCGCCGACGCCGTGCTGATCGACAACGTGGGCGGCGCCCGGGCCGCGGCCGAGCACCTGCTCGCGGGCGGTCACCGCCGGGTCGCCCTGGTCGCCGACCTGGCCCGCAAGGCGCCGCAGCGGGGCCGCATCGACGGGTTCGTGCAGGCGATGCGGGCGGCCGGCAACGCGGACTGGGAGCCCTACCTGCGCACCGACGTGCACGACGTGGACCGCGCCGAGCAGGTGGTCCGCGACCTGCTCGCGCTGCCGGAGCCGCCGACCGCGCTGTTCACCACGAACAACCGGCTCACCACGGGCGCCCTCCGCGCGCTGCGCGGCGCCGGCGACCCGCCGGCGCTGGTCGGCTTCGACGACTTCGACCTGGCCGACGTCATCGGGACCACGGTGGTCGCGCACGACTCCGTGGCGATGGGCCGGGAGGCGGCGCGGCTGGCCCACGAGCGGATCAGCGGGTTCCGCGGGCCGGCCCGCACGGTGACGATCTCCACGAGCGTGATTCCCCGCGGCAGTGGGGAGCGCCCACCGCGCGCAACGCCCTGACCTGCCCTACAGTGCTGGGAGTGACGGTCGAGTTGGAGCAGACCCGGCGCCCGGTCGTGCACCGGACACCCGAGGAGATCCGCGCGGACCGCCGTGCCGCCGCCCGCCGGGTCGAGGCCGCCCTGCGCATCACCGTGGTGACGATCGCGTGGCTGGTGCTCGTGCCGTTCCTGCTCGGCTGGGGCGTGCTCGGCGCCGAGCGCTCGGCCGCGGCGATCCTGCTGGCGGCGATGTGCGCGATCGTGCTGCCGTTCACCGCTGCGGTGCTCGCGACGCGGGCCGGGCTGTTCTTCACCAGCGGGTGCTACGCCGTCCTGACGCTGGTCATGGTGATCCCCGCGATCAGCATGGTGCGGGCGATCTGATGGCCGCCCCGCGCGAGGAGCGCGCCGGTGTCTCGCTGAGCAACCTCGACGAGGAGCTCTTCCCGGGCGCCGGGGTCACCAAGCGGGAGCTCGTCGACTATCTCGACGCGGTGCGCGAGCCGATGATCGCCGTGCTGCGGGACAGGCCGCTCTCCGTGGTGCGCGTGCTGCGGGGCCAGGACAGGTTCATGCAGAAGAACCTCCCGAAGTACACGCCCGAGTGGGTGCCGCGCACCGAGGTGTGGGCGGAGGCGTCGCACCGCGAGATCACGTACGCCCTGTGCAACGACCGCCGCACCCTGCTGTGGTTCGGCAACCAGCGCGCGATCGAGTACCACCCCACGCTCATGACCGTGGCGGACCGCGAGCACCCCACGCACCTCATCATGGACCTGGACCCGCCCGAGGGCGGCGACTTCACTGCGGTCGTACGCGCCGCCGAACTGGTCCGCCGCGCGCTCACCGACGCGGGACTCGACGGCGCCGTCAAGACCAGCGGGTCGAAGGGCGTGCACATCTTCGTGCCGCTGGACGGCTCCGACCGTACGGAGGACGTGGCCGCCGCGACCCGGGCCGTCGCCGCGCGGGCCGAGCGCCTCGACCCGTCCCTCGCGACGACGGCGTTCATCGTCGCGGACCGGCACGGCAAGGTCTTCCTGGACGCGACGCGGTCCGGCGGCGCGAGCGTGGTCGCCGCCTACAGTCCGCGCGTGCGGCCCGGGCTGCCCGTCTCGTTCCCGGTCGCGTGGGATCGGCTGGGGAAGATCAAGCCCGCCGACTTCACCGTACGCACGGCCCCCGCACTGCTCGACGACGGTGACCCGTGGACCGGGGCGATGCCCGGGCCCTACCGGCTGCCGGCGGACCTCGTGGCAGAGGGGCACACGATCCCCGTGGCCCGCGTGGCGGCGATGCACGAAGGAAAGCGCCGGGCGCGGGCGCGACGGGCCGCCGAGCAGTAGCCGCCTCATGCCGGGGCGGTGGGCAGGTCGCGGCGGCGGGCGAGGGGGCCGAGGAGGATGATCAGGCCGCTGACGGCGTACGCGATGCTCATCACGCCGATCGCCCAGCGCACGCCGGCCGCCGTGGCCAGCGCCCCGCCCAGCACCGCGCCGATCGGGATCGTGCCCAGGTTGACGAACTGCATGCCGGTGACGACCCTGCCGAGCAGCGCCGGCGGGCAGTAGGCCTGGCGGAAGCTGCCGCCGAGCACGTTGCCGCCCACCACCCCGAAGACGACCCCGGCCATGCCCGCCACGAAGGCCGCCAGCCCCGCGCCCGGTTCGGTCAGCGGCACGAGCAGCGCCGCCACACCCGCGAACGTCT
>NZ_JAUQWH010000156.1 GCF_030757795.1 Actinoplanes oryzae
GCGCGACGGCGAACACGATCGTGCGCCGGGCGTGCCCGTGATCCGTACCGGACAAGGGTCGTCGCCTCCTCTGCTTATCGATGCCGGACGATAGGGTAAGGCATGCATCCCAGGCGGACGGTGATACTCCTCGCAGCGCTGACCGTGTCCTTGACGGGTGTGTCCGTTCCCGCGGCGGCCGCGCCGCCGGGGCCGGCCACCGGCACCCAGCCCCTCTACGACTACACCCAGGCCGTCCGGGAGGAGGTCTGGGTTCAGGCTCCCGTGGACAGTGACGCCGACGGACAACCCGATCGGGTGGCCGTGCGCATCATCCGCCCGCGCGAGGCGACCGGCCCGATCCCGGTGATCTTCCAGCCGAGCCCGTACTACGCGGGCCTCAACGACGTGCCCAACCACGACGACATCGACCGCGGCGCCGGGCAGCGGCGGGCGGCGGCGACGGCGGACCCCGAGATCTTCTTCTCGGGATACCTCGACAACTACTTCGTGCCCCGGGGCTACGCGGTCGTGTTCGCGGACAGCCTCGGCACCGGCGGCTCCACCGGCTGTCCCACCTCCGGCGGGCGCAACGAGACGCTGGGCATGAAGGCCGTCGTCGACTGGCTCAACGGGCGGGCGCGCGGGGTCGACGCCGCGGGTGCGCCGGTGCGGGCGTCGTGGTCCTCCGGGCGTACGGGCATGATCGGGGTCTCCTACAACGGCACGCTGCCGAACGCCGTGGCCGCCACCGGCGTGCGCGGCCTGGAGACGATCGTGCCCATCGCGGGCATCTCCAGCTGGTACGACTACTACCGCGCCAACGGCGGCGTGGTCGCGCCCGGCGGCTACCAGGGCGAGGACACCGACGTGCTGGCCAAGGCCGTCCTCACGCGGGCGAACCCGGAGGTGTGTGCCGGCGTCATGGCGGCCCTGGAGCGTGACCAGGACCGGGTGACCGGCGACTACAGCGCCTATTGGGACGAGCGCAACTACGTGCGGGACGCGTCGCGCGTCCGGGCCAGCGTCTTCCTGGTGCACGGGCTGCACGACGACAACGTGCGGACCCTGCAGGCCGGGCAGTGGTGGGACGCGCTCGGCAAGGCCGGCGTGCCCCGCAAGATCTGGCTGCACCAGGGCCCGCACACCGACGCGTTCACCGTGCGCCGCCAGGTCTGGCTCGAGACGCTGCACCGCTGGTTCGACCAGTGGCTCTACCGGATCGACACGGGGATCATGCGGGATCCGGTCGCCGACGTCGAGACGGCCCCGAACGTCTGGCAGACCTCCCGGACGTGGCCGGTCGCCTCGCCCCGGACCTTCCCGCTGGGCGCCGGCGGGACGCTGGGGGCCGGGCCGGTGGTGCGCGAGACGTTCGTCGACAATCCCGCGCGTACGGCCGCCGACCTCGCATCCGCACCGGACGGACAGGATCCGAACCGGCTCGCCTACGTGTCGGCCCCGCTGACGTCGCAGGTGCGGCTCTCCGGGACGCCGACGATCAGCGTGCGAGCCGACCTGACCGGCGACTCGCCGTACCTGACGGCCCTGCTCGTGGACTACGGGACGGCCGAGCGGTACGCGGGCATCCGCACCCTGCCGACGCAGGACTGCATCGGGCCGGGGATCGAGGGGGATCCGGGCTGCTTCGCGCAGCGGGAGTACGTGACGGCGTCCACTCCGTACGAGATCGTGTCCATGGGGTGGACCGACGTGCGCAACCGGCTCTCCCCGGCCGTGACCACGCCGATCCGGGCCGGGCAGCCGTACACCTTCCGGTGGGAGCTGCAGACCCAGGACCACGTGTTCGCCGCGGGCCACCGGATCGGCGTGGTGCTGATCTCCACCGAGCGCGACCACACCCTGCGCTACCCGGCGGGCACCGTGGTCGGCGTCCGCTCGGGCGTCTCGCAGATCTCCCTGCCGGTGACCTCCTAGCCGTGGGGCCGCCTGGCCGCTCTTGCGGTCAGGCGGCGTCCGCCGCGCGCACGAGGGCGGAGAGCTCCGGCCACAATGCCGGGGCGGCGCCGACCGTGAGCTCGGTCGAGCAGTCGGAGAGGACGACGCCGGCTTCCCGGGCGATCAGGACGCCGGCGGCGATGTCCCACAGGAACGTGTCGAGCGTCAGGCCGCCGTCGAGCCGCTCGGCCGCCTGGTACACCAGATTGAGCGCGGCCGGCAGCCGCCGGATGTCCCCGGCGCGGGGAAGCAGCTCGCGAATCACCCTGCCCGCCCGCTCCTTCGTCGCCGGGTTGGGCTGGAAACTGACCCCCACCAGCGCCTTCTCCAGCGACGTCCCGCCCGTCACCGCGAGCGGCTCGCCGTTCAGCTCCGCACCGGCACCGGCAACGGCGCTGAACGTCTCCCCGGCGACCGGCTCGTGCACCACCGCCACCCGCGCCTCGTCGCCCTCGTGGAGCGCGATGCACACCGACCACGGCCCGGTCCGGCTGATGTAGTTCCGCGTCCCGTCCAAGGGGTCGACCACCCAGGTCCAGCCGCTCGTCCCGGCCCGCCCGTGCCCCTCCTCGGCCTGGATCGCATCCTCCGGCCAGGCCTCCCGGACCGCCCCCACGATCAGCTGCTCACTGGCGATGTCGACATCCGAGACGACATCGTTGACGTGCGCCTTGGGTGCCCCGACCCGGAGGGTGTCGCGCCGCTCCAGTTGCAGCCGCCCGGCCCGGACGGCGAGCGATACGGCCAGCTCGTGGGCCGCGTGCAGATCTCGATCCATGCCCCCAGTGTGACGGCTGCCGTGGTTCCGTCCTGTTCTCACACCCCGAGTGTCGCCGGCGCCGGGGGGCTTCCGGACGTGAGCAGGCCGGCGAGCGGTGTGGCAAGTTCCCGGGGCGAGAACGGGTCGGGTCCGGCGTGGCAAGCTGCGAGCCTCCCCCCGACCGGCGCATCACCGGCGCACTTCGGCGGTCACCAGGTAGCAGGTGAACCCGGCGACGACCGGGCCCCGCTGCTGGCGCGTGATCCACGCCGCGGCGGCCGGCCCGGGCAGCTCCCCGGCCGCCGCCGCCCGATCCGCGTTGCGGCGCAGGCCGAGGATCGCATCCGCGGTCGCGAAGTCGCGGAACATGATGGGCGTCGGTGTCACCTCCCGGACCCGGAAGCCGGCCGCGGTGCACAGACGGACGAGGTCGCGACCGATCGCGGGGTTACGCACGCGGCCGGCGACGAAGCGGGCGAAGGCGCGGCTGGTGGCCAGATCCTCGTCGGCCACCGCGAGGGTGTCCCAGTCGGGTTCGGCCAGGCCCAGTAGTCCGCCCCGGCGCAGGATGCGATGCGCCTCGGCGAGCACGCGGGCCGGGTCGCCGACGTGCTGCAGGACCCGGTCGGTGCGGGCACGGTCGGCGCAGGCGCCGGGCAATGGCAGGTGGTGCAGGTCGCCCTTGTGGAGTTCGGCGGTGGGACGGCGCCGACCGGCCGCGGCGAGCATGCGCGGGTCGTTGTCGACGCCGATCACCCGTACGCCGGGCGCGGCCGTGGCGAGGCGGCCGAGGTCCGTGCCCGGGCCGCAGCCCAGATCCACGACGGTGTGGCCGGGGCGCACGTCGAGCATGGCCACGGAGCGCTGCTTGTAAGCGGCACCGATCGGGGTGGCTGCGGCGGTGTCCAGGTACGCGATGTGATCCACCAGGCGATTCAAGCCCGCGCCGGCGCCGGGTTGGTGGAGATTGTGTGCAGGTTCGGGCAGGCTGCGGAGCATGACTACCGAGCGGGAAGTGCACGCGGCGTCGTTCGACCGGGCGGCCGATGCGTACGAGCGAGGACGGCCACCCTACCCGGCCGAGGTCGTGGCGTGGGCGGTGCCGGCCGGGGCGCGACGGGTGCTCGATCTCGGGGCGGGGACGGGGAAGCTGACCCGGGTGCTCGTGGACGCCGGGCTGGACGTCGTGGCTGTCGAGCCGTCGGCGCGGATGCGGGAGCAGCTGGCCGGGGCCGTGCCGGAGGCGACGGCGCTCGAGGGCGCCGCCGAGCGGATCCCGCTGGCGGACGGCAGTGTGGATGCCGTCGTGGTGGCGCAGGCGTGGCACTGGGTGGATCCGGCGGTCGCCGTGCCGGAGGTGGCGCGGGTGCTGCGGCCGGGCGGGACGCTCAGCCTGATCTGGAACATCCGGGACCACAGTGAGCCGCGGGTCGCCCGGCTGGACGAGCTGCTGCGGCGGCACACGCGGGGCGAGCTCGATACGGCGCCGGTGATCGGGGAGCCGTTCGGCGCTCCGGAGCGGACGGAGATCCGGTGGCGGCATCGGCTGACGCGCGCCGAGCTGCTCGACATGGTGGCGTCGCGGAGCTACGTGATCGTGCTGCCGGACGACGAGCGGGAGCGACTGCTGGCGGACGTGGCGGCGCTGGTGGGTGACGCCGGCGAGATCGAGATGCCGTACGTCACCCGCTGCACGCGCGTGACAAGGCGCTAGAGGGCGAGGCCGGTCTCCGGGTCGAAGAAGCGGAGGGCCGTACCCGGGAAGTGGAAATCCACCCGGTCGCCGGCGGCGGCCCGGAAGCCGGCCCCCGCCTGGATCTTCAGCTCGCCACCCGCCCAGCGCACGGTGAGCAGGACCGCCGCCCCCGTGGGCTCGGCCACCTCGACCTCGCCGGTGAAGCCGCCGCGGAGCCCGCCGGTGAGGCCGTCGCCGCCGACCTCGATGTTCTCGGCGCGGACGCCCACGGTGACCTTCTTGTCCGCCCAGCCGGCGAGCCGGGCCGGGGCGTCCAGCGACACGTCCCCGACGACGAGCTTGCCGTCCTGCACGACGGCGTCGAAGAAGTTCATCGGCGGGGCGCCCAGGAAGCCGCCGACGAACCGGTCGGCCGGCTGGTCGTACACCTGCATGGGCGCCCCGGCCTGGATGATCCTGCCGTCGCGCAGCACCGCGACCCGGTCGCCGAGGCTCATGGCCTCGGCCTGGTCGTGGGTGACGTACAACGTTGTCGTGCCGAGGCGGGCCACGATCTTCTTGAGCTCGGCGCGGAACTGCATGCGCAGCAGGGCGTCGAGGTTGGACAGTGGCTCGTCCATGAGCAGGACGTCGGCGTCGACGGCGATGGCCCGGGCGACCGCGACGCGCTGGCGCTGGCCGCCGGAGAGCTGCGCGGGGTAACGGTCCAGGTAGTCGCTCAGGTCCAGCAGCTCCGCCGCCCGCTCGACCTTGTCCCGCAGAGCGGACTTGTCGACCTTGCGCATGCGCAGGCCGAAGCCGATGTTGTCGCGGACCTTGAGGTGCGGGAAGATCGCGTACGACTGGAAGACCATCGACAGGCCCCGGTCGCGCGCCGGCAGCCGGGTGACGTCGCGCCCGCCGATCGTGACCGTGCCGCTGTCGGGGATCTCCAGGCCGGCCACCATGCGCAGCAGCGTCGTCTTGCCGCAGCCGCTCGGGCCGACCAGCACCAGGAACTCGCCGTCCGCCACCTCGAGGGACACGTCGTCGGTCGCCCGCCGGCTGCCCGACGGATAGGTCTTCACCAAGTTGCTCACGGTCACACCGGCCATGGAGCGTCCTTTCAGCGGAGCGTGGTTCCCCACATGTTGAGCAGGTAGCGCCGGGCGACGGCGATGAAGATCAGGGCCGGCAGGACGAGCGCCAGGCCGCCCGCGAAGCGGAACGCCAGCGGCGAGTCGGCCAGCGTGGCGAGCACCTGCGCGGGCAGGGTGCGCCGGTTGAGGGTGAGGATGCTGGCGCCCAGCACCTCGTTCCAGGACAGGACGAAGGTGAACATGGCCGACGCCGCGATCCCGGGCAGCGCCTGCGGCACGACGATCCGCGCGAACGCCGCGAACGGGGACGCGCCGAAGATCATCGCCGCCTCCTCCTGCTCGCGCGAGACCCCGAGGAAGATCGCCGACGTGATGAGCACGGTCGTCGGCAGGGCCAGCGCGGTGTGCAACAGGGTGACCGCGTAGGTGCTGTCGTAGAGACCGACATCGAGAAAGATCCGGCCCAGGGGTACGGACAGCACGACGATCGGCAGCGCCCGCGTGAGCAACAGCCCCAGCTGGTACGGGTCCCTGCCGCGGAACGCGTAGCGGGCGAGCGCGTACCCGGCGGGCAGGCCGAGCAGCAGCGCCAGGACGACCGTGGTCAGCCCGATGGTCAGCGAGTTGACCAGCCCGCCCACGATGCCCGTCGACCGCAGGAACGTCGACATCGTCTCGCCGGACAGGCTCGTCGGCAGCAGCGGCAGCGGGAACTCGTTGAGCGACTCCCGGCTGGACAGCGCGGCGAGCGTGATGAGGTAGAGCGGCACACCCATGAACAGGCTCACCGCGATGCAGCCCAGCTGCACCCAGAGACGTGAGCGGCGCGACATCAGCCCACCCCCGGCGTACGCCGCATGAGTCGCAGATAGCCGATCGCGGCGAGGATCGACAGCGCCAGGACGACGAGCGCGATCGCGGTCGCCACGTTCGGATTCTGCAGCGTGTAGTACCACTGGTACGTCTCGCCGACCAGCAACGGGAAGTTGCGGCCCGTGAGGGCCTGCGCCACGGCGAAGGCCTCCAGCGCGAGGATCGTCCGCAGGATGAGCGCGACCTGCAGGCTCGGCCGCAGCTGGGGCAGCAGCACGTGCCACACGCGCTGCCAGTAGGAGGCGCCGAAGACCTCGGCGGCCTCGTCGTAGTCGCGGGGCACGCCCTGCAGGCCGGCGACCACGATGACGAAGACCAGCGACGTCGCCCGCCACAGCTCGGCGAGCACCACGGCCAGGAACATCGTGCCGGGGTGCTCGAAGGACAGCCACGCGTACGAGCCGATGCCCAGGTGTTCGAGCACCGAGTTGAGATAGCCGCGGTCGGTGAAGACGGACAGCCACACGAGCCCGGCCGCCAGGTCGCTGATCGCCAGCGGCACCACCCAGATGTAGAAGTGCAGCCCGGCCAGGCGGGGCCGCTGGCGCAGCAGGAGCGCCATGAGGATCGCCAGGCCGAACTGCAGCGGGATCAGCACCACGATGAGCAGCGCGGTGTTCCGGGTGGCCTCCCAGAAGTACGGGTCGTCGGCCATCCGGGAGAACCAGGCGGTGGTGAGCCCGTCCGGCCCCGAGAACGCCTGCCAGATCCCGGCCAGCAACGGCCACAGGAACAGCGCCGCCATGAACACGATCGACGGCAGGATGAGCAGCAGGGCACCCCGTGATCTCGCGCCGTTGCCCATCAGGCGGCTCGGCAGGTCGTACCGGCGGGGTCGGGCTGCCAGCACGGGATCTTGAGTTCGTCCATGATCTTGTTGAGCTCGGTCGCCTGGGCGTCGAGCACCTGCTGCACCGGCTTGCCGTCGAGGCAGATCTCCTTGAAGCAGTTCTTGAAGATCTGGCCGACCTCGCCGTCCCGGGCGCCCAGGCCGACCGGCGGCAGCGACAGGATGGCGTTCTCGGCGTCGCGCTGCTTGCTGACCGCGCCCTCGGCCAGGGCGACAGCGCCGGGCAGATCGGCGGGGATCTGCGCGTTGGTCACCGGGAAGAACGAGTTCGCCTTGAGCACGTCCACCTGCACCTCGGGCGTGGTGAGCGCCTTGATGACCTCCTTGGCCTTGCCGGCCTCCGGCGCGCCCTCGGGGATGCCGAGCCCGGCGAGCACCAGCATGTAGCCGAGCCCCTTCGGCCCGCTGGGCGCCGGCACCATGAGCCAGTCGTCCGGCTTCGCGGCGGGCGCCCCGGCCAGCCGCGCCACGTGGTCGAAGCCGACGAGCACCTCACCGCGCTGCAACGGCTCCTGCAGGTTGTCGTAGTTGGTCGAGGCCGTCGCGGTCTGGGCCCAGAGCTCCTTCATGTACGTCCACGCGGTCACCGCCTCCGGGCTGCGGAACGTGGTGATCTGCCCCCCGGTGAAACTGGGCAGCAGGAAGCCCTGGAAGAACCGGTGGTAGAGCCCCTTGACGCCGGCCGGGATCCCGAAGACCGCCTTGTTGCCGTTGCCCGCGCGCGCCGCCGTCATCCAGTCGAGCAGCTGGTCGTACGTGAGCTTGGTGACGTCCACGCCGGACGGCAGCCACTGCAGCGCTTTCTTGTTCACCGCGAGCACGTAGCTGGCCTGCATCCACGGGATGTACTTCGTGGTCGTCCCGCCGAGCTTCGCCAGCTCCGTCACATCGGTCGCGAAGCCGCGATCGTCCAGCCCGCCGAGCACGTCGTCGAGGTCGATCAGCCGGTCCCGGTGCTGCGCCAGGTCGCCGTGCAGCGCCCCGACCAGGCTCACCTGCACCTTCCCGGCGTCGACCTGGGTCTGCAGCGTGGACGCGAAGATGCCGGTCTCCACCTGGTTGAAGGCGACCTTCTCCCCGGTCACCCGCTTGGCGAGAATCTCCTCGAAGCGCTGCCGCTCCTCGACGGGGCTGAACTGATTGGACATCAGCGTGACCGAGCCCTCGCCGCCCTCGGCCCCGCTCGTCGAGACGCCCCCGCAGGCCCCGAGCAGCGGCGCGGCGGCCGCCCCGGCCCCGAGCGCGAGCAACGACCGGCGGCTGAGCCCGCGGTTTGTGTCTAGTCCGGTTCGGCGTGTCATCGTCGACCCCTCCCGTCATGACCTCTATGGGCCACAATCTATGCGACACGAGGGGGTGGCGCGCTCGTTACGTCACCGAAACGATACCTGGAGATCCATTCAGGAGGCCCGCTCGCCCGCGGGCGCCGGTCGCCGGCCGTCGAGGGCCGCCTGGATGAGCCGTAACTGCTGGACGGCGACGGACGGCGCGTAGCCCATGACGGTGTACGCGTGCGCGAGGTCGGCGACGAGCGGGTGGACGAAGCGATACTCCTGTCCGGTGCTGACGAGGAGGCTGCGGGCGGCGGCGAGGTCGAGGGAACGCCCGCTCCACGGGGCGGGACTACGCAAGATCGCGGTGGCCAGCCGCGCGGCGGGTGTCTGTACAGCTTGGGCACACGCCGCGGGCTGGGGTGAGGACACCAAGGTCGCGATCCCGGGCTGCTGGGCGTAATCCGTAGTTAACTGCAGCTCGTCACAGCGCAGGTGAAGGTGGGCGGTAGCCCGATGGGCGCGATGAGCGAGATGCAGCCGGAGCCGGCTGGCCCGGCGCCCTCGGTGCGCGACGCTGGGCAGCCGGGCCGATGATGGAGCTCGGGTCAGAGGGTGCCCTGGCGGGCGTCGCGCCAGAGGTCGACGTCCGCGGTCGTGCCGGCGAGGATTTTCTCGATGGCGTCGAGCTCGTCGGGGGTGAGGTCGGGGTGGGCCAGGGCGGCGACGTTCTGGTCCAGCTGGTCGACGCTGCTGGCCCCGATGACCAGGGAGGTGACGCGGGGGTCGCGGAGGGCCCAGACCAGGGCGAGCTGGGCGAGGCTCTGGCCGCGGGCCGACGCGATGTCGTTCAGCGCGTTCAGGCGGCCCACCAGGCCCTCGTCGAGCCACTCGGGGTCGAGGGACTTGCCCTGGGTGGCGCGGGAGCCCGAGGGGATGCCGCCGAGGTACTTGCCGGTGAGCAGGCCCTGGGCGAGCGCGGTGAAGCCGATGACGCCCACGCCCAGGTCGGCGGTGGCGTCGAGCAGGCCCTCGGTCTCGATCCAGCGGTTGAGCATCGAGTAGGAGGGCTGGTGGATCAGCAGCGGGGTGCCCAGCTCGCGCAGCAGGCCGGCCATCGTGCGGGTGTGCTCGGCGTCGTAGGAGGAGATGCCGACGTACAGCGCCTTGCCCTGGCGGACGGCCGTGTCCAGCGCCGCGGCGGTCTCCTCCAGCGGGGTGTCCGGGTCGAAGCGGTGCGAGTAGAAGATGTCGACGTGGTCCAGGCCCATGCGGGCCAGGGACTGGTCGAGGCTGGCGAGGACGTACTTGCGGCTGCCGCCGCCCTGGCCGTAGGGGCCGGGCCACATGTCCCAGCCGGCCTTCGTGGAGATGACGAGCTCGTCCCGGTACGGCCGGAAGTCCTCGCGCAGCAGCCGGCCGAAGTTGACCTCGGCGGACCCGTACGGGGGGCCGTAGTTGTTCGCCAGGTCGAAGTGCGTGATGCCGAGGTCGAACGCGCGCCGCGTGATCGCCCGCTGCGTGTCGAACGGCTTGTCGTCGCCGAAGTTGTGCCAGAGGCCGAGGGAGAGCACGGGCAGGTCGAGTCCCGACCTGCCCGTCCGGCGGTACTGCATGCTGTCGTAACGATCGGTGGAGGCGACGTAGGTCATCCCCCGACGCTACCGGTGGGCGGCGCGCTTCACCGCGTCGACGTCACGCTTCGTGCTGTCGATCGCATCCGTGGGCGCCGGGGGAGTGGCCTCGCTGACCTGCTTCTTGCCCAGGAGGGCCGCCACGCCGGCGATTACGAGCACCAGCACGGTCACGGTGAGTGCGGCCAGCCACGCCGGCCACACGAGCGCCAGGGCGGCGCCGATCGTGACGAAGAGGGCGCCCAGGCCGTACAGGGCGATGACGCCGGCGCCGCCGAGCAACCCGGCGCCCTTTCCGGCCTTCTTCCCCTTTTCCACCATTTCCGTCCGGGCCAGCGCCAGCTCCTCGCGCACGAGGGTCGACACCTGCTCGCTCATCTGGCTGACCAGCGCCCCGGTGGAGGAGTCGTCCGGCCGCGTCCGTGTTTCGGTCATGCCCTAGGCGTACCCACCGTGAGCAGCGGTAATCCCTCGGCGTGCGGGGGTCGCCCGGTGGCCGTACCGTGGAGTGGGTGTTCTTACTCTTCGGCATTCGCGGCAAGGATCACTTCATCGGCTCGGCCCCCGGCGTCTGCGAGGTGTGCGGGGCGTACGCGGCGCAGACGCTGGTGCGGCGGACGACGAAGTTCACGCTCTTCTTCGTGCCGCTCTTCCCGGTGCGGCCGGCGCAGCACTTCGTGGCCTGCACCAACTGCGGCCGCACCCGCCACGCGACCCGTCAGGAGGCCGTCGCCGCCTGACCACGGGCGCGGGGCAGGAGGCGCCGGATCAGCAGCTCGTAGCAGGCCAGGACCACGAGCCACCCCGCCATCCCGTACGCCGCCCGGCCGAGCATCACGACCGGCGCGTGCGATGAGAACGGGTCGTCCGCGGTCAGCAGGGCCGGCGCGCTCGCGAGGAAGCATGCCGGTCCGAGCGCCGCGGTCCACGGGACGGCTCGCCTGATCACCGCGCGGCGGCCGGCGAGCAGGTAGCCGTACAGGAAGAAGAGCAGGTAGGCCCAGCGGCTCCAGCCGGCGAAGCTCTCCTCCAGGCCCACGAGGGCGCTGATCAGCGCGATCGGCGCGCCGAGCAGGAGCAACAGGCCCACGTGGTCCGGGCCCTGCCGGTCGGCGGGGACCAGCAGCAGGACCGGGCAGAAGAAGAGCAGCAGCACGACGAACCAGAGGTGACCCGTCTCGAACACCGGGCCCTGCACGACGAACGGGAAGTCGGCGGGCGACAGATGCACGTCGAAGAACCGGTGCGTCAGGAACGACCAGTAGGGCTTCGGAGCGCCGTAGCGCAGCCATTGCGGCACCGGGACGATGGTCACCGTGGCGACGGCCAGCGGCACGCCGAGGCGGATCAGGCGCTCGCGGGCGAAGCGGGCCGGGCCGCGCTTGCGCAGGGAGTGCCGCGCGCCGATGCCCGCCACGGTGAAGAGCAGCGGCATGGCCCACACGACGGCGAACCCGGCGGCGACCGTGACCGCGGACGTGGTCCGCGCGTTCTTGACGTAGAAGTCGTCGCGCGTGTCGAAGACCAGCGCCGCGTGGAAGAACACCAGGCCGAGGACGACGACGGTGCGCATCGCGTCCAGCCCGGTCCGGCGTCCGGTCATCACCCCCGCGGTGAGGGCGGCGGAGGTGGCGAAGGCGGTGGTCCCGTCGTGCCGCGCAGGACCAGGGAGGCGGCGGCGTGCTCGACGCGCGGGGTGTCCGACGGGGTGCCCAGGACCAGGGACATCGCGCGGACGCCGAGCTCCTCGAGCGGCAGGCGGACGGTGCTCAGCGGCGGCGTGACGTCCACCGACACGGGCATGTCGTCGAAGCCGATGACGCTGATGTCCTCCGGGACGCGCAGGCCACGGTCGCGCAGGCAGGCGAGGGCGCCGATCGCCATGGAGTCGTTGAGCGCGGCGATCGCGGTGAGGCCGGGGTTGCGGTCGAGCAGCCGTGCCGTGGCCGCCATGCCGCCGGCGCGGTCGAATCCCGCGTACTCGATCTGGCGGGTCGTGAGCCGGCGCCGGTGCTCCCGGGCCGCCGAGCGCACGCCGGTGAGCCGGTCGGTCGTGGTCGTGAGGTGCTCGGGGCCGGCGATGACGCCGATGGTGGTGTGGCCGAGGCGGTAGAGGGCGTCCGCGGCGAGGCGTCCGCCGTGCTCGTTCTCCGGGACGATCGCGTCGCCGGCGTGCTCGTGGCGGCCGATGACGGCGATGCGGCCGCCGGTCGCCTCGAAGACACGGAGCTTGCTCTCCAGCTGCTCGGTCGTCGCCGGGTCCACATAGCCCGAACCGGCCAGGACGATGGCGGCCGTGCGGTGGGCGTGCAGCAGGTCCACGTACGCCAGCTCGCGCTCGGGCTCCCGGTAGCTGTTGCAGATGATGACCAGCCGCCCGTGCTCGGTCGCCACCCGCTGCAGGCCGCGGGTGATCTCCGCGAAGTAGGGGTCGGACACGTCGTGCACGATGACGCCGACGGCGGTGCGGTCGGCGCGGGCCAGCTGCTGCGCATTCGCGTTGGGCACGAACTGCAGCTCGGCCACGGCCGCCAGCACCCGCTCGCGCAGCGCCTCGGCCACCGGTTTCGGGCTGTTGTTGATGATGCGTGACACGGTGGCCGTGGACACCCCCGCCCGCCGTGCGACGTCCGCCAGAGTCGCCACGCCGATCACCTTAGTTCACCACACCTTGCCCCGGCGGAACGCGCACCGGTAACGTGCCGGGAAAGCGCTTACCTCAGGAGGTGCGGCCGTGGGTGCTCGGATTCCCGTCGGGATCGTGATGAACGGTGTGACCGGGAGGATGGGCTACCGGCAGCATCTCGTCCGGTCGCTGCTCGCCCTGCGGGAGCAGGGCGGCCTCCCGCTGCGCGACGGCAGCCGGCTCTGGCCCGAGCCCGTCCTGGTCGGACGCAGCGAGGCCAAGCTGCGCGAGATCGCCGGGCGGCACGGGCTGACCGAGTGGACCACCGACCTCGAGGCGGCGCTCGCCCGGCCCGACGTCTCGATCTACTTCGACGCGCAGGTGACCAGCGAGCGGGAGAAGGCGATCCTGCAGGCGATCGACGCGGGCAAGCACATCTACACCGAGAAGCCGATCGCCACCACGGTCGGCGGCGCGGTGGCCCTGGCCCGGGCGGCCGACGCGGCGGGGGTGCGCCACGGCGTGGTGCAGGACAAGCTTTTCCTGCCCGGCCTGCGCAAGCTCAAGCGGCTGGTCGACGGCGGGTTCTTCGGGCGCATCCTGTCCGTACGCGGGGAGTTCGGCTACTGGGTCTTCGAGGGCGACTGGCAGAGCGCGCAGCGGCCGAGCTGGAACTACCGGGCGGCCGACGGGGGCGGCATCGTCGTCGACATGTTCCCGCACTGGCACTACGTGCTGGAGCAGATCTTCGCGCCGGTGCGGGCCGTGACCGCGCTCGCCACCACGCACATCCCGCGCCGGTGGGACGAGGAGGGCGAGGCGTACGAGGCCACCGCCGACGACGCCGCGTACGCCCTCTTCGAGCTCGACGGCGGCGTGATCGCCCAGATCAACTCCTCGTGGGCGGTGCGCGTGCACCGCGACGAGCTGGTCGAGTTCCAGGTGGACGGCACCGAGGGGAGTGCCGTGGCGGGACTGCGCGGCTGCCGCTTCCAGCACCGCGCGGCGACCCCCAAGCCCGTCTGGAATCCCGATCTGCCCGTCACGCACTCCTTCCGCGAGCAGTGGCAGGAGGTGCCGGACAACGAGGAGTTCGACAACGGGTTCAAGGAGCAGTGGGAGATGTTCCTGCGGCACGTCGCCGAGGACGCCCCCTACACGTGGGACCTGTGGGCGGGCGCGCGCGGCACGCAGCTGGCCGAGCTGGGCCTGCAGTCCGCCCGCGAGGGGCGCCGGATCGAGATCCCGGAGCTCGACCGGTGAGCGCGACGGTCCGGCTCCCCGGCGGGTCCTTCACCTTCTCCGGTACGGGATCCGAGTACGCGCTCCCGGGGCAGCAAGCCGCGGGCGCCGGAGGGCAGCGCTTCACCTCCCGGGTCGCGTACGCCGCGGCGCACGTGGTCGCCGATCCGCTGGCCGAGAACGTCCCGGGGGCGCCGGCCGTGCCCGACTGGGAGGCGACGCTCGCGTTCCGGCGGCACCTCTGGTCGTACGGCTTCGGGGTCGCCGAGGCGATGGACACCGCGCAGCGCGGCATGGGCCTGGACCATCCGACCGCCCGCGAGCTGATCCACCGCTCGGCGCGCGAGGCCGCCGCCGTGGGCGGGAGCATCGCGGCCGGCGTCCTGACCGACCAGCTGCCGAGCGGCCCGGCGAGCCTCGACGAGATCCACAAGGCCTACGCGGAGCAGCTCACCGACGTCCAGGAGGCCGGCGCCACCCCGGTCCTCATGTGCAGCCGGCACCTGGCGGCCGCCGCGACGACCCCTCGGCACTACCTCGACGTGTACGGCAGGCTGCTCTCCGAGACGAGCGTTCCGGTCATCCTGCACTGGCTCGGCCCGGCCTTCGACCCGGCGCTGACCGGGTACTGGGGCAGCACCGACGTGTCCCGGGCCGCCGACACGGTGGGCGAGCTGATCGCCGCGCATCCCGGGAAGGTCGACGGGATCAAGCTGTCCCTGCTCGACGAGGCGTTCGAGGTCGCGCTGCGGCGGCGGCTGCCGGTGCGGATGTACACCGGCGACGACTTCAACTACCCCGCCCTGATCCGGGGGGATGCGGAGGGCCACTCGGACGCGCTGCTGGGCGTGCTCGCGGCGATCGCCCCGCCGGCCGCTGCGGCGCTGCGGGCCCTCGACGCCGGTGACCTGGCGGCGTACGAGCGGATCCTGGACCCGACCGTGACCCTCGCCCGGCACCTGTTCGCCGCGCCCACCTGGTTCTACAAGACGGGCATCGCGTTCCTCGCGTGGCTGGGCGGCCATCAGGAGCACTTCACCATGGTCGCCGGCGCCCAGAGCGGCCGCTCCCCGGCGCACCTCGCCGAGCTGATCCGCCTGGCCGACGCGGCCGGCGTCCTGCCCGATGCCTCGCTCGCGGCGCACCGCGCCGCCGCGTGGGCCGTGACCGTGGGGGCCCGATGAGCCGCTTCTCCCTGAACCAGGCCACCACCAAGCACTGGCCGCTGCCCGAGCTGGCCGCCGGCTGCGTCGCGGCGGGCGTCGGGCAGGTGGGGCTCTGGCGCGAGGACATCCAGGAGTACGGCGTCGAGAAGTCCGCCGCGCTGATGCGCGACCACGGGCTGACCGTGACGTCGCTGTGCCGCAGCGGCTTCTTCCAGCAGCCCGGCTGGCTCGACGAGAACAAGCGCGCCATCGACGAGGCCGCCGCGGTCGGCGCCCCGGTGCTGGTGCTCGTGTCCGGCGGCCTCCCGGAGGGCAGCCGCGACCTCGACGCCGCCCGCGCGCACGTGGGATCCGCGATCGGCGAGCTCGTGCCCCACGCCCGGGCGGCCGGCGTCCGGCTCGGGATCGAGGCGCTGCACCCGATGTTCTGCTCGGACCGCTGCGTGGTGTCAACCCTCGGCCAGGCGCTCGACCTCGCGGCGCCCTACCCGGCGGACACCGTCGGCGTGGTCGTGGACACCTACCACCTGTGGTGGGACGACACGATCTGGGACCAGATCGCCCGCGCCGGGCGCGAGGGCCGGATCGCCGCGTTCCAGGCCGCCGACTGGGTCACCCCGCTGCCGGCGGGCGTGCTGCTGGGCCGCGGCCTGCCGGGCACCGGATCCGTGGAGCTGCGCCGCTTCCGCGAGGCCGTGGACGCCGCGGGCTACACCGGCCCGGTCGAGGTCGAGGTATTCGACGAGGCGCTGTGGTCCCGGCCCGGCCCCGAGATCCTGCGGATGACCCTGGAGTCGTACGCGGCCCACGTCGGCTGACCGCCGCCCGGAGTCAGTGCCGGAATCCGCGGACGAGGGCGGAGAGCTCGTCGGCCAGGCGGGTCAGGTCGGCGGCGGCCTCCTGGGTTGCCCTGGCCCCGTCGGCGGTGGCGCCGGCGACCTGGGCGACGCCGGACACCGTCCGGGCGACCTCGTTGCTGTTGGCGGCGGCGCCCGCCACCGAGCGGCTCATCTCGCTGGTGGTGGCGGTCTGTTCCTCGACGGCCGAGGCGATGGTGGTGGTGTAGTCGCCGATCTGCCCGATGACGGAGGTGATCTCCCCGATCGCCTGCGCCGCGGAGGAGCTGGAGGCCTGGATGTTGGCGATCCGGGCGGTGATCTCCTCGGTGGCCTTGGCGGTCTGCTGGGCGAGCTCCTTGACCTCGCCGGCCACCACGGCGAATCCCTTGCCCAGCTCGCCGGCGCGGGCGGCCTCGATGGTGGCGTTGAGCGCCAGCAGGTTGGTCTGCTCCGCGATGGAGGTGATGAGCCGGACCACGTCACCGATCTCCTGGCTGGCGGTGCCGAGCTCGGCGACCTGGCCGTTGGTGCGTTCGGCGACGGTCATGCCCTGGTGTGCGATCTCCGCGGCCCGCGAGGCGTTGGAGGCGATCTCGGTGATCGAGGCGCTCATCTGCTCGGCGCCCGCCGCGATCGACTGCACCCCCGTGTTGACCTCCTCGGTCGCCGAGGTCGCGATGGTCGCCTTGCCGGCCGCGTCGGCCGCACCCTCCTGCAGCGTCGCGCTGACCTGGGAGAGCTCCTGGGCCGCCTCGGACAAGGTCGTCACCGCCCGTGACATGCGCGTGCCCATGGTCTCGCGCAGCCCGGCGCTCGCCGTGTTCAGCGACGTGGCCATCAGGGCCAGCTCGTCGGTGGTGCGCACGGGCACCGTGACGGTGAGGTCGCCGCGCTCGAGTGCCCGCAGGGCCGCGGTCACGTCGTGCACGGGCCCGGCGATCCGGCGCGACAACACCCACCCGGCGATCGCCGTCAGCACCAGCAGCAGTCCGCTCCCGAACATGATCACCGAGCGCGTGGTGGCAGCGGACGCGGCGGCCGCCGCGCTGCGCTTCTCGAGCAGCGTGCGCTCCTCGCCGGACATGTCCGCCAGCACGGTGCGGATGTTGTCCATCACCGCCTTGCCCTTGCCGGTGAGGACCACCTTCAGGGCCGCGTCGAAGCCTCCGGGGCCGGCGCGCAGGTCGATGGTCTCCTTGAGCTCGGCCAGCTTCGCATCGACCAGGGGGGCCAGCTCGTCGAGGCGCCGCTGCTGGGCCGCGTTGTCGGCGGTCAGCGACCGCAAGGCCTCCTGTTCGGCGACGAGGTCCTGCTGCGCCTGCTCGTACGGGGCGAGGTAGTCCCGTACGCCCGTGATGACGAAACCCCGCTGACCCGTCTCGGCGTCCTTGAGGCTGGACACGATGGCGTCGATCTCTTCCAGCACGCGGTACGTGTGGTCGACCTGGTCCGAATTCGTCCGCAGGTGGCCGACAGAGTTGTACGAGACCACCGCGATCAGGAGGAGACCGATGCCCAGACCCGCCAGCACGGCATAGATCTTGCGGCTCAGCGTCCATCGCTGCTTCGGCGCTGCCACCGACGTCGCCATGTTCATCAGACCTTTCCCTCGACCCCCGAGGGGCCGACGGCGATCGCCCGGGGAGGCCGGTTGTCGCCCGGGCCGGGTCCGTCGGCCCGCTCTCTTCCAGGTCGGCGCCTCCGGCGGCGGGCTGAGCCGTCCGCTTCTCCCCGGCACGCAACGCCGGCCGGACCCGTGGATCTCGGCCCGGTGGTGCCAGGTCTCAACCCGGCGGGGACGGGATGCGGCCCGCGTAGCGGCCGGTCGGGCGGAAGCGGCTCGGCTGGTCCGCGTACTCCTCCAGCGCGTGCGCGATCCACCCGGCCGTGCGCGCGATCGCGAAGACGGCCTCGCCGGCGTCCGCGCCCATCCCCGTGGTCAGGGCCAGGGCGGCCAGCGCGAAGTCGATGTTCGGGGCGAGGCCCGAGCGCCCGGCCGCCGCGTCCAGGACCGCGTGGGTGGCCTCGGCCTCCGGGAGGGCTTCGAGCAGCGCCCTGGCCCGGGGGTCCCCGCCCGGATACAGCGGATGCCCGAAGCCGGGGACCGAGCCGTGCAGCCGGCGCTGCTCCGCGACGGCTGCCGCCGGGTCCGGGCTCACCAGCAGCTGGTAGGCCAGCCCGCTCGCGGCGCCGTGCAGGGGCCCGGCCAGGGCCGCCAGGCCCGCCGAGACCACCCACCAGGGGTCGGCACGGGTCGACGCGGCCACCCGGGCGGCGAAGGTCGACGCGGCCAGATCGTGGTCGGCCAGCAGCACTAGGGCGGCGTTCAGGGCGGCGATCCCTGCCGGGGCCGGCTCCCGGGCGGTGAGGCATGGCCACAAGGCGGCGGCGAGTGAGTCGCCCGCGGGCGCCCGCGGATCCAGGGCGGCCACCATGGTGCCGATCAGGGCGCGGCCGGTGGCGACGACCGCCGGGGGAGTCAGGTCGAAGCGCAGCTTGTCGGCCGGCGCTCCGGCCGCGACGGCGATCCGCAGTCGGTCAGCTGCCCGCATGTCCGCCGGCAGGGACTCCAGCACCGCCCGCACGGCCGCCAGGACCGCCGGGTCGGGACGCAGCGGGGCCGCGACCGCCGACCCTGTCCACAGCAGGGACACCACCGATTCGAACGAGGCCGTCGCCGCCAGCGAGCACACGTCCTGCCCGCGGTAGTAGAGGCCGTCGCCGGTGATCAACGTCAGCCCGGTGCGCACCTCGGGCTCGACGACGCCCGGCCGCCGCCGGCCGGCCGCGAACGCGGTGACCTCCGCCTCGTCGAACAGGCTCTCCTTGCCGTCGCCGTGCCGCTTGCTCGTCAGCAGGCCGCGGCTCACATACGCGTACACCGTCGCCTTGCGCACCCCGAGCCGCCGCGCGACCTCGTCCGTCGTGAGCTGCACCGCCGCGGCCTCCTCATGTTGATTCAGTCAACGTTGACAACTATACGTCGCCCGCCGACAGTGGTGAGCATGCTGACGATGAAGACCGAGATCGCCGAGCCCGACCGGGCCGGCGGCGCGCTGCGCTACCGGGGCGTCGACGTCGAGCGGCTGATCGGCCGCGCGAGCTTCGGCGACGTGTGGGGCCTGCTGGCCGACGGCGACTTCCGCGCCCCGCTGCCGCCCGCCGAGCCGCGGGTCCTGCCCGTACGGCCGGATGACGTCCGCGCCGGGGTGCAGGCGGCGGTCGCGCTGCTCGCGGGCCGGCCGCTGATCGACCTCGACCACGACCAGGCCCGCGACGACCTCGCGCGCGCCTCCGCCCTGACCCTCTCCTACGTGGCGCAGGCCGCCCGGGGCGAACAGAAGGCCGTCCCGCAGAGCCGCGTCGACGAGGGCCGCACCCCCGCCGAGCAGTTCATGATCCGCTGGCGGGGCGACCCGGACCCCGGCCACGTCGACGCGATCGACCGCTACTGGGTCTGCGCCGCCGAGCACGGCATGAACGCGTCCACGTTCACCGCCCGGGTGGTCGCCAGCACCGGCGCGGATGCCGCCGCCTGCCTGTCCGCGGCCATCGCCGCCATGTCCGGCCCCCTGCACGGCGGCGCGCCCTCCCGCGCCCTGGGCATGGTCGAGGCCGTCGAGCGGGGCGCCGACCCCCGGGCGTACGTGCGGCAGGTCCTCGACGGCGGGCAGCGCCTGATGGGCTTCGGCCACGCGATCTACCGGGCGGAGGACCCCCGCGCGCGGATCCTGCGTGCCGCCGCGAAGGAGCTCGGAGCCCCCCGCTACGAGGCCGCCCTCGCCCTCGAGGAGGCGGCCCTCGCCGAGCTCCGCGAGCGCAAGCCCGACCGCGTCCTCGCCACGAACGTCGAGTTCTGGGCCGGCGTCGTCCTCGACTTCGCCCAGGTGCCCGCGCACTTGTTCACGTCGCTGTTCACCTGTGCGCGTACGGCCGGCTGGAGCGCCCACATCCTCGAGCAGAAGCGCCTCAACAAGATCATCCGACCGTCGGCCGACTACGTGGGCGCTTCGGACCGCGACCCCGCCGGCCTCCCGGGCGGGGACCGGATCGGTTGATCATGCTGCCGGCTGCCGGCGGCGGATGAACCAGCGGCCGATCAGCCGGCGAGCGCGTCGCGCCAGGTCCTCGGCGAGGGAGGGAACGAGCCGTTCGCAGAGGCCGACCGTGTGCGGGGCAGGAGCTGCTCGACGCGTCGCAGCACTCCCATGTCGGCGTTCGGTAGGGCGGCGAGCCGTTCCAAGGCGGCACGGCCGGCCTTCAGCGCCAGCGTCCGGGCGCTCCGAGAGGCAGCCCGTGGGCGGCCCCACCCCAGAGCGGCGGCGAACTGGCCACGCTGGCGCGGAAGAGGCCTTGGCGCTCCTCGCCGGTCGCCGGGGGATGGTGCTGCGACTCACCCGCTGGACCACTGCACCATGATGGACGGGCGCGGCGAGGGCTGAGCAGAAGGGTCGGTCAGGCGGGGGCGGGCCCGGTCGAGTCGCGGACCATCAGGGTGTGGCCGGTGGCGCGGCGGCGGGGGCGGGCGGCCGCGGGCTTGAGGGCCAGGTCCAGTGCCGTGCGGCCCATCGTCGTCATCGGGAGCCGGACGGTCGTCAGGGAGGGCGCCAGGTCGGCCGCGACCGAGACGTCGTCGAAGCCGACCACCGACATGCGGTCGGGCACCGGGATCCCGCGGGCGCGCAGGGCCGACAGGACGCCGATCGCCATCGCGTCGTTGAGGGCGATGATCGCCGTGGTCGCGGGGTGGTCGGCGAGGATGCGCTCGGCGGCGGCGCGGCCGCCGTCGCGGGTGAAGTCGGTGTGCACGACCGGGACGTCGGCGGCCGCGATGCCCGCCTTGGCGAGGGCGGCCAGGACGCCGGCCTGGCGGTCGACGACCGTGGTCAGACCGGCGGTGCCGGCGGCGACG
>NZ_JAUQWH010000157.1 GCF_030757795.1 Actinoplanes oryzae
TCACGCGCCCGGCGCTCACGCGCCCGGCGCTCACGCGCCCGGCTCTCATCCGTCGGGGGTGAACAGCCCCTGGATCCCGACGACGATCGCGAGCAGGCCGAAGATCGCGAGCAGCAGGCCCGTGCCCGTCGTGCCGGACTCGCTCTGCGGGCGCCTGCCCCGGCCGGTCAGCCGGTCCCACAGCAGCGCCAGCCCGACGCCGATCCCGACGATCTCGAAGATGAACAGGCCCTGACCCGAGAAGAGGTGGGCCAACAGGTAGTAGCCGCCGGTGACCAGGGCGACGACGCCGACCACCCAGCCCAGCGGCGCCACCTTCGCGGCCCCGCGGGCGAGATCGTCGCCGACCCGCGGCAACCGGCGCAGCAGGGCGACGGCCAGCAGGAAACCGCCGACGATGTTCGCGAGATCCAGCAGCAGGGCGATGAGCACGAGCGGCATTCTTACCCGGTTCAGTGAGCGGGGCAAACCGCGCTTCACGTGACGTCGTCGCGGCGGTCATCGCGGGCGGGACCGGAGCCGTGGTCAACCCATCGCGGCGGTCACGGCGGTTTCGGTCAGCCCATCGCGGCGGTCACGGCGGGCGGGACCGGCGCGCCGAAGAGCATGGCGGCGGCCTGGCCGGGCAGAGACGGCAGGGCGGCCCAGTGGGTGACCTCCTCCAGCGGTTCGCCGGGCGCGGACCCGTACACCTTGCGGATCACCCCGTCGGAGTCCCAGTAGCGGTCCCGGACGACCCGGTCGGTGCCCTCCACCGGGGAGGACGACCGGAAATGCGCCGCGATCACCAGCCAGAAGTCTTCCCCCGGCTCCTCGCCGGACGGATAACGACCCGTGACGGCGGCCAGCACCAGCCGTCCGTCCGGCGGGTTCTCCTGCCGGGCATCGATCCACGTGATGACGGCGTCCGTACCGAAGGTCACGGCCGCCACGCTAGCCGACGAGGTCACGCGTCAGGCGCCGGTCGGCGCGGGCGAGCCGGTGCGGGTCGCGGCGGCCCAGCGGATCACCGGGGGGACGAGGCTGCCGGCCGCGGCGAAGAGGGCGCCCAGCACCAGCCAGCCCGGCATGCCCCAGTTCACCACCAGCAGCGTGATCGCCGCCGGGCCGATCATCTGGCCGAACTGGTGGCCCATCGAGTAGGCGCCCTGATACTGCCCGTGGGCGTGGTCCGGGGCCAGGGCGAACGACAGGCCCCAGCCGCCCGACGAGTACCACAGTTCGCCGGCGACGTGGACCATCGCGGCCGCCACCAGCAGGGCGATGGTGGCCAGGTGGCTGGTGCCGGCGGTGAGGGACAGCAGCGCGCACGCCGCGAGCAGGGCGAATCCGGCGCGGCGGGAGGCGCGGGCGCCGCCGGTGAGGGTGTCGGTGCCCCGGGCGGCGCGGACCTGGAAGAGCACGACGGCGACCGTGTTCACCGCGAACAGCACCGAGATCATCCAGCGGGGCGCGTCGGTGCGCTCGGCGATCCACAGGGGCAGGACGACCTCGGTGAGGGTGAAGTTGGTCGCGAGCAGGCCGTCCAGGGCGACGAAGACGAGGAACGGGCGGTCGCGCAGGGCGATCATGCGGGGCCCGGAGGCCGTACGCGGCACCGGCGCGACCGCCGCGAGCCGGGTGAGCACCGCGGCCGCCAGCAGGTACGTCGCCGCGTCGCCGATGATCAGCGACAGGTACGCCGCCCGGGTGTCCACGGCGAGTCCGACGCCCGCGATCGCGACGCCGACGGTGATGCCGACGTTGGTGACCGAGCGCAGGTACGCCCTCGTGTGGACGCGCCGCTCCGGCGGCACCGCCCCGGCG
The DNA here is from genome assembly GCF_030757795.1 of Actinoplanes oryzae. Lineage (GTDB taxonomy): Bacteria > Actinomycetota > Actinomycetes > Mycobacteriales > Micromonosporaceae > Actinoplanes. The sequence goes on from NZ_JAUQWH010000157.1 coordinate 1,807, forward strand.
ATCATGGCGCCCCGGGCGCTGCGCTGGGCCGCGTCGAGGACCGCCATCGGCGCCGCGACGAGCAGGAAGCCGGCCATCGACCGGACCTCGACCAGCCCCAGCTCGCAGAGCCCCAGCCCGGCCAGGCCCCCGATCGCGACGCCGCGGGGGCCGAGCCGGTCCGCCAGGTAGCCGGCCGGGGTGCTGACGACCAGGCTGACCAGCCCGACAAGGGTCAGCGCCAGGCCGGTCTGCCCGACCGTCAGCCCCACCGACCGGGTCAGGAACAGGGCGCTCGACGCCATCCACAGCCCGCCCCCGATGGTGTTGACGAGCGTGGCCGTGGCGAGCGTCCGGATGGGTCCCGGTTCGGGTAGCAGGGGCATACAGCTATCCAACCGTACGGGCGTACGGTTGAGCAAAGCGATTACGCGCGGGCCTCCAGGGTGACGCGTAGCCGTTGCGGGGAGGGGGCGAGCCGGTACTGCGGGAGCACGCCCTGCCCGCACGACGCGGTGCCGACCCCGCTGGACGCCGCGTCGAGGGACACCCACGTCTCGGTGGCCGCCGGCAGCTCGTGGTCGTGCGCGGTCGCGGCCACCACGGCACGGCTCCACGGGCGGACCGTCAGGGGCATCGCGTCGCCGTGCACCACCAGTGATCGCTTGTCGGCCAGCCGGATGGCCGCCAGGTCGACCCGGCGGGCACCGTGCTCCTGCGGCCGGACCGTGCGCTCGGCGAAGGTGTCGCGGTCCGCGGTGAACCGGCCGTAGCGTGCGCCCTGGCCGGTGTCCGGATACTGCGGCCCGGGTCCCCAGCCCGCCCAGTGCACCTCGGTGGCCGGTTGATCCAGCCGCAGGTCGACGCCGGCGCGCGCCCAGTCGCACGGCCACTCGCCGGAGGGCGTCAGCGTGAGATCGAGCGTCAGCGCGGACGGGCCGGCCGTCCAGCGCCAGGTCACGTCCACGCCGGCGCCGATGACCGGCGGGCCGCTGCGGGTCCGCACCACCAGGGACCCGCCGTCGGTGGTGATGTCGATCAGCCGCGTCCGCAGGTCGGAGAGCCGGGCATCGGCCCAGCGTACGGCCATCGGGGGAAGGTGCCGCTCGTCCCAGCCGGTGCCGCGGTCGTTCTCGGTGGGCGCGCGCCACAGGCTGACCGCGACGTCGTGCAGCGGCAGATCGCCCAGCTGGACGGGCATCCCGGTGCGCGTGTCGAACAACGCGGGGCCGAGGCGCAGCAGGCCGTCCCCGGCCGGTTCCGGGCTCGCCACGGAGGAAGCGGAGGAAGCGGAGGCAGCGGGCGGCGCCGGCAGCTCGCCGAGGTGCTGCACCCAGGCGACCTCGTGACCGGCGGGGCAGCCGTCCCCGGCCGCGCGGCGGCGCAGCGAGACAGTCACCACGGGCCGGGTGTCAGCCGCGGGGACCGGCAGATCGAGCGGGACCTCGGCGGTCGCGCCCGCCGGCACCGGGGGCAGCTCGAGGGGCGTGGTGACACCGTCCACGATGACCACCGCCTCGAGGTGGGACAGGTCGAGGGCGTGGTAGCGGTTGGTCACTGTCAGGGTGGACAGGTCCGGGGCCAGCGTGAGCGACACCGGCGCGAAGACGCGGGCCAGGTCGGCCAGCGCCGGGCCGGGCGTCTTGTCCGCGTGGACCAGGCCGTCGACCACGAAGCTGCCGTCGTGCACCCGCTCGCCGAAGTCGCCGCCGTAGAGCTGGATCCGGCGCCCGTCCGCGGTGGTGCCGCCGTCGAGGGCGTGTTCGACCCACTCCCAGATGAAGCCGCCCGCCAGCCGCGGATAGCTGTGGAACAGCTCCTGGTACTCGGTGAGGCCGCCGGGCCCGTTGCCCATCGCGTGGGCGTACTCGCAGAGCACGAACGGCAGGGTGCGCCGGTGCTCGTCGCCGTCGGTGTCCTCGAAGGCGCCGATGGCGCGCACCTCGTCGGTGAGTGCGTACATGCGGGAGTAGAGGTCGACGTGCCGCGAGCGGCGGTCGCCCTCGTAGTGCACCAGGCGGTCCGGGTCGCGGTCCTTGGTCCAGATCGCGGCCGTGTCGAGGTTGGCGCCGGTCCCGGCCTCGTTGCCCAGCGACCAGATGAGGACGCTGGGATGATTCTTGTCCCGCTCGACCGTGCGGCGCATCCGGTCCTCGACGGCCTCGCGGTACGCCGGGTCGTCGGACGGGTTGCCCTTCCAGTCCCGCACGACGAAGCCGTGGGTCTCCAGGTCGTTCTCCAGGACCAGGTAGAAGCCGAGCTCGTCGGCCAGGTCCGGGAAGCCGGCGTGCGGCGGGTAGTGCGACGTGCGTACGGCGTTGATGTTGTGCTGTTTCATGAGGAGCAGCTCGGCGCGCGCGGTCGCCAGGTCCACCGCCCGGCCGCGGCGCGGGTCGTGCTCGTGCCTGTTCACGCCGCGGAGCAGCAGGGGAGCGCCGTTGAGCCGGAGGGTGGCGTCCTCCACGTGCACGGTCCGGAAGCCGATGCGCAGGTCCACGGTCTCGGTGGCGGTGCGCACCTGGGCGGCGTACAGGCGAGGGGTCTCGGCGCTCCAGGGCTCGACGGACGGCAGGTGATGGTCCACCCCCGTGGCGGCGTCGTGCAGCCCGAGCTCGGGCACGCTCACGGTGGCCCCGGCCGGGTCGGCGTCGACGCGCAGGGTGCCCGCGCCGGCGGAGAAGCCCGCGTGCACGAAGACGTCGCGGACGCCGCCCTCGGGCCGGGCGAGCAGGGTCACGCCGCGGAAGATGCCGGGCATCCACCACATGTCCTGGTCCTCGAGATAGCTGTGCGCCGACCACTGCGCCAGCTGGACCGCCAGCACGTTCGGGCCCGCCCGCAGGACGCCGGTGACGTCGAACTCGTGGGTCAGCCGGCTGCCGCGCAGGGTGCCCAGCTCGGTGCCGTTGAGCCAGACCGTGGCCGCGCCGTCGACGCCCTCGAAGCGCAGCACCGCCGGATGGGCGAGCACCTCGGCGGCGGCCTCGAACTCAGTGCGGTGGTCGGCGACCGGGTTGTCGTCCGGCGGGTACGGCGGGTCGAGCGGGAACGGGAAGTCGGTGTTGGCGTAGATCGGGGAGCCGTGCCCCTGCAGCGGCAGGTGGCCGGGCACCTCGACCGGCGACCAGTCCGCGGCGGTCAGCCCGGCGCCGGGCTGCTGCCAGCCGTCGTCCGGCACGTGCCGCGGCGTGGGATGCCGCCGGACCTGCCAGGTGCCGTCGAGCGACTGGCGCGGCGCGTCCGAGTGCAGGTGTGCGCGCGGCGCGAGGGCGCCACGGCCGGGCCGGGGATCGGCGAGCAGCTCGTTGATCATGAATTCAAGCCTCGCACACGCGGCCGCAGGACGTAAGCGAGCGCGGCGGCCGCGAGGGCCACACCCGCAGCGGTCCAGCCGTGCGACGCGTGGCCCAGCCCGGCCGCCGTGAGCGCGCCGCCGGTGGCCGTGCCGAGCACGTTGGCGAGGCTGATGGCCGCCTGGTTGACCGCCGCGGCGACGGCCGGGACCGCGGGGGCGGCGTCCATGAGCCGGAGCTGCAGCGACGGCAGCAGCAGTTGCAGCACCAGGCCCAGCCCGAAGGCGCCGGCGAAGGGCGACCACGGCTCGCTCATCACCACGGCGAAGCCCGCGAGCACCGCGGCCCCGGCCAGGCAGGCCAGGGGCACGGTCCGGACGGCGTCCCAGTCGGCGAGCCACCCGCCGAGCACCGCGCCCAGCGTCAGCCCCACGCCGAAGGCCATCAGCACGAACGGGATCGCCCCGGCGGCCAGCCCCGCCGTGCCGGTGGTGATCGGCGCGATGTAGCTGAACACGCAGTAGATCCCGGCGAATGCCGTCGCGGTGATCGCGAATCCCGACCACAGCACGGGACTGCGCAGCGCCCGCAGGGTGGACCGCGGTCCGGCGGCAGCGGGCTCGGGCCGGCGCGGCACGTGCCGCAGAATGGCCCCGAAAGCCAGCACGAACACCGCCACGGCCAGCGCGAGCGCGGCCCGCCAGCTCACTGCCTGGCCGATGCCGATTGCCAGCGGTACGCCAAGAATGCTCGCGATCGTCTGGCCCATCGCCACGTACGCGGTCGCCCGGCCGCGCCGTTCCCGCTCGACGAGCGACGCCGCGGTCGCCGCCGCCAGCGCCAGATAAGCGCCGTGCGGCAGGCCGGCGACGAACCGGGCCGCGTCGAAGGCGACGATCCCCGGGGCCACGACCGCGGCGCCGTTGCCGAGGGCGAAGAGAGCCACCGTCCCGAGCAGCAGCCGCTGCCGCGACACCCGGGAGCCGGCGATCGTGATGAGCGGGGCGCCGATGACGACACCGAGGGCGTACAGGGAGATGGCGGTGCCGACGCTCGCCTCGCTCGTGCCGTAGCCGGCGGCGATGGACGGCAGCAGTCCGGTGACGGCGAACTCGGCGATGCCGATGCCGAACGCGCCGAGGGCAAGGGCGGTCAGGGCCGCCCGGGGGGAATGAGCCGGCCGCACAGGGGCCGGCGCCAGCAGGGTAGTCACAGCAAGTCCGCTTTCAGTCGTCGAGGCGGGCCACGGAGGCGCCGGGCACGAAGGCCGGCTCGACGGTGACCAGCACCGGGCCGGGGTCGGCTCCCGGGTCGGCGAGCCGGGCCAGCAGCCGCTCGGCGGCGCGGGCGGCGATCTCGTGGGTGGGCTGTGCGACGATGCTCAGCCGGGGCAGCGTGGCCAGGGCCAGCTCGCGCGCGTCGAAGCCGACGAAGGAGACGTCCCGGCCCAGCCGCAGCCCGGAGTCGTTGAGGGCGATCAGCGCCCCGAGCGTGAGCTCGTGGCTGGCGCAGAAGACCGCGGTCGGCCGGTCGCGGGCGGCCAGGATGCGGCGCATCGACTCCTGGCCGCCGGCGACCGTCCAGGCCCCGGCGGTCAGCAACGCCTCGTCGGGCTCGATGCCGTTGACGGTGAGCTCCGCGCGGAAGCCGGCCGACCGCTCGCGGTGGGTGGAGACGTCGGGCGTCCCGCCGACGAGCCCCACGCGGCGGTGGCCGTGGTCGATCAGCAGGCGCGCCGCGAGGGCCCCGGCGCCTCGGTTGTCCAGGAACACGCCATCGGTGGCCAGGCCGTCGGCCCGCCAGTCGACCTGGACGACGGGGATGTCGGCGGCGGCCCGGGCGAGCGCCGGGACGTCGTGCGGCGGCGGGACCGTGATGATGCCGTCGACCATCCGGCTCCTCAGCAGGCCGACCGCGTCGCCGGGCCCGGGGCTGGCGGCCACGAGCACGCTCATCCCGGCGGCGTGCAGCGCCTTCTCGACGCCCGCGATGATCGTCAGGTGGAAGTCGTTGGTCAGGGCGGGCAGGAGGACGCCCACCGTCCGCGACCGCCCCGACCGCAGGTTGCTCGCGACCGTGTTGGGCCGGAAGCCGAGCTGCTCGGCGGCCTCCTCGATCGCCCGCCTGTTCTCGTCGAGCACCGTGCGGCCGTTGAAGTACTTCGAGATCGTGGCCAGCGACAGGCCGGTCAGGCGCTGGATGTCCTTGTACGACGACACGCCGCCTCCTCCCGCGAAACGTTTCTCTTCGAGAGTAGAACGGCCTACGGAAGATCACCAGAGACGACCGCGTAACGTTTCGCCCGGGCGCACCGTGCCGGCCGAGCCGTCGACCGTGACGACCTCGCCCGTGGCGATGCGACGGGTGGCGTCCGGGACGCAGATGACGGCGGGGATGCCGTACTCGCGGGCCACCGTCGGGCCGTGCGCCATGACCGCGCCGGTCTCGGTGACGAGCGCCGCGGCGGTGAGGAACAGCGGGGTCCAGCCGGGGTCGGTGGTGGACACGACCAGCACCTCGCCGGGCTCGATCCGGGCCGTGGCGGGATCCGTGACGACCCGGGCGGGACCGGTCGCCCGCCCGGCGGAGGCGCCCACCCCGGCCAGTGTGCCCTGGGGAGCCGAGGGGCGGAGGGTCGCCTCGACGTCCGTACCGTCGGACAGCAGCACGACCGGCACGTGCCGGCGCCGCAGCTCCCGCCGGTGCACCCGCGCGCGGGCGGCGGCCGTGGCCCGGTGATCGGCCCGCTCGTGCACCGCGCTGCGGACCTCGTCCGGGGTCAGGAAGACGATGTCGCCCGGCTCGTCGAGCAGGTGCCGGGCGGCCAGGTCGGCGCCGATGAGCAGGTACTGCTCGCGCATCGCCCGCAGCCGGTAGAGCCCCGCGAACTTGCCCGACTCGCGCAGCCCGGCCAGCTCCCGTGCCCGCCGCAGCAGGAACCGGCTCGGCCCCTTGACGCCCCGCAGGGCCTGCTCGGCCGCGGCGGCCGCCCGGGCGAAGCGGAGATCAGGGGCCTGCGCCGGGTCGGTGACCCGGAGGTAGTTGGCCAGGGCCGCGAACACCGGCGCGGGATCCTCCGACCACCGGGGGACACCCAGATCGACCTCGGCGGGACCCCGGTGACCGTACGCGTCGAGAAAGCCCGCCATCCCGATGTCCGGCAGCGTCCCGCGCGCGTAGCGCTCGGCCAGCTCGCGTGGCTCGGTGTCCCGCAGCAGCTCGCGGTGCTCGCCGGCGCCGGCCGCGAGCCGCCACAGGGCGAGGTCCATCTCGATGGTGACGTTGTGCGGCATCCCGGCGAGCGTGGCGTGGATCCCCGCGGCCGTGATCGTGCCGCGCGCGAGCTTGCCCGGCAGCGCGGACGCCAGCATCCCCGCCGCGATCGGCCAGATCAGGTCGCCGGCCGGCCCGTCGCCGGTGCGGTGGATCCACGCCAGGCGCTGGGCGGCGGACAGCGCGCCCGTGGGCGGCCGGGACGCGACCCGGATCCGCTCGACCGCGTCCCGGGCCCGGGCGCGCGCCTTCCGCGGGCGGGCCAGGGCGCGCACGATGCCGGTGAGAGCACCCCGGGGCATCCGGAAGGGCGGCCGCTTCGGGGCGTCGGGCCGGGGCGCGAAGCGCGGATCGGCGAGCACGTGCCGCATCGCCGCCTGGGCCCGCGGGCCGAAGTCGACCGCCAGCAGATCCACCAGCCGGCGGCGCGCGGCGGGATGCCGGGCCAGGTCGGTCAGGTCGCCGTAGAGCCGCCCGCCGATGTCCACGATCTCCGCCCGCAGCCCGAGCGGCGCCAGCATGCCGGCGATCAGGGCGCGCAGCGTGGACGTCCCGAGCGGCGTCACCGGCTGCAGCATGCCCTGCACGTGGCCGAACTCGACGTACACGCGTGGCTCGGGGGTCGCCGGCGGCGCCGGGAACAGCGTCGTGATGGGCCGCGCCTGCAACAGCCACACGACGCCGTCGCGGTCGGCCGCCCACTCGATGTCCTGCGGGCCGCCGAACGCGGCCTGGACCCGGGCTCCGATCTTGGTCAGCCCGGGCAGCGGGGTCGCCGGCTCGATGCGCATCGCGGTGCGGCAGCCCGTGACCGGGTCCGCGGTGAAGATCACCCCGTGGGCGACGGCGTCCACCATGCGCTGCACGACGACGGTCATCCGGCCCGCAGGCAGACCCCGGGCCTCCCGGTACGCCACCGCCCGCGCACTGTGCAGCGAGGCCCGGCACGTCTCGACCGCGGCCAGCAGCGCCTCGGGTCCGGACACGTCGAGGACCGTCTCGTACTGCCCGGCGAACGCGGCGTCCGGCAGGTCCTCGGCCGTGGCGCTGGACCGCACCGCCACCGCGGGCCGGCCGAGCCGTGCCCACCCCTCGAGGATCGCCGCCGGGCCGTCGTCCGGAGCCACGCAGAAGTACTCCGGTACGCGCTCCCCGAGCTCGACCAGCCGCGCCAGTCCCGCCGCCTTGCCACCCATGATCGCCTCCCGTTTCCAATACGAGTGTATTGGAAACGGGAGGCGAGGGGAACTCAGTTCGCGGGAGGCGGCGGCGGGCCACCGGGGCCACCGCCGCCGGTCTCCTCGCCGGCCGGGTCCACGGTGATGGTCAGCGTGGCGACGTAGCCGCTCGCGACGTCACCGGTCACCGTGGCCATCTCCCGGGCGGCCAGGTCGTCGCGGAAGACCATGTCGGTGGCGAGCGAGATGCGGCTCATGTTGACGACGCTCTGCTCGTACCCGTCGGCCTGCTCGTAGACGGTGTCCGAGACGTCCTCGGGCAGCGCGATCTGCGACGTCTTGCGGATCGGCCCGGCGCCGGTGGTGGCGTCCGCCAGCGACGAGTACACCTCGAAGTGGATGTGCGGCCACCGCCCCGAGTAACACGCGGGGAAGATGCTGGTGAAGGTCACCAGCCCGGTCGCGTCGGTGACCTGGATGCCGCGCAGGTAGTTCTCGTCGGTGACGCCGCTGGAGTAGAGCGAGTAGCGGCCCTCCCGGTCGCAGTGCCACGCGTAGACCGCGGCGCCGGCCAGGGGAGCACACGCCAGGTCCTGCACCACGAGCGAGAATTCCAGGGGTACGCCACCCGCGACGGTGTCCGACGTCCCGAACGACGAGCGGATGTCGCGTCGCACGACACCGTCCAGGGTGCGCACGTCGGGACCGTTCGAGCCGTCGGCCGGGTAGGGGCCCGCCGTCTCCGACTCGACCTCCTCGAGGCACGCGGCGGCGGTCGTCCGCGCCTCCGCGGTCCGGCCTAAGAGGGTGCTGCCGGCGAGGGCCAGGCCGGTTCCGCCGAGCACGGTGAGCATGCGGCGCCGGGACATGGTGCCCAGATCGAAGGCCAGTCCCTTGTCGTGGACCCGGCGCACGTACGCCGCATTGTCCTGATCGTGTGGCATGAGCGTTCCTTCCCGCTTGTGGCGTTCGGTGAAGGTCGCAGCCAAGCATCGATGTCTATGAATGAGCTGTGGGTGATCTCGGCCCCGCCATATCGAACGGGTCCTATTCCGCCGCGGGTGCCGCGGCGTTACCCTTCGTCGATGCGGCGCTTGCTCATGGTCCTCTTCGCCGGGTCGCTCGCGGGGGCGCTGCTGCTGCCCCTGCCCGCCTCGGCCCACGGCGGTCTCGTCGGCACGTCGCCGCCGCAGGGCAGCGCCTCGGCTCAGCCCGTGGACGCGGTGTCGCTGACGTTCACCGAGAAGCCCGCGCCGTACGCGTACTTCACCGTCACCGCCCCGGACGGCGCCCGCGTCGACAACGGCTGGTCGCACGCGCAACCGGTGCCGCTGTCCCCGCCGGCCCGCGAGTTCCAGGAGGTCAACGGCGTCTGGCAGCCGATGGAGTACCGCACCGGCTTCCCGGTGCGGATCATGGTGGCGCACTGGCCGGCCCCCGGCACGTACGTCGTCCGCTACCACACCGTCGCGTCGGACGGGGACCTGGTCAAGGGCGAGATGAGCTTCTCGTACACCGGTGCGGCGACCGCGGCGCCGGCGGGCTGGCAGCCCCCGGCCGACCAGCCGAAGCCGGAGCTGCTGGCCGCCGCGCCCGAGGCCGGGGCGGCACCGGAACCGATGGTCTACCACTGGTACGACGACGTGTGGATCTGGCTCGTCCCCGCCCTGCTGATCGTCGCCGCCGCCCTCGCGTACCTCCTCCTCCGTCCGGCCCGCCGCTCCGCCGCGCGACCGCCGGTCTGAGGTGCGATGACGGACTGGGTGCGCTGGCACGACGAGTACGCCGACCCGGACTCCTCGCTGTCGCGGCGGCGGGTCGTGGTGCAGCGGTTCCTGCGGCGCGTGCTGGACTCGGCGGCGTCGGACGGCGAGGTGCGGCTGATCAGCATGTGCGCGGGCGACGGGCGCGACGTGCTGCCGGTGCTCGCGTCGCATCCGCGTGGCGGGCGGGTGCGTGCGGTCCTGGTCGAGCTGGATCCCGAGCTGAGCGGCCGGGCCCGGGCGGCGGCGGGGCCCGGCGTCGAGGTGCGCACGGCGGACGCCGGGCTGGCGGAGAGCTATCGCGGCCTCGCGCCGGCGCACGTGGTGCTGGCCTGCGGGGTGTTCGGGAACATCAGTGCCGCCGACGTGGAGACGACCGTCGCCGCGCTGCCCGCGTTGCTGATGCCCGGCGGGCACGTGATCTGGACCCGGGGGCGCGGCGCCGGCGACGTGGATCCCAGCCAGGGGGTCCGGGATGTCTTCGACCGGCACGGCTTCGAGGAGCTGGCGTTCGTGGCGCCGCAGGACGCCCGGTTCCGGGTGGGGCTGAGCAGGCTCGTGCTGCCGCCGAGGCTGTTCCGGTTCGCTTGACTTCCGCCGCCTTCATTGATTGTGTTCGATGGAAGCGAACGAAGGAGTCCCCGGTGTCGTGGATCTCGAGTGCTGCGCTTGCCCTTGTTCTCGCCCTGCCCGGGCAGGTGCCCGCGGCTGCGCCCGCACCTGGGGCCGGCGGGCCGCAGACGGTGGCGGACGTCTACCGCTACCTGGAGGATCCGGAGCTGACGGGGGAGGGGCAGGAGGAGCCGCACGCCGACCTGCGCCCCTATCCCGACGCCCGCAGCGCCGCCGCGGACGTGACCCGCCACGACCTGCCGAATCCGTACACGCGCAGCCTCGACGGGTCCTGGCAGCTGAAGCTGTTCGACCGCCCCGACGACGTGCCCGCCGCCTTCCGGGCCGGTGGTGCGGCGACGGCCGGCTGGCCCGCCGTGCGGGTGCCGCACACGTGGCAGTCCGACTTCATCGACCATCCGATGTTCCGCAACATCCCGTCGGACATCGCCCCGGACGACCCGCCGAAGGTGCCGCGCGACGTCAACCCCACCGGGGCGTACGTGAAGACCTTCGACCTGCCCGCGAGCTGGGCCGGCGGCCGGGTGTTCCTCCGTTTCGAGGGCGTGACCAGCAACTACCTCGTCTGGGTCAACGGCGCCTACACGGGGTACGACCAGGGCGGCTACACCCCGGCGGAGTTCGACGTGACCGAGCGGCTGCGCCCCGGCCGCAACACGATCGCCGTGCAGGTGCACCGGTGGGGCAGCGGCGCCTATCTCGAGGACGTCGACCAGTGGCGCTACTCGGGCATCTTCCGGGACGTGTGGCTCTACCGCACCTCTCAGGCCCGGCTGCAGGACGCTTACATCACCACGGATCTGGACGCCTCGTACCGGGACGCGACCCTGCGTGTGGCCGTGCGGAAACAAGGGGGAACCGGTGTCAGGGGGACGCTTCTGGACCCCGAGGGCCGCACCGTGGCGACCATGTCCGGCGCGTCGGATCTCTCCGCGCTGATCAAGGATCCGGCCAAGTGGTCCGCCGAGGAGCCCCACCTCTACACGCTCGTCCTGCAACTGCTGGACGCGCGGGGCAAGGCGCTGCACACGACCGCGCAGCCGGTCGGCTTCCGCGAGGTCGAGGTGCGCGACCGGCAGATCCTCGTCAACGGCAGACGCATCCTCATCAAGGGCACCAACCGCGCCGAGACGGATCCTGACACCGGCCGCCACGTGACCCGGCAGGCGCAGCGCGACGACGTGGCGCTGATGAAGCGGTTGCACATCAACGCCGTCCGGACGTCGCACTACCCGAGCGACCCCTACCTCTACGACCTGGCCGACCGCGAGGGCCTGTGGGTCGACGACGAGGTCGACATCGAGACGCACAGCCACGAGACGTGCCCGGCGAACTGCCTCGCCGACCGTCCGGAGTGGCAGGCCGCCTTCGCGGACCGCTTCCAGGCCATGGTCGCGCGGGACAAGAACCACCCCAGCGTCATCTTCTGGGACACCGGCAACGAGGCCGGGCTCGGCGCCGCGCACTACGCGATGGCCGCGTGGGCCGACGCGAACGAGCCGACGCGGCTGCTCTACCACCAGTCGAACAACCCCGACGGCGACGCGCCCTTCGCCGACGTCGACGGCCCGCGCTATCCGACGCCGGCCCGGCTGGAGAGCCGCGTGCGGAGCAGCACCAAGCCGGTCGTCATGGGCGAGTACGCCCACGCGATGGGCAACGGCCTCGGCAACTTCGACCAGTTCTGGGCCCTGGCCCGCCGATACCCGTCGCTGCAGGGCGGCTTCATCTGGGACTGGGCCGAGCAGAACCTCCGCCAGCCGCTGATCCTCACCCCGGACTCGGCCAACGGGATCCAGACCTTCCTCGTGGGCAAGCCGTCGCCCGTGCCGGGGCGGCGCGGGCAGGCCGTCGGTCTGTCCAGCTTGGACGACTTCGTCGACGTCTTCCGGGACCGGCGGCTGGATCTGACCGGGCCGCTGACGCTCGACGCGTGGGTCCGGCCGGGGCAGTGGGCCGGCAGCTTCCCGATCCTCACCAAGGGCCAGGCGTACGCCCTCCAGATGCGCGACGAGAACACCCTGGAATTCCGCATCGGTGACGCCACGGCCGCCGTCGAGGTGCCGGAGAGCTGGTACGGCGGATCCTGGCACCGGGTCACCGGAACCTACGACGGCTCGGCGCTGCGGCTGCTGATCGACGGCGCGGAGGTGGCGGCCACGCCGCGGACCGGAGCCGTGGATCCGGGGCTGTTCGAGGTCAACCTCGGCCGCAACGCGGAGACGCAGCAGGACAACGACCTGTGGAGCATCCGGACGGGCCGCGGCCTGATCGACGACGCCCGTGTCTACGCGCGGGCCCTGTCCGCCGCCGAGCTGGCCCGAGATCCCGCCGGCGACGCCGTGCTGGCGCTGAACTTCGACAGCTTCTCGCGCCGCGGCGACTTCCTGAGCCTCGGGATCAGCCTGTCCGGCACGGACGGCCTGGTCGGCTCGGATCGCTCCGTGCAGCCGGAGACCGCCGAGATGGCGTGGGCGCAGGCGCCGATCCGGTTCACCCGCGACGGCACGAAGGTGCGGGCGTTCAACGAGCAGCAGGCCGGCACGCTCGACGTGGTGCTGCGGTGGTCGCTGAAGGAGCAGAGCCGGACGTTGCGCAGCGGCAGCCGGCACGTGCGCCTGGCGCCCGGGGCCACGTACGAGCTCGACACCGGCCCCTTGCCCGCGAACCCGGACGACCGGGAACGGTTCCTGAACGTGTCAGCCGCCGAGGGCGACTGGGTCCTCGGCTACGACCAGTTCGCGGCGGGTGGCCGGGCTGTTCCCGGCATCCTGCCTGTTCCCGTGCCCGGCGCGCCGAGGCTGGTGGCGGACGGGAACGTACTGACAGTGTCGGGAACCGGTTTCAGCTACCGTTTCGACAACGGGACGCTCGCGTCGATGCGGGCCGGCGGGCGCGAGCTGCTGCACGGCGGGCCGGTGCTGGACGTCTACCGGCCGCCGACGAGCAACGAGACCTACGACTGGGGCACCGACGACCGCCGCATCTGGCACGACCTGGGCCTCGACGACCTCACCACCACGGTCACCGGCGTGACGAGCCGCACCGACGGCAACGCCGTGGTCGTCGAGGCGAGGAGCACGGTCGCCGGCAAGGGGGTGTCGTTCGCGCAGATCATGACCTACCGCATCGACAAGCGGGGCACGATCACGCTGACGCACGAGGTGGATCCGGATGCGCGCGCGGCGGTTCTGCCGTACCTGCCGCGGGTGGGGGTGTCGCTGCAGCTGCCCGATCGGATGCAGCGATTCGCCTGGTACGGCCGGGGACCGCAGGAGAACTACAACGACCGGCACAGCGGGGCCCCGATTGGCGTCTATCGCAGCACGGTCGGCGAGGAGTACGTGCGGTACTCGCGGCCGCAGGCGTACGGCAACCACCACGACGCGCGCTGGGCGGCCCTGACCGACGGCCGCGCCGGGCTGCTCGTCGGCGGCATGAGCGACGTCAGCGTCACCGCCTGGGACGACCTCGACCGCGCCGAGTACGACCACCAGCTCGGCCTGGTCCGCAACCGCGGCTGGGTCACGCTGCACGCCGAGGCGGGGGAGACGGGCATGGGCGAGACGCCGAACTCGGTCCTCGCCCCCTTCCGCCTCTCGCCGGCGGAGACGTACCGGCACGAGCTCGTCCTGCGCCCGCTGACCGCCGCGGAGGCCCGGGCCGGCGGCGTGCCGGACTCGGACGTCCCGGCGCCGTGCCCGCCCGGCGTGACCGTCACGACCGATGGCACCGCCGTTCCGGGAACACCGGAACCGGTTCGAGTCGACGTCAGTTCGCGCTGCGCCGCGGGTCTGAGCGACGTCTCCGTGCGGCTGGCCGCGCCGGACGGCTGGACGGTTGCGCCCGCCGTGGCCGACCTCGGCGCCGTGAGCGGCACGGAGAGCGCGGCTTTCACGGTCACGGCACCGCCGGGCACCGACATCGGCACGCATCGGCTGACCGCCACAGTGGACGCCGGAGGCACGTTCCCCACGTCGACGACGGCGACGGCCGTGGTGCAGACGCCGTTGCTGCCGGGTTACGCCTGGCTCAGCGCCAAGCCGTTCACCGCGGTGGCCAACGGATGGGGGCCGGTCGAGAAGGACCGCAGCAACGGCGAACAGGCATCCGGCGACGGCGACACGCTCACGATCGCGGGCGTGGAGTATCCGAAGGGCCTCGGCGTCCATGCCCTGTCGACAGTGGACGTTGTGCTCGACGGCGCCTGCAACCGGTTCCGGGCGGATGCCGGCGTCGACGACGAGACCGGCAGCGGCGGTTCGGTGGTCTTCGAGGTCTGGCTCGACGGCGTCCGGACGGCGGTGTCGCCCACGCTGCGCGGGACCGGCCTCGCGCACCGGTTCGACGTCGACGTGACGGGCGCCCGCACGCTGCGCCTGCAGGTCACCGACGCGGGCGACGGCAACGGCAACGACCACGCCGACTGGGCCGCCGCGCGCCTGGCCTGCGCCTGAGGCCGCCGCGCGCCTGGGTTACGTCCGAAATCGCCGCCCGCTTCGCCCGCGTCCCGAGCCGTTGCCTGCTTCGCCTGCGCCCAAAGGCGCCTTGCCCGAGCGCAGGCGCAGGCACAGGCGCGGGCGGGCGGGCGAACTCAGTCGTTGTCGAGGGCGTCGACCGCGGTGGCGAGCTCCGCGAACGTCTCGATCACCGCGGTGACGTGGCGGGCGTCGAAGTCCTCGAGCCGGCGCACGCCGCTCTGCAGGCAGGCGATGAAGCGGATGCCCGCCCCCGCGGCCGCCACCGCGTCGCCCGGCGAGTCGCCGACGTAGACGCAGTCGCCGGGGCGGAAGCCGGTCTCGGCGAGCAGCTCGTCGAAGGCGCGCGGGTCGGGCTTGCGGAACGAGGTGTTGCCCTGGTGGTAGGCGCCGGTCACCCGGCCGGCGAGGGCGTGGTCCGGGACCAGCAGGTGCTCGACCTCGGCCTCGGCGCGGGACGTGAGGAGCAGGACGGTCCGGCCCGCCGCCACGAGGGCGTCGAGCGCCCGCAGGTTCTCCGGCGGGATGACGTCGAGCCGGCCGGCGGCCAGGTAGGCCTGGTGCGCGGCGGGGAACAGCGCCGCGAACCGGTCGAGGTCCAGGCCCGGGGAGCGGTGCGGCATGGCGTCGAGCAGGATCTCGCCCCACGTGGCCAGGTGCACCGCGCGGGACATCGGCGGCCGGCCCATCCGGGCGAGCACCTCGTTCTCCAGATCGAACGAGGCCGCCTCGGTGAGGCACAGGGTGTCGTCGACGTCGACAATCACGGCCCGGATCACAACCCGAGCGTAGCCGGGCCGCCGCCCGCCCCCGCGACCCGGCTCAGGGCTGCAGCGGCGCGGTGGACCCCGCGTCGAGGGCGGCGCGGACCTTGTCGATGCCCAGGAGGATCGTGGCTCCGTACTCGTCGTCGGGAAGCGCGCCGGTGGCGGCGACCGCGTCCGTCAGGTGGGGCCGGGCCTCGGCGAAGCGACCCGAGCGGCGGTAGGCGTCGGCGATGTTGATGTGCAGGGAGGGCAGCAGCGCCTGGACTGTCCAGCGGGCGTCCTGCCGCTGCGCGCGCTCGTCGGTGAGGGCGTCCGCCGCGGCCAGGGCCCGCTGGTCCCACGCCAGCTCGTCGGCGACCGACTCCTGGAGATCGGCGAGGCAGTGCGCGATCGTGCAGCGGTGCAACGCGTCCGCGTCCGGGCGGTCCCACAGCTCCCGCAGCGCGGTCCTGGCGCCCGCGCGGTTGCCCGCCTGGCCCTGCGCGAGGGCGGTGGCGACCGCCGTCATGATGTCGTCGTCCGGCATGCGTTCCAGGATGGACCCTCGACGAGGTCGAGGGTCAACTCTCCCCGCGCGTGGCGGGCAGGCCGGCCGCGCGCTACCTGCCCGGCCACGGCCCCGAGCTGCACGGCCTCGACGCGATCCGCAAGGAGTTCGCCCCGCAGTTCGCCGGTCGCTTCGGCGCGATGGTCTTCGACGTCTACGACACGGTGATCGACGAGACGCGCCGCAAGGCGACCATCCGGTGGGCGTGCAAGCTGGACCTGAGCGGCGGCCATGGGAGACGGGCGAGCGCGCCGCTGCGACTGTTCGCCCGGCTGCGCCACGGCGGCCACGTGCAGTGGCACGGGCTGGACGTCTTCCACTTCGACGCGGCGGGCAGGATCAGCGGCAAGTTCACGTACGCGACCTTCCGCCTGCCGTTGTGGGAGGGCTTCAGTCCAGCAGACCCGACTGGTACGCGAACACCACGAGCTGAGCCCGGTCCCGGGCGCTGAGCTTGAGCATGGTGCGGCCGATGTGCGTACGCGCGGTGTCCGGGCTGATCCCCAGCCGCGCCCCGATCTCGTCGTTGGCCAGCCCCTCGGCCGCGAGGAGCAGCACCTCGCGCTCCCGGGCGGTCAGCCTGCGCAGCTCCGGATGCGGTGTGCGGGCCCGGGGCGAGAGCGCCACGAACTCGCGGACCAGCGTGCGCGTGACCGTCGGCGACATCAGCGCCCCGCCGTCGGCCACGGTGCGGATCGCGCGCAGCAGGTCGGCCGGCGTGGTGTCCTTGAGCAGGAAGCCGCTGGCGCCGTGGCGGAGGGCGTCGAACACGTACTGGTCGTGGTCGAACGTCGTCAGCACGATCACCCGGGTCGCCGCCAGCGCCGGATCCGCGGTGATGCGGCGGGTCGCCTCGATGCCGTCGATGCCGGGCATGCGGATGTCCATGAGCACCACGTCGGGCCGGGTGCGGGCGGCCTCCGCGACCGCGGTCAGCCCGTCGGCCGCCTCGCCGGCCCAGGCGACGTCGTCCTCGGTGTCGAGCAGAGTGCGCAGGCCGATGCGGACGAGCTGCTGGTCGTCCGCCACGAGCACGGTGATCATGCGGCGCTCCCCGTGGGCAGCCGGGCGTGGACCTCGAACGACCCGGCGGCCGGCCCGGCCCGGAACTCCCCGCCCAGCGCCTCGACCCGGGCGCGCATCCCGGGAATCCCGGTGCCGCTCCCGGGGGCCGTGCCGGGGAAGGGGTTGACGACGGTGATGGCGACGTGTCCCGGCTCGTGGCGCACCGTGACGTCGGCCCGGCCGCCGGTGCCGTGCCGCAGGGCATTGGTCAGCGACTCCTGCACGACGCGGTAGCCCGCGAGATCGACGGCGGCCGGCATGCCCGGATCGGCCTGCCCGTCGACCCGGACGCTGATCTCGATCCCGGCGTCGCCCAGCCGTCGCCGCAACGGCTCCAGGCCGTCCAGGCCCGGCGTGGGGGAGCGGTCACCTTCGCGTACGGACGCCAGCGTCGCGCGCAGCTCGTCGAGCGCCTGCCCGCTGGTGCGGCTGATCGCCTCCAGTGCCTCGCGCGCCTGAGCGGGCCGCCGGGCGCCGACATGCAAGGCGATGTCGGCCTGCATCTTGATCGCGGCGAGCCCGTGCCCGACGATGTCGTGCACCTCCCGCGCCACGCGCAGCCGCTCGTCGCCGACCCGTTGCCGGATCGCCTCGGCCCGGGCCTGCTCGGCGGCGGCGTGGCGCAGGCGCAGGGCGTAGCCGGCGGCGGCGGGCACGACCACCCACGCCGACGCGGGCACGATGCCCAGCCACCCGAGCGGCCGGTCGGTCACGGCGACATGCGCGAGGATCAGCACGAGGGACGCGGCAAGGGACCACCACAGGGCCGGGCCCGTGGCGTGGCGCGCGGCGTGGTAGACGGCGAGCATGAAGACGAGCAGGATCGGGCCGTACGCCTGCCCGGCGAGCAGGTAGCCCCCGGTGACCAGCGCCACCACGCCCAGGACGACCAGCGGATGACGCCTCATGAGCCTGATACTGCCGCAATGCCGATCGCGACGGCGTACCCGGCGGCCGCCGCGGCGACGACTCGGGTCCGCCGCGACTCCGGCCACGACGTGCGGGACAGCAGCCAGGCGAGGCCCGGGAGCACGAGGACCCCGTGCAGGCTCACGCCGTGCAGGGGCTTCAGGAAACCGATGACGGCGTACGCCCTCAGCTGCTCGCCCTGGGCCACGGCGGCCGCCCCGCGGGCCACCATGGCCGCCCCGGAGAGCAACCCGATCGCGAGCGACCCGAACCCGGCCCGCAACGCCAGCCGCATGCTGGGCGGCACCCGCGCCCGCCACGCCGCCACGCACATGACTCCGAGCACCACGACGAGCACGAACCCGCCCGCCGCCAGCACCGTGGACACGCCCGAGTCGAAAGCCGTCTCCCGGTTGAGATGCGACGGCACGTGCCGCCACGCCTGGAGGGTCACGCCGCCCACCTCGACGTAGCAGTCCACCGCGAAGACCCCGAGCAGCACCCGTCGCCACCGCTCGGGCAGCGGTAGTGCCGGCACGAGCCACGCGACGATCAGCAGCGTGAGGCCGAACGACACCCCGAACGTGGCCGGCTTGCGCCACGACACCGGCCCGGTCCACGGCCCGTCGCCGGCCACCAGCAGCACCAGATGCACCAGCCCGGACGCGATCAACACCAGGCCCGCGCGCTTCACCCATCCCATTCGCCCGATGCTGCCGCCCGGCGGGCCCGCCGTCGTCCCCGCGCGGGCGTGCCCGGCCGTACGCAATCCCGCGTATGGTGGCGGCGATCCACGCTCCGCGGTCGCGGTCTTCCGGCGCCCGGCGTCGAAGTGCCGCAGCAGGGGGAATCAGTGCGGTGACCGCCGCGGGGGCTGGAAGCGTGAGCTACTCGGGCGTGCGGCCGGACTGCCTCGTCATGACGGGCCTCCGTAGGTGTGGGTGCCGGGGGCGAGCTCGATCTCCGGCCGGCCGTCGAGCGAGAGCACTCCGGTCACCCCCGGGGGCAGGGTCACCTCGACCGTCAGCGGGAGCCGCCACGAGACCTCGATGCGGCCGTGCCGGGTGTCCAGGCAGGCGCGTGCCCAGGTCAGGCCGCCGCCCGGGCGGGGGGCGACCAGCACTTTCGCGTATCCGG
>NZ_JAUQWH010000158.1 GCF_030757795.1 Actinoplanes oryzae
TGCTCCTGGTGTCGAAGAAGGCCCAGGCCATCCGCTTCAACGCGACCGACGAGGCGCTGCGGCCGATGGGACGGGCGACCTCCGGTGTGATCGGCATGCGCTTCGGCGAGGCCGACGAGCTCCTCGCGATGGAGGTGGTTCGCGAGGGCATGGACGTTTTGGTGGCCACCAACGGCGGGTATGCGAAGCGGACGCCGATCGAGGAGTATCCCGTCCAGGGGCGGGGAGGTAAGGGCGTGCTGACCGCCAAGATCACCGAACGACGCGGTGGTCTGGTCGGGGCGCTGGTCATCGACCCGGAGGACGAGCTGTTTGCCATCACCAGCAATGGTGGTGTCATTCGGACTCCCGTGAAGCCTGTACGGCGCACGCGGGATCGGAACACAATGGGGGTCAAGCTGATGGACCTCCCAGAAGGTGTAACCATCGTGGCGCTTGCTCGCAATGCCGACGAGCCTGACGAACAGGACTAGTTGATGCCGGAGACACAGGCGAAGTCGGGAGGTCCGGGGGCCTCGGCGACTCCCGCCGGCGCGGAGCCGAAGAAAGACGGCGCCGCACCGAGCGGACGGGAGTCCGCGGGCCGGGCGACGGTCCCCGCCGATGCGCCGTCCCCGCCGAAGTTCACGCGCGCGCCGGGCATGGCCCCGCCGCCGGGTGAGCCGTCAGCCGACGGCGACGGCAAGGCCGACGCCAAACGACCGGGCACCCCGGTGAAGGGATCGGCCTCGGTGGGCTCCGCCTCCGTGCCGATCGTCACCAAGGGCAGCAGCGGCAAGCCCGCGGCGGCTCAGGCCGGCCGGGCCAACGTCACCCCGCCGCCGGCGAACCCCGTCACGGCGCCTCAGCGCCCCGCGACGGGCTCGAAGCCGGGCCAGGGTGGCCAGGCCGGGGGTTCCGCCGCGGTCGGTGCCGCACGGGTCTCTGAGGCCGTGCGGTCGGCGCGCTCGACGGTCTCGTCGGCGGCCGGGCGCGGGCCACGACGGGCCCGGCTCAACCTCAAGCGGATCGACCCCTGGTCCGTGATGAAGTTCGCCTTCGCCGTCTCCGTCGTCCTGTTCATCGTGGTCGTCGTGGCCACGTCGGTGCTCTACCTGGCCCTCGACGCCATGGGCGTCTGGGGCGAGGTCAACAACAGCCTCCAGACCCTGGTGAACGCCAGCGGCGGCGACAATGCCGAACCGAGCGGCGGCTTCCGCATCACCGCCTGGGGCGTCATCGGCACGTCGATGCTGGTCGGCGCGGTCAACGTGGTGCTCTTCACCGCGCTGGCCACGCTGGGCGCCTTCATCTACAACGTGTGCGCCGACCTGGTCGGCGGCGTCGAGCTGACGCTGGCCGAGCGGGACTGACGCACGGCTCGATCGTTCCTCCGTCCTGATGCCGGCGGGAACGAGCTGACTGTCGCGGGAAGCGGCCGCCATGCCCCTTGTCGGGGTGTGGCGGCCGCTTTCTCGTATTCGGCCCGTGGCTGGCGTTCCTCCGTCGCCTCGCGCATGAGTTCTCCGCACCCGGGCCCGTGTTGTCCCTGCACCTGCCGTCTCCGGACGTGTCTCCTCGTCGCGCCTCTCGCCGGCGTCGTCTCCGGACGCCGCGGGCAGATCAACGGCTCTTCGCGCGCATGCGTGACGGGCCTCACGGAGAAGGGTGGCCCGGGGGCGTGAATCGCTTGGACGAGCGTTCGAGGCAGACGGTAACCTGGTCTCCGCCGGTTCCCGGAAGCGGCCGACCAGCGGGATTTCCGTCCCGTCGGGAGGCGGCCACCCGGGGCTCGGGGGAGCGGCCCGCCCGACGACCCCCGATTTGGGAGCCGCCCGGCGGGTGCGGTAACCTTCGGTGTCGCTGATGCGGGGCTATAGCTCAGTCGGTTAGAGCGCAGAGCTGATAACTCTGAGGTCGCTGGTTCGATTCCAGCTAGCCCCACCAAGCACGTCTCCCACCGCACATCGTAAGGGGACCGGCCATGCTGAAGAAGCTGCTGATCGTTGCCGGGCTCGCCGGAGCAGCCGCCCTGGTCGTGAAGAAGGTCAAGGCCTCCAGCGACGAGCGCGCCCTCTGGCACGAGGCCACCACCGCCCCTGACCTGCGCTGACCAGCACCGTCGCGGGGCCCTAGCTCAACTGGCAGAGCACCGCCTTTGCAAGGCGGGGGTTAGGGGTTCAAGTCCCCTGGGCTCCACAAAAGTCGCCCGAGCTCCACAGCATTCGGATGGCCTCTGGCCGCGGCAACCGCGGACCGGGGCCATTTCTGTATTCGCCGGCTTCGGTTCCGGCGTCGGCTTCCGCTCTCGCTTCGGCTTCGGCTCCCGCTTAGGCTCCCGCTTAGGCTCCCGTTCCGACTCCGACTCCGACTCCGACTCCGGCTCCGGCTCCGGCTCCGGCTCCGAGCGCCCGGGTGTCGAGGCCGATCTGCGCAGGCGTGCCGGGCGCACCACTTGCACCGCCGTCGCCCGCGCGCCCGCCGACTCCCTGAACCACCGCCAAGGCGAACGTTCGTCGGGCAGTCGACGGGGGCCGCGAAACGATAGGCTGCGGCCGTGTTCGCTATCGATCTCGGTGATGGTGCCCAGCTCCGACCGTTGGAGCCTTGGCAGGTGGAAGAGTTCTTCGCGCACATGGAACGGGCGCGGGAGACCGTCGATCCGTGGATCCCGTGGGCGTCGGTCAGCGAGGACCTGGAGTCGGCGCGAAACACCCTGCAGCGGTACGCCGACAAGCAGGCCGCCGACACCGCCCGGCTCTTCGGCATCTGGCTCGACGGCGTCCTGGTCGGCGGCACGATGTTCGTGGCGTTCGACGTGAAGTCCGGGGTGTGCGAGATCGGCGTCTGGCTGGAGCCCGCCGGCCGTGGCCGTGGCCTGATCACCCGCGCCGCCCGGAAGCTGATCGACTACGCGTTCCTCGAGCGCGGCATGTTCCGGGTCGAGTGGATCTGCCGGCCGGACAACCAGGCGAGCAGCAACGTGGCGAAGCGGCTCGGGATGACTCTCGACGGGGTGCTGCGCGGGAATTACGTACACAAGGGTGTGCGCTACGACTCCGAGGTCTGGGCCGTCACCGCGCCGGAATGGGGCAGCTGAGGCCGGTGTGACGCGGAGAGCGTCTGCTCCGTCACAAAGATCATTGCGTCACTTCACGAGTGAAGCTCCCCGGGTGGATATTTAGCGGTACTAACCACCTTTCCCCGGGGGGGTGCTATGACCACCGCAACCAAGCTGATCGACCTGCTGGAGAGCCTGCTCCAGGCGCCGCTGCCCGTCCGGCTGCGCGCCTGGGACGGCTCGGAGGCCGGTCCGCCGGACGCCCCGGTGCTCGTCGTCCGGCACCGCCGCGCGCTGCGCCGGCTGATGTGGCAGCCGACCGAGCTGGGACTCGCCCGGGCGTACGTGTCCGGAGATCTCGACGTCGAGGGTGACCTCTACGATGCCCTCCGCCGGCTCGCGACGCTGATCTGGGGCAGTGGGCCGGACGCGCGCGCCCTGCCCAAGGCCTCCGTGATCGCGGACCTGGTCCGCCTCGGCGTCGTCGGACCGCAGCCCCGCCCGCCGGCGGAGGAGATCGCGATGGAGGGCACGCGGCACAGCAAGCGCCGCGACCGGCAGGCGATCAGCCACCACTACGACGTGAGCAACGACTTCTACCGGATCGTGCTCGGCGAGAGCATGGTCTACTCGTGCGCCTACTGGACCGAGGACAGCCCCGGGTACGGCCTCGCCGACGCCCAGCGCGACAAGCTCGACCTCATCTGCCGCAAGCTGGAGCTGAAGCCCGGAATGCGGCTGCTCGACGTCGGGTGCGGCTGGGGGAGTCTGGCTCTGCACGCCGCCCGTGAGTACGGCGTCGACGTGGTCGGCATCACACTCTCCACCGAGCAGGCCGACTACGCGCGGAAGCAGATTGCCGAGGCGGGGCTCACGGCCCACGTCGAGATCCGGGTGCAGGACTATCGCGACGTGGAGGACGGCCCGTTCGACGCGATCTCCAGCGTGGGGATGGCGGAGCATGTGGGCACCGGCCCGTACGCGGACTATGCCGCCATCCTCTTCCGCCTGCTCAAGCCGGGCGGCCGCCTGCTCAACCACCAGATCGCCGCGCTGCACCCGGAGCCGGCCCCGGCTCGCAAGCAGCGGTCGTTCATCGACGCGTACGTCTTCCCCGACGGCGAGCTGGCTCCCGTCGGCACCACGGCGGCCCTGCTGGAAGAGGCCGGATTCGAGGTACGCGATCTGCAGGCGCTGCGCGAGCACTACGCGCGTACGCTCCGGGCCTGGGTCGCGAATCTGGAGCGCGACTGGTCGACCGCCGTGAGCCTCACCACGCCGGGGCGAGCCCGCGTGTGGCGGCTTTACATGGCCGCGTCGGCGATCGCGTTCGAGCAGGCCAGGATCGGTGTCAATCAGATCCTGTGCGTGAAGACGCGACGCGACGGAACGAGTGACATGGCTCCCACCCGAGCGGGGTGGCTGGCTTGACGCGAGCCGTTCGCACGCGCGTACCCGTTCCGTTGCGCATTCACAGCGTTCTTGTGAGTAGCCTTCACTCGTGAATGGACGGAGACGAGCAGCTGCCATCATCCTTCGTGATCGGCGGGTGCTGATGGTGCACGAGCGCAGCCGGCGCGAGGGCAGCCGGGAGTGGTGGACGCTGCCCGGCGGCGGCATCGACCCCGGCGAGACCCCCGAGGATGCCGTACGCCGCGAGGTGCTGGAAGAGGTCGGACTCGTCGTCAAGGAGGCGCGGTACGTGCAGGACGTGCAGTACCCGTCGGGGCTCACGTCGGTGTTCCTCTGCACCGTCGGCGACGAGGAACCGCAGCTCGGCCCGCATCTGGGCGGCCCGGAGCCGGTCGGGATCGACTGGGTGCCGCTGCCGGACCTCAAGCCGGGCGACGCCACGCTGGTGGCCGTGCCGCCGATGATCGTGGCGTTCCCGTTGCCGGAGTGACGGCTCGGACCGACTCCACGGGCACCTAGCCGGCGGTCTCCTGAGCGGCCGGTGCGGGCGCGGTTTCCCGGGCGGCCACCGCGAGCTCGGTTTCCCGGACGGCCGGTGCGGGCGCCTTCCCCTGAGTAGCCGGTGCGCCTTCCTGGGCGGCGGGCGGGGCGGGCTTGACCTCGGTCGTCACGTGCGCGGCCGGCGCCTGTGGGTGGGCGAGGTCGGTCGAACCGGGCGTGCCGTAAGCGCCCGACGAGGTGGTAGCGGGCGTGCCGTAAGCGCCCGATGAGGTGGTAGCGGGCGTGCCGTCGGCGATCGTGCGGCAGCGTTCGACGACGAAGTAGGCGCAGCTCACGGCGTACCCGAGGGCGAGCATGAGGCCGACGGCCCGGACCGATGCGGGCGCCACGGCCAGCAGCGTCGCGATGAGCGCGCCGCTCGACCAGCTCGCGAGCAGGGCGGTGTTGACCGTGTCCTGCCTTGCCCAGCCGTCGACGTTGCGGCGGCGCGCCTGCCGGCGGATCTCGGTCAGGAGCGCGTGGCTCATGCCGACGGTGAGCATGCCCAGGAGCACGGTGGCGAAGACGGAGTGTGCGCCGCCGGCGACGGCCGCGACGGCGGTGCCCCCGGCGAGCAGGGCGAGTCCGCTGACCGTGCCCACGCGCGCGCTTCGTCTTTCCCTCACATCTCATGACAGTCGGCAAGATCCGGCCCGGTCTGAGGGGCCAGCGGGTGACTCGATTGGTTACCGCGCGGGAATCGGGGGAGGATGACGGACGTGTTCGGATCCTTGAAGCTGGAACCCGCGATCAGCCGGCTCGACCTCCTCGCCCCGCCCGTGGCCGCGGCCCTGCAGGTGTGGCCGGCAGAGGCCCCGATCGACGGCGATCAGGTGATGGTCGCGCCGATCGACGCCGAGCTCGCCGACACGGCGGCCTTCTGCGACGCGTACGACGTGGGCCTCGAAGAGTCGGCGAACTGTGTGATCGTCGCGGGCAAGCGCGGCGAGGTCACGCGGTATGCGGCCTGTGTCGTTCTCGCGACCACCCGGGCCGACGTCAACGGCATCGTGCGGCGGCACCTCGACGCGCGGAAGGCCAGCTTCGCCCCGATGGACGAGGCGGTCCGGCTGAGCGGCATGGAGTACGGGGGGATCACGCCGATCGGCCTCCCCAAGGACTGGCCGGTGCTGGTGGACTCGCGCGTGATCGCCACGCCGCACGTGATCATCGGGTCGGGCCTGCGGGGGAGCAAGATCGCGATCGCCGGGCCGGCGTTGGGGGCGTTGCCCGGGGCGGAAGTGATCGAGGGTCTCGCCCGCGAGGCCTAGAGAGCGGCCGTTGTCGATGTTGTTTCACGTGGAACGTCATCGAGCGGTGTCGACGGCCTCCCGGCGCATGATCTCCTCCAGGGCCGAGCGCAGGACCGGCGTCTCCTGCGCGCCCTGGACCACGTACTTCCGATCGATCACGAAGGTCGGCACGCTGGTAATGGCGAGTTCGCGCGCCTCGGCGAGGTCGGCGTTCACCGCTTCCGTTCCGGCCGGGGAGGCGAGGTAGGCGAGCGCCGCCGCCTCGTCCAGCCCGATCGAGCCCGCGAGCCGCGCGAGCTCGACGTGCGAGCCGACGTCGACGCCCTGCTCGAAGTGCGCGCGCTGCAGCGTCTCGACCATCAGCAGCTGCAGGTCCTGCCCGGCCGCCCACGCGACGAGCCGGTGCGCGTCGAAGGTGTTGGCGGCGATGGCCCGGTCGAAGTCCAGGACCAGCCCGTCGGCCGCGGCCAGCTCGGTCACCTGCGAGAGCAGCTGCCCGGCCCGGTCGGCGTCCCCCAACTTGGCGGCCATGGCGGCCCGCAGGGGGGCTCCAGGTGGGACGGGCGCGGGATCCAGCTGGTACGCCCGGCAGGTCACGGTCACCTCACCGGGCAACTCGCGCAGCACCGTCTCCAGCCGATGCTTGCCCAGGTAGCACCACGGGCAGACCACGTCGAACCAGAGCTCGATGTTCACGCCCGGGGCTCCGCGCCGGTCTCCTGGTCGCGGATCTGGCGCTTGAGCCGGGCCAGGATGGCCGTCCCGCCGCGGATGCGCAGCGGGCTGATCGCCGTGGCGAGGCCCATCCTGCCGTACAGGTCGTCGGGGACCGCGAGAATCTCCGCCGCCTTCGCGCCCTCGAGCCCCTCGGCGAGGATGCCGGCGAAGGCGCGGGTGGTCGGCGCCTCGGGTGGGCAGTCGAACCAGGTCTGCACGGTGTCGTCGTCGCGCACCTCCGCCCGCAGGAAGAACTGCGTCTGACACTCGGGCACCTGCTCCATGCCCTCGTGGCCGCGCAGCTCCTCCGGCAGCGGGGGCACGGCGTCGGAGAACTCCAGCAGCATCTCGAGCACCACCTCGCGCGGGGCGGAGGTGAACTCATCGACGATCTCGGCCAGCTTCGGCGGCATGTCGCTCACGTGGGAGACCCTACGTCGCCGCGGCCGTCGCGGCCCGTCTTCCCGGCGGCCGGCGTGATCTTGATCCGTCGAGCGCCGTCCCGAGCCGGCTCAGGCGGAGGCGGTGGACGGTGCCAGGGCAATGTCGCTGAGGCTCAGGATGCCGACGACCTTGCGATCGGCGTCGCAGACGAGTAGCCGCCGGACGCCCCGCTCCCGCATCGCCTGCACGGCCTCCTCCACAGTGGCCGCCTGCTCCACCATGATCAACTCGTGCGAGGCGATCGACGCCAGGGTGGTGGTGTGTGGCGGCAGCCCCTCGGCGACCGCCCGCACCACGATGTCCCGATCGGTCACCATGCCGGACATGGTCGGCCCGTGGGTCACCACGACATCACCGATGCCCTGGTCGCGCATGGCCTGGGCCGCCTCGTCGAGCGTCGTCTCGTCCGGGAGGTAGACGACCCGCCGGGTCATCACGTCCGCCACCGCTGTCCTGCCCATGGCCGTCACCTCCCGTTTCCGAGCCCGCCCCGACGGTGGGGCGGTACCCGGCTCCTTCATCGATTACACCGCGCCCGCTCGCTGTCGCCCAACGTGGAACCGATCGGGCGATTCCCGGCGCTCCCCACAGTGGGACGCCGGGTCAACCCTCGCGGCCCGGCCCGGCGCAGACACCTCCGGTCAGGCCTTCACCCCCAGGGCGCCGGCGACCTCGGAAAGCCGCACGTCCCGGCGCTCCCCGGTGCGCCGGTCACGGATCTCGGCGTAGCCCTCGCCCAGCCGGCGCCCGACCACGACGGCACGCGGGATGCCGATCAGCTCGGCGTCGGTGAACTTGACCCCGGCGGACAGCTGCTGCCGGTCGTCCACCAGCACGCGCAGCCCGGCGGCGGCCAGCTCCTCCGCCAGCGCGACGGCGGCGGCGATCTGTCCGTCCTTGCCCGCGCCGATCACGTGCACGTCGGCGGGCGCCACCTCGGCGGGCCAGACCAGGCCTCGCTCGTCGTGGTGCTGCTCGGCCACCGCGGCGACCGCCCGGGAGATGCCGATGCCGTAGCACCCCATCGTCGGGCGCACGGGCTTGCCGTCGGCGCCCAGCACATCGACCTTGAAGACGTCCGTGTAGCGCTGCCCCAGCCGGAAGATGTGCGCCAGCTCGATGCCGCGCCGCATCGTGAGCGTGCCCTCGCCGCACTGGGGGCAGGGGTCACCGGCTCGCACCTCGGCCGCCTCGATCGTGCCGTCGGGGGTGAAATCGCGGCCGGCCACCACGGAGGTCGCGTGCCGGCCGGGCTCGTTCGCCCCGGTCAGCCAGGCGCTGCCCGGCACCACGCGGGGATCGGCGAGGTAGCGGATCGTGATCCCCTGCGGCCCGATGTAGCCCCGGACCAGGTCGGGTCGCGAGGCGAAGTCGTCGAACATGCTGACCGTGGCGGGCGCGACGGCCGCCTCGAGCCGTTTGAGATCCACCTCGCGGTCGCCGGGCACCCCGACGGCCACCACCTCGTCCTCCTTGCCGGGGTGGTGCAGCGTCAGGACGACGTTCTTGAGCGTGTCGGCGGCCGTCCAGTCGGTGCGGCCCTCGAGCGCGCGGGCGTTGGCCAGCTCGACGAGCGAAGCGATCGTGGGCGTCTCCAGGGTGTCGTGCACGGTCAGCGGCCGGTGCTCGCGCTTCTCCGTTGCGGGCACCGGCGTGACGACCGCCTCGGTGTTGGCGGCGTAGTCGCAGGCCGTGCAGCCGACGAACGTGTCCTCGCCCACGTCGGCGATCGCGAGGAACTCCTCGGAGGCCGAGCCGCCCATCGCCCCGGACATGGCCGCCACCACGGCATGGTCGAGGCCCAGCCGCTCGAAGACGCGCTGATAGGCCGCGCGAAGCCGGGCGTACGCCGCGGTGAGCCCCTCCTCCGTGAGGTCGAACGAGTAGGCGTCCTTCATCAGGAACTCGCGGCCGCGCAGCAGCCCGGCCCGGGGCCTGGCCTCGTCGCGGAACTTCGTCTGCACCTGGAAGAGCACGAGCGGGAAGTCTCGATAGGAGCTGGTCATGTCCTGCACGAGCAGGGTGAACATCTCCTCGTGAGTGGGCGCGAGCAGGTGGTCGGCGCCGCGCCTGTCGCGCAGCGTGAAGATCTCGTCGCCATACTCCGTCCAGCGGCCGCTCGTCTCATAGGGCTCGCGGGGCAGCAACGCGGGGAAGGCGACCTCCTGACCCCCGACGGCGGCCATCTCCTCGCGGACGATCGCGGTGATCCGGTCGAGCACCAGCTTGCCGAGCGGCAGCCACGTGAATCCGCCCGGCGCCGCGCGACGGATGTAACCGGCCCGGAGCAGCAGCCGATGGCTCGGCACCTCCGCCTCGGCCGGCTCCTCGCGCAGGGTCTTGAGCAGCATGGTGGACATTCGCTTCAGCATGGGGGCGATCCTAGGAGCCTTCGCCGACCGGAACACCCGGTTATCCACAGGATCCCTGCGCTATACAGATTGTCGCCATAATCACGGTGCCCTCCGCGCCCGTGCAGTGGAAAACTGCGAGTGACTTAAACGTGAGGGGACGTTCAGGGAGGGTGGCCATGACCTGGAAGAACTTCGTGGCGATGGGGGACAGCTTCACCGAGGGGCTCAACGACGACTATCCCGACGGCACCTACCGCGGCTGGGCCGATCTGGTCGCCGCGCGCCTGGCCGTCGAGGCCGGACCCGATTTCGGGTACGCGAACCTCGCCGTCCGCGGCAAGCTGCTGGAGCAGGTGCTCGCCGACCAGCTGGAGCCGGCGCTCGCCATGCGGCCGAGTCTCGTGAGCTTCGCGGCCGGCGGCAACGACGTGCTGCGGCCCAAGGTCGACCCGGTGTCGCTCGTCCGCCGCATCGACCCGGTGATCGGGCGGCTGCGCGAGGCCGGCGCCGACGTGATCCTGTTCCGGTTCGCCGACGTCACTGCCCACCTGCCGGGGCAGCGCATCATGGGTCCCCGCGCCGCGGTGCTCAACGACGGCGCGACCGAGCTGGCCGCCAAGCACGGCGCCTATGTGATCGATCTCTTCGCCGACGACGCCTTCCACAACCCGGCGCTGTGGAGCTCCGACCGCCTGCACCTCTCCGCCGCGGGCCATCGCCGTGTCGCGGGTCACGTGCTCAACGCGCTCGGCGTCGGCGTCCAGGAGGACTGGTTGCTCGTTCCCCCGATGCCCGCCCCGACGCCGTGGCTGCTGGCGCGCCGCGCGGATCTGCGCTGGGCCGGTCAGCACCTCGCGCCGTGGATCCGGCGGCGGCTCACCGGGGCGTCGTCCGGCGATGTGGTTGCGGCAAAGCGCCCCGAGCTGGGGCCGATCGACGCGATAGCGTGAGTGTCATGTCCGTTGCGAACGATCCGGCACCCGCCCTGCAGGCCTACGCCCACCCCGACAAGCTGGTCACGACCGAGTGGCTCGCCGCCAACCTGGGCACGCCCGGCCTGGTGGTCGTCGAGTCGGACGAGGACGTGCTGCTCTACGACACCGGGCACATCCCGGGCGCGGTCAAGGTCGACTGGCACCTCGAGCTCAACGACCAGACCACCCGCGACTACCTCGACCCCGAGCAGTTCGCGGCGCTGTGCGAGGCCAAGGGCATCGGCCGGGACGACACGATCGTGTTCTACGGCGACAACTTCAACTGGTGGGCGGCGTACGCCCTCTGGGTCTTCAGCCTCTTCGGCCACCGCGACGTCCGGCTGCTCGACGGCGGCCGGCAGAAGTGGGCGGCCGAGGGCCGGGAGCTCACCCGCGACAAGACGGTCCGCGAGAAGGCCGACTATCCGGTGCCGGTCCGCGACGACGCGCAGCTGCGCGCCTTCCGTGACGAGGTGATGCAGCACACCGCCGGCGGCCGTCCCCTCGTCGACGTCCGATCCCCGCAGGAATACACCGGTGAGCTGACCCACATGGCCGCCTATCCCCAGGAGGGCGCCCTACGCGGCGGTCACATCCCCGGCGCGGTCAGCAAGCCGTGGAAGTCGGCGGCCAACGAGGACGGCACGTTCAAGCCGGCCGACGAGCTCACGAAGATCTACCGGGACGAGCTCGGCCTCGGCCAGGAGGACGACATCATCGCCTACTGCCGCATCGGTGAGCGGTCGAGCCACACCTGGTTCGTGCTGCAGCACCTGCTGGGTTACCCGCACGTCCGCAACTACGACGGCTCGTGGACGGAGTGGGGCAACCTGGTCCGCGCGCCCATCGCCCGCGGCTCGGAGCCGGGCAGCCTGAGCTGAGCATCCCGGCGCGACCGCCTGACCCACCGTGGCTGGACCTTGCTTCGTCCAGGGCCCCTCGCCCGCCGCACCGCTGATCTTCGACGCCGCCCGGCCGGTCCGGGCGGCGTCGTCCGTCGTGAACGACATCCGCGATCCGCAGCGGTAGTCCTTATGTGAGAGGAAAGCGGAGAACAGCTCTCCGGCCGCTGCGCCGACGCCGCGATCCAAGACACCTTCCTCGCCATCTGGCGCAACGCCCGTGCCGGTCTGCCCAGTGATGCCGGTCCCGGCGCTCTGCCGCTGGGCGACATGGCCGCCGAGGCGCTGGTCTGCTGCCTGTCCGGCCCTGCGGGGGCTGCCGTCGCCGCCCGCTACGGGCCCGGTCTCAGCCTCGCGATCGCCGGGCCCGCGGCTCAGGCGGTGCTGGTGAGCGGCAGCCGGGCGACATGTCTCCGTGGCTGCTGCCCTCGGCGCCGCGCTGGGAGGCCGGGCACGACGGGTGGCGCCTTGCGGCCGTCGCGGTGGTGGTGCTTGCGGTCGCCAACCGGGAGCCACGGTTCCGGACGAGGGCACGGGCGGAGGCGGTTGCTCATGCCTCGTAGATTGCGGCGTCATGGGGGCTGCCTGGCGCGACCACGGAATGACGGTGCTCTACGCGGTCCTGGTGCTGCCGGTGCTCGGGGTGGTGGCGTACCGGTGGCGCCGGCGCGGGACGTCCCGGCGCAATGCCCTCGCGGAGATCGGCCTCGTGGCGGGGACGCTGCCGTGGCTGGTCATGCTCTTCACCCCGCAGCCGGCCGGCCGCTCGCTGCAACTTGTGCCGCTGCGGGACCTGCTGTCCTGGGGCTCGCCCGGGTTCGGCACGGCGCTCGCCCAGACGGTCGGCAACCTGCTGGTCCTCGCGGCGCTGGGGTTCTTCGCCCCGATCCGGTCGGCCGCGATGACCTCGCTGACCCGGGTGCTGGCCGTGGCGGCCGCGTCGGCCGTGGTGATCGAGGCGCTGCAGTGGCTGCTGATGATCGGGCGCGTCTCCAGCATCGACGACGTGCTGGTCAACACCCTCGGGGCGGGTCTGGCGGCGCTGTCGTCCCGCCGCTGGTGGCGAGCCCCGGAGAGGCCGCCGTCCCGCATCCTGAACGCTCGTTAAGCCAGGACCTTGACGGCGGGTTAGAGTGGCCCGGTGACGGTAGATCAGCAGCAGCCGGTCGGTGCACCCGCCCCCCGGCGGCGTTCCCGGCGGGACGAGATCCTCGAGATAGCGGTCGGTCTCTTCGCCGCCAAGGGATATCACGGTGTGTCGATGGACGACATCGGCTCGGCGGCCGGGGTGACCGGGCCCGCGCTCTATCACCACTTCGCGGGCAAGGAGGCCATGCTGGTGGCCGCGCTCATCCCGGTGAGCGAGGGGCTGCTGCACGGCGGCAAGGAGCGCGTCGGCCGGCACCCCGAGGACGCGCATGCCGCCCTCACGGACCTGATCGAGTTCCACGTCGAGTTCGCGCTGGCCAACCCGGCCGTCATCGCCCTGCACCTGCACGAGCTCGCCCGGCTGCCGGAGGAGCCCCGGCGCCAGATCCGGCGCCTGCAGCGGCTCTACGTCGAGGAATGGGTGAACGTGCTGGCGGCGCTGCGGCCCGAGCTGGACGCCTCCGAGGCGCGCGTGCTCGCGCATTCGGCGTTCGGCCTGATGAACTCGACGCCCTTCCTCGGCGGGGAGGTCGACCGGCACCGCCGGGCCGCCCTGCTTCGTGAAGCCACCGTTTTTGCTCTTGTCGGTCGAATCGGTCAAAAATAGGGAAAGGGCGCCAATGATCGAGTCGCTCCTCGTTGCCAACCGGGGTGAGATCGCCCGCCGGATCATCCGGACCGCACGGCGCCTGAATGTCCGGGCGATCGCCGTGCACTCCGAGGCCGACGCCGACCTGCCCTTCGTCGCCGAGGCCGACGAGGCCGTGTGCGTGGGCCCGGCCAACCCGGCGCAGAGCTATCGCAACACCGACGCGATCCTGGCCGCCGCCAAGTCCACCGGCGCCCAGGCGATCCACCCGGGCTACGGATTCCTGAGTGAGAACGCCGAGTTCGCCCGGGCCGTCGAGGCGAACGGCCTGGTCTGGGTCGGCCCGGACGCCGACGCGATCACGGCGATGGGCGACAAGATCAACGCGCGCAACCTGATGGCGGCGGCCGGCGTGCCGGTGGCCCCGGGCACGCAGGAGCCGGCCGCGGACGCGGAGGCAGCGGTCGCCGCGGCCACGACGATCGGCTATCCCGTCATGGTGAAGGCGGCTGCCGGCGGTGGCGGGATGGGCATGGCAGTCGCCGCCGACGAAGCCACCCTGCGCAGTGAGTACGACAAGGTTCGCGCGTTCGCCGAGCGCATGTTCGGCGACGGCGCCGTGCTGATCGAGCGCTACTTCCCCCGCGTACGGCATGTCGAGGTGCAGATCCTCGGCCTGGCCGACGGCCGCGTGATCGCGCTGAGCGAGCGGGAGTGCTCGGTGCAGCGCCGCAACCAGAAGCTCCTGGAGGAGGCGCCGAGCCCCGCGGTCGGCCCCGAGCTGCGGGCCCGTCTGCTGGCGGCCGCGGTGCAGGCGGGCGAGGCAGTCCGCTACCGCAACGCCGGCACGGTCGAGTGCCTGCTCGACCCGGCGACCGGCGAGTTCTTCTTCCTCGAGATGAACACGCGGCTGCAGGTCGAGCACCCGATCACCGAGCTGATCCACGGGATCGACCTGGTCGAGCAGCAGCTGAGGATCGCGTCGGGGCTGGCGCCCACCTTCGACGTCACCCGCCCGACCAGCGGCCACGCCATCGAGCTGCGCGTCAACGCGGAGGACCCCAAGCGTTTCCTGCCCGGGCCCGGCAAGGTCGCGACCTGGGTCGAGCCGTCCGGCGAGGGCGTGCGCGTCGACGCGGGCTACGGCCCCGGCACCACGGTCACGCCGTTCTACGACTCGCTGCTGGCAAAGCTCATCGTCACCGGGGCCGACCGGGAGGAGGCGATCGCCCGGGCCCGCGAGGCGGTGGCCGGCTTCGCGATTGCCGGCCCCAAGAACAACCTGCCGTTCTTCACCGAGCTTCTGGAGAATCCCGAGTTCCTGTCGGGCGACTACGACACGGGCATCGTGGCCCGGATGAGGTGACGTCATGACCCCCGAACCGGTGAGCATCCGTGAAGTGGCGCCCCGGGACGGCCTGCAGAACGAGGACCCGATCCCGGCCGACGACAAGGTCCGGCTGCTCGACGCCCTGTCACGCACCGGGGTCCGGCGGGTCGAGGCGGTGTCGTTCGTCCACCCCAAGGCGATCCCGCAGATGGCCGACGCGGACGAGGTCTGGGCCCGCGCCTGGCACAACCCGGACGTCCGCTACTCGGCCCTCGTCCCGAACACGCGCGGCGCGCAGCGCGCCCTGGCGGCCGGCTTCCGCGAGATCGAGGTCGTGGTCTCGGCCAGCGACACCCACAACCGCCGCAATCTCAACCGGTCGACCGCGGAGTCGCTCGACGACATCGCCGGCCTCATCCCGCTCGTCCACGAGGCCGGGGCGACCGTCGAGGTGATCGTGGCGACCAGCTTCGGCTGCCCGTTCGAGGGTGACATCGCGCCGGAGCGGGTGGCGTCCATCGTGGAGCGGGTGCGGGCCGGCGGCGCCGATCGCATCGCCTTCGGCGACACCACCGGCATGGCGACGCCCCGGCGCGTCCGCGACCTGCTCGCCGAGGTGCGCCCGGACCTGCTGCACTTCCACGACACGCGCGGCACCGGCCTGGCGAACGTGCTGACGGCGTACGAGCTCGGGATCCGCGAGTTCGACGCGAGTGTCGGGGGCCTCGGCGGCTGTCCCTACGCGCCCGGCGCCACGGGCAACATCGCCACGGAGGAAGTCGTGCACATGCTCGAGGACATGGGCATCGCCACGGGCGTGGATCTCACCGCACTGATCGCGGTTGCCGCCGCCGCCGAAAAGATGGTCGGCCGGACGCTGCCTTCCGGAGTTCTGCGCGCCGGACCGCGTACACAATTGGTGTGAGCCTTTCGCTCTCGGAATTTTGCATTTGTGCGCGTGACCCCCTCTTGCCCGCATCGTTACCAATACCGAGTGGCCGATCGAATGGTCACCGGGGTACGAGCCGACGACGAGGGGCGGGACCACATGACGGGCAGGGAGGTCGAGCGCACAGCGCGCCCGGCGCACCGGCCGTCGTCCGGTCCGGCCGATGACTCCACGCCCATGCCGCCCCACAGCCAGGGGGCGGAGCGGCGGGCGGAGCGCCGAAGCGGGCGTACGGGATCCCGATGGGGTCTGCGCGCGCTGGTCGTCGGAGGTCTCGCCGGCGCGGCCTGGCTCCTCTCCGGAGCCGCCGCACACGCCGCGGACCAGGATCTCGTGCCCGACGTGCTCTCGGCCGGCCAGCCGGTCCTCGGCGCCGTCGCGCACGGTGCCGAGTCGCGTGACAACGGCATCGAGCACGATGCCGCGTCGCACGATGCCAGGACGCGCACCGACGGCATCCTCCCAGTGGTGCACCGAGTGCTCAGCGCAGCCGGCGATCCGAAGGGGACGCCGGTGGAGCTGGTCCGGGTGGCCGACCACGGTCTCGACGCGGTGGCGGAGGTCCCGCAGGGGATCGTGCCCCTCGCGGACGATGCCGGCAAGCATCACATCGTCCGGGACCTGACCGCCCCTGATCGCCTTACCGGCGAGGCGGCGGACCCCCGGCCCGTCGCCCCGGCGACGACGCCGGTGACCGAGCAGCCGCGCACCGCGGCAGCGCCGGCGCCGGCAGCGTCCCCGAGCGGCGACAGCGATCCGGAACCGCAGGTCGCGCCCGTTTCCGTACCGTCGGAAGCGAGTGTCGTCCCGGTGCCGGTCACGCCCGCGACCGTCCTGCACAAGGACGAAGCCCGGGCGAAGGTGGGAAAGACCGTGCTCCGGCCCGGACGCACCGGCGACAGCGTCGCCGTGGCCGAGCAGGACACGGTCCGCGACACACCCGGTGGTGATGGACCCGCACCGCTGCGGGCGCGCCTCGGGGCAGCGAGTGGTCTCCCGGCCGCAGGGTCGGGAACCGCGACGGACGGTGGCACCTCCGCGGCCGTCCTCCCGGCAACGGTCGCCGGCGGCACGACCGCTTCCCAGCGGCTGCCGATCACGACCGATGTCGAAGCCCGGCGGCACGACGCCGAGGCACCGACCGTCTCACCTGACTAGTGACATCCCCCGGGCAGGTCGCATCAGTGCCTGCCTTCGAAAAACCCGCGATCGTCGATTCCTGAAACCGTTTGCGCACAAGCGGCGAATCAATCCGGCGCGGGTCGTCACATCCACCGGCGCACGGCGCCGCCGGAGTCAGGGCAATTACTCACAGAGCCAGGGCACCGCTGCGCCCGAAGCGCCATTCAAATTGAATACGCGACTCACCGTAGAAATCATTTTCGAAAGGCTTTTCCTCGCATGAAGACGTGGGCTCGT
Source organism: Actinoplanes oryzae (assembly GCF_030757795.1). Lineage (GTDB taxonomy): Bacteria > Actinomycetota > Actinomycetes > Mycobacteriales > Micromonosporaceae > Actinoplanes. The sequence goes on from NZ_JAUQWH010000158.1 coordinate 17,074, forward strand.
AAGACTCTGAGCATCGGTGTCCTGGCCGCTGGTGCCCTGCTGCTGGCGCCGGCCGCCGCGCAGGCCGACGACAGCCAGACCGCGGTTGCCAACCACGGCATCCTGAGCGGCAACAACACCGTCATCGACCTGATGATCCCGGTCAACATCGCCGGCAACGGCATCGGTGTGGCGGGTGAGGGCCAGGGCGCCGGGTCCTCCGCCAACTACCTGACCGAGAGCGGCAAGCGCGGCGACCGGGGTGGCAACGGCACCCGCCAGGTCTCGGCGTTCAACCGGGGCATCGGCTCGGGCAACAACACGTACGTCCCGGTCCAGCTGCCGATCAACATCGTCGGCAACGGCGTGGGCGTGCTCGGCTACGGCGAGGGCCGGGGTGCCGCCGCCAACCACCTCCGCGAGAGCGGCAAGGTCACCGAGGGCGGCCACAACGACCGTGACCGCCGTGGCGGCCGTGGTGGCGACCAGGTCGCCGCCGGCAACGGTGGGGTCCTGAGCGGCAACAACACCAGCGTTCCGGTCACCGCGCCGATCAACATCTGCGGCAACGGCGTCGGCATCCTGGGCTTCGGCGACGGCCGGGGCGCGTGCGCCAACTACGTCGAGGGCGCCGGCAACGGCCGCCAGGTGTCCGCGGGCAACCGGGGCATCGGCTCGGGCAACAACACCTCGATCCCGGTCTTCGCGCCGATCAACGTCAACGGCAACGCCGTCGGCAACGGCGAGGGCCGAGGCGCGGGCAAGAACGACATCGAGAACGGCCGCCGGGGCAACGGTGGCGACCGCGACCAGCTGAGCGTCGGCAACCGCGGCATCCTGAGCGGCAACAACACCAGCGTTCCGATCACCGCGCCGATCAACATCTGCGGCAACGGCATCGGCCTGCTGGGCTACGGCGAGGGCGCCGGCTCCTGCCTGAACGACCTCGACGGCGACCGTGGCGGCCGGGGCGGCCGTGACTGGGACAACGACGGCCGGGGCAACGGTGGCCACGGGCACCACGGCAACGGTGGCAACAAGGGCGACGACGACAACGACGGCGACCACGGCCACGGTGACGGCAACTACGGCGGCAAGGACGACGACGACGTCCTGGGCGACGGTGGCACGCAGGGTGGCGGCAAGTACGGCGACTCGCAGCGCGAGAAGAAGGCCGAGTCCTCCGCGCTCGAGGGCCTGACCCAGAACATCACCAACGCCGGCGGCAGCCTGCTCTCCAAGTAAGACCACACCGCCTGCTCGACAGGCCGGATGTCAGCCCGCCCGGGGACGCGAGTCGCCGGGCGGGTCGCAGGCCGGGTCGCGCCGGTCCCGGGCGTGACCCGAGCGGCGCCGCGAGGCGTCGTGCAGTGCAGGTCCGGTGCTCCTCCACGGCACCGGCGGCAAATGGAACGGGAGTCCCCGCAGCCTGCGGGGGCTCCCGTTCGCGCTTTCCCGCCCGCCTCCGATGCGCTAACCTAACGGTCGTTCAGGTTTAACGAGCGTTCAGGTTGGCTGGTGGCGAGGGGGTCACGTGGCACTCGACGAGGAAGCGCTGGCGCAGGCGCGCAAGCGTGCGGTCGCCGGCGGCGCGGAGAGATATCACGCGGCGAACGCGGCCAAGGGCAAGCTCTTCGCCCGCGAGCGCATCGCGCTGCTCGTCGACGAGGGCTCCTTCGTCGAGGACGGGATCTTCGCCAACGCGCTGGCCGACGGGCTCCCGGCCGACGGCGTCGTCACGGGCACGGCCACGATCGACGGGCGCCGCGTGTGCCTGATGGCCAATGACTCGACCGTCAAGGCGGGCTCCTGGGGCGCGCGTACGGTCGAGAAGATCATCCGCATCATCGAGCGCGCGTACGCGACGGCCGTACCCATGGTCTATCTGGTCGATTCCGCCGGCGCGCGCATCACCGACCAGGTCGACCTGTTCCCGGGCCGCCGTGGTGCGGGCAAGATCTTCCACACCCAGGTCCGGGCCTCCGGCTCGATCCCCCAGGTCTGCGCGCTGTTCGGCCCGTCGGCCGCCGGGGGCGCCTACATCCCGGCGTTCTGCGACGTCGTCGCCATGGTCGAAGGCAACGCCAGCATGTACCTCGGCTCGGACCGCATGGTCGAAATGGTCACCGGCGAGAAGACGACGCTCGAGGCCATGGGCGGCGCCCGGGTGCACTGCGCCGAGTCGGGCGTGGGCCACTTCCTGTGCAAGACCGAGCAGGACGCGCTCGACACCGTCCGCACGTACCTGTCGTATCTGCCGTCGAACTACCGCGACGAGCCGCCGGCCGCCGAAGCCCGCGACGCGGCCACAGTGGATCTCGGAGCGCTGGTGCCGGCGAGCGAGCGGCAGGCGTTCGACATGCGCCGCTACATCAAGGGGCTCGTCGACCAGGGATCCTTCTTCGAGATCCAGGCGCTGTGGGCCAAGGAGCTGACCATCGGCTTCGCCCGGCTCGGCGGCGAGGTCGTCGGGGTGCTCGGCAACAACTCGATGTTCAAGGGCGGCGTCCTCTTCGTGGACTCCGCCGACAAGGGGACCCGCTTCGTGCAGCTCTGCGACGCCTTCAACGTGCCGCTGCTGTTCCTCTCCGACGTGCCCGGCTTCATGGTCGGCTCGGCGGTCGAGAAGCAGGGGATCATCCGGCACGGCGCCAAGATGATCAGCGCCGTCTCCGAGGCCACGGTGCCGAAGATCTGCGTGGTGGTGCGCAAGGCGTACGGTGCCGGGCTCTACGCCATGGCCGGGCCCGGCTTCGACCCGGAGGCCACGATCGCGCTGCCCACGGCGAAGATCGCGGTGATGGGGGCCGAGGCCGCGGTCAACGCCGTCTACGCCAACAAGATCGCGGCGCTGCCCGAGGCCGGGCGGGACGCCTTCGTGGCCGCACGCCGCGCCGAGTACGAGCAGGACATCGACATTCTCCGCCTGGCCGGCGAGCTCGTGGTCGACACCGTGGTCGAACCGGCCGACCTGCGGGACGAGCTGATCCGGCGGTACGCCGCCGCGCGTGGCAAGGATCGCACCTTCTCCCGGCGCCGGCACGGCGTCACACCCGTCTAGTCAAGGAGCCAGCCATGGTCGACTTCCGGCTCAGCGAGGAGCAGGAGGCGCTGCGGGAGAGCGTGCGCGACTTCGCCCGCGAGCAGGTCGCTCCGGTCATCGCCGAGCACTACGAGCGCGAGACGTTCCCCTACGACCTGATCCGCCAGATGGGCAAGATGGGCCTTTTCGGACTGCCCTTCCCCGAGGAGCACGGCGGCATGGGCGGCGACTACTTCGCGCTCGGCATCGCGCTCGAGGAGCTGGCCCGGATCGACAGCAGCGTCGCGATCACCCTCGAGGCGGCGGTCTCGCTGGGTGCCATGCCGATCTACCGCTTCGGTACGCCGGAGCAGCAGCAACGCTGGCTCCCCCAGCTCGCGAGCGGGGAGTCCCTCGCGGCGTTCGGCCTCACCGAGCCGGGGGCGGGCTCGGACGCCGGCGGCACGACCACGCGCGCGGTCCTCGACGAGTCCACCGGCGAGTGGGTGATCAATGGCACCAAGGCGTTCATCACGAACTCCGGCACCGACCTGACGTGCCTGGTCACCGTGATGGCCGTGACGGGCACCCGGGCGGACGGCGGCAAGGAGCTGTCCACGATTATCGTGCCGTCCGGCACACCCGGGTTCACCGTGGCGCCCGCGTACTCCAAGGTCGG
>NZ_JAUQWH010000159.1 GCF_030757795.1 Actinoplanes oryzae
CGTCCAGCCCGGCCGGCCAGACCGCCTTGAGCTCGGTCGCGGTCGTGCCGAGATAGCGCGCCACCTCCGCCGGACCCGCCGGGCCGAGAAACCGCAGGTACGCCGTGATCAGCTCGCCGATCCCCGCATTGCGCTCCGGCAGCGGCGGGGCGCCGGCGATCGGAGCCAGCAGGGCGTCGCGGCCCCGCGAGGCGACCAGCACTCCCCCGGGCAGGCCCGCCGGCTGCCACACCGTGCCCGCGACGTGCCGGGCGGCGCAGGTCCGGCAGTCGTACGTGAGCTCGGCCGGGATCCGCTTGCTGACCTCGGTGCTCACCTCGCCGCGCGGCATCGGGCCCGTCACGACCTCGCGGAACGCCCGGGCGGTGGCACGGATCGCCTCGACGCCGAGCCGCTGTGCCCCGGGAACTTGCGCGCTCTTGGTGCGGGCGGCGGCATCGGAGTCGCCGAGGGGCCACAGGGCCTGGACGAGCCGCTCGAGGTCGGCGCGCCGGTGCTGGTGCGGGGCGCCCCGGGCGGCCCAGACGGTGACGAGCCGGTCGTCGGCCGGCTCCGCGTCGGTGCGAGCCGCCAGGGCGACGCGCTCGGAGCCCGGCGTGTATTCCTGGATGCCGAGGTCGAGCACGGGCAGATCGGCCGGGCGCGCCGAGGACCGCTCGGCCAGCCCGAGAGCCGTCACCCGGTAGGCCATCGCCTGCTCGCGACTCACGTCCATGTGCGCCCACTCCCGATCGCATTCAGGTGCGGCGACCGTACCGCCTCGCGGCGACGTTTCTCAGTCGTTCGGAGCGGCTGTTGGCCCCGCCGGCGACGAGCTCCCACGTGTCGAGGCTGCTCGGACCCCACGGTCCCTCCTGCAGGATCGGGGGCTCCCCCGTCAGCCGGTAGCCACAGTGCCGCGCCACGGCGGTGCTCGCCGTGTTGGCGGGGTCGATGCGCAGGAGCAGGCGGCCGAGGTGGAGCGTGCTCCTCGCGTACCCGGAAAGGAGGGTGAGCGACCGGGAGGCCAGCCCGCGCCGGCGGTAGGGCGCGCCCACCAGATAGCCCAGCTCCGCCTCCCGCAGGCCGGCGTCGACGCCGAAGAGCAGCACCTCGCCCAGCGGCCGCTCCCCGTCGGCCGTCACGGCCAGCTGCATGCGGCGCCCGCTCAGGCGTCCCTGCCGGGCCCGTTTCAGGTACGCGATCCCGGCCGCGGTGTCGAACGGCGACGTCATCGGCGTCCACCGGGCGATCGCCGGCTCGTCGAGCAACGTCACCAGCTCGTCGAGATCCTCGTCCCGCCACTCACGCAACACGATGCCGTCACCGCGCAGAGTGATCGGGTACGGCAGGCCGCCCGGGCTGGTCATGCGCCTGATCCTGCCCGGAGGGACCCGGCCTCGGCCAGTGCCCGTGACCTGCGCAACGCTCCCACGCGCCCGCGCCGGAGCCCGCCGGAAAGCCGCAAACCGCCGCCCGCCTGCGACGGCGTGGCACCCTGTCAGCTTGTCGACTGCGATCTTCCGCGATTTCGGCGGGTCGGGCGGAACAACCGGAAGGAATGGTGACAGTGACCCACGACGATGCGCACTGGGTGGCCTACAACGCCGTGCGGGGCAGCCGCCCGGCCCGGGACCTGTTGATCCGCGCCGCGGCCACCGCCGGCCCGGGCCGCGGGCGCGCCGCGATCGACCTGGGCTGCGGCGCCGGTGTGGAGACCCGCGCCCTGCTCGACGCCGGCTGGCGGGTGCACGCGATCGACGGCGCGCCCGGCACCGAGGAGGTGATCCGCCGCACGGTCGGCGGCGTCCACGATCGACTCACCGTCGCGAACCTGCACTACGCCGACCTGACCACCCTGCCGCCGGCGGACCTGATCTACTCCGGATACGCGCTGCCCTACCAGCCGCGGGAATCCTTCGACCGGATCTGGGCGCTGATCCGGGGCGCGCTGCGGCCGGGCGGCGTGCTCGCCGTGAACCTCTTCGGCGACCACGACGAGTGGGCGGGCACCGAGGGCGAGACGTTCCTGACCGCCGCCGAGGCCCGGGCCCTGGTCACCGGTCTCGACGTGATCATGTGGGACGAGGAGGACGCGCCGGGGCCGGCCTACGGCGGCGACAAGCACTGGCACGTCTTCCACGTCGTCGCGAGGCGACCCTAGGGCGCCTTCCAGCCGGCGTCGCGGCAGGCGGTGGTGAGGGCTCCGGCCGAGGTCTTCCACTCGGTGCCGCCGTCGCCGGCACTGCGGCCCAGCTCCGCCGCGCGCTCGGCGATCTGGTCGTTCTCGGACTTGCCGGTGGACTGCATGACCTTGTCGGCCAGGGCCAGCCGGGCCGTCTTGGTGCGCGCGTCGGGATAGCCCGCGTCGAAGTCGGTGCACGCCTGGCCGGCCGCGGCGTCGAGCGGACCCGGCCCCTGAGCAGCGTCGTCGCCGTTGGCACGGCTGAACAACAGCGCGACCACCACGAGCACGGCGATGCCGAGCACGATGAGCTGCTGCCGGGACAGCTTCAGCTTGAGCTTCACACCCGCAGGCTAACGCGACCGGTGCGCGAAAGCGCGTTCACTCACGTGTGATCACTGCCGGTCCGTCCGCCGTGGAGCACCGGGCCCGGCGGCCGCGCCGGGGCCTCCACCAGGAGTCCGTGCGACCGGCGGACCTGATACCCATGACTGGAAGAGTGACTAGTCTAGCGGTGTGACTACTATACGTGGGTATGGATCTGTGGCAGCTCGAGTGTTTCGTCGCGGTGGCCGAGGAGGCCGGGTTCACCAAGGCCGCGGGGCGGTTGCATCTCACCCAGTCCGGCGTCAGCACGCAGATCAGACAGATCGAGCGGGACCTCGGCGTGCGGCTCTTCGACCGGTCGTCGCGCTCGGTGCGGCTGACCGCCGCGGGGCAGGCCGCCCTGCCGTACGCCCGGAGCGCCCTGGCCGGCGCCGAGGCGGTCCGGCAGGCCGTCGCCGAGGTCACCGGGCTGGTCCGGGGACGGTTGCGGGTCGGCATGGTCACCGGGTGCACCGTGACGGCGCTGTTCGAGGCGGTGGCCTCCTTCCACCGGGAGTTTCCGACGATCGAGATCTCGCTGGTCGAGGCCGACTCGGCGACCCTCGTGGCGCGGGTGCGGACGGACGAGACGGACATCGCGCTGGTCGGCGACGATCCGACGGGACTGACGGGGCACACGGTCGTCCGGGCGGGGCTGACCGCGGCGGTGCCCGCCGATCACGCGCTCGCCGAGGAGTCCAGTGTGTCGCTTCGGCGGCTGTGTGCGTACCCGTTGATCTGCCCTCCGCCCGGCATGGGTGTGCGCGGCGCGCTGGACGACGCCTGCGCCACGGCGGGCCTGCATCCGACCGTGGTGTTGCAGGCGACCGCGCCGGAGGCCATCGCCGAGCTCGCCGCCCGCGGGCTCGGGGTCGCGGTGCTGCACGCGTCGGCGGTCGCCGAGCATCCGGGGCTGACGGCGGTGCCGGTCGAGGACCTGCCCCTGCCCGTGACGCTGGTGTGGCGCAGCGAGACAACCGTGCTGCGGGCCTTCCTGCCGCACTGCAAGGAGGCCTTCACGAAGGAGTGACTTTTGCGCGACGGGACGGTACCGTTCCGGCCATTCATCGTCCACGGGGAGGATCGCGCACGTGCGCCGTTTTGCCGGATTGTCACTGCTCGCCACGGCCTCGGTCGCCGCGCTGACCGCCACGCCCGCCCAGGCCGCCACCACGGGGGTGGCCTCGGTCGTGGAGACCATGAAGGTCGTCTACAAGGCCGCCCAGGGGAAGCAGAACAAGGTCGTCGTCACCCGCTCCGGGCGCACGATCATCATCGACGACGTCGTCGCGGTCAAGGCCGGCAAGGGCTGCGCGGCGGTCAAGGGCGACAAGACGAAGGTGCGGTGCACCCCGAAGAAGGACCCGACCTGGATCCGGGTCTACACCTACGACCGCAACGACTCGATCACCAACAAGTCCGGCCTCGGCGGCACCCTCGACGGCGGCAGCGCCAAGGACAGCATCGTCGGCGGGCCGCGCGGCGAGCGGCTGACCGGGGGCACCGGCAACGACAAGATCTGGGCCAACGGCGGCAACGACACGATCTGGGGCGGCGACGGCTCCGACCTCGTGCACGGCGGCGCCGGCGACGACGACATCATCGAGGAGTCGCACAACCCGCAGAGCGGCAACGACTGGCTCTACGGCGACGACGGTCACGACCACCTCAACGGGGACGCCGGCGCCGACCACCTCTACGGCGGCAACGACGAAGACTTCCTGTCGGGCGACCGGGGTGCGGACGTGCTCTCCGGCGGCTACGGCAACGACATCGTCTTCGCCGACGAGGACTTTGCGCCGGTCACCAAGGACGCGATGGACGGCGGCCCGGGCCTGGACGACTGCCGCGGCGACAAGCCCGACAAGAAGGTCAACTGCGAGGGCCGCACCTTCTAGCCAGGATCTGTTGGACGGGGCGGCCGAAACACCCTAGAGCAGGTCACCCGCGCACGCGATGCGGGCCGGTTCGTTCCACTGGCCCGCGTCGAGGGTCGTGACGGCGGTCCGCTCGCGGTTGTCGGCGGTGCGGACGGTGAGGCGCACGGGCAGCTTCGTGATCGGCAGCCCGCTGCGGCACAGGATCCGGATGTCCGCGTCGATCGGCGTGGACTGCCCCGGCTCGATCCAGCGCTGCTGGTCGGTGCCGTGCAGGGTGAGGCCCGGGCGGTCGGTCTCCAGGGCCCGCAGGTCGATCGGCAGCGGCCCGGCGTTCACGAGCACGACGCGGCGGGTGAGCGAGGCGTCGGTGACCCGGCCGTGCAGGACCGTGCCGCCCACGCCGCCGTCGTTGGCCTGCGGCCCCGCGTCGGCGAGCAGGACGACGGCGACCTCGGCGCGCTGGTGGTGCGCCGACCACGCCCACGCGCCGGCACCGCCCAGGGCCATGCCCGCGGCGAGGATCCCGGCGGCGGCGAGCACGACCCGGGGCCTCCGGCGGGCCGGGAGCGGCCGGGCGGCGGGAGGCAGGTCCAGGTCGATGACACCCATGGCCCGTCAAACGTACGGCACCCCGGCGCGGATGTGGCTCACGGCCGCGCGGTGCTGCCTCTCACCACGAGCCGCGGGGTCTCCGCCTGGATGCTGTGCCCGGTCGCGGGGTCGGCGACGAGCTGCAGCAGGCTCTCCGCCACCTGGGCACCGAGGGCGTACGTGTCCCGGGACAGGCACGTCAGCTGCGGGTGCACGATCCGGGTGAGCACCGAGTCGTCGAAGGACACGATCGAGAGCGACCGCGGGACGCGTACGCCCAGCTCCAGCGCGACCCCCAGACCGGCCGCCGCCATCAGGTCGCTGTCGTAGATGATCGCGGTCGGCGGCCGCGGGCGGGACAGCAGGGCCCGCGTGGCGGCCGCGCCCTGGGCGTCGCTGAAGTCCGTGGACACCGACTCGCCGGCGTCCAGGCCGCGCAGGACGGCGTGCTCGTGCAGGGCGGCGACCCGCCGGGCGGTGTGCCGGTAGATCGGCGGCCCGGACACGTGGGCCACGTGCCGGTGCCCGAGCGTCGCCAGATAGTCGACGATCGTGACCATGGCCGCGGCGTCGTCCGCCCAGACGCTGGGCCGGCCCGGATCGCCCGTCGAGCCGAGCGTCACGAAGGGCAGGCGCAGCTCGTCGAGGATCGCCGGCCGCGGGTCGTCCACCTGCAGGTCGACCAGGAGCAGGCCGTCGACGCGGTGCTCGGAGGCCCAGTCGCGATAGAGGGCGATCTCCGCCTCGGTGTCGCGGACGAGCTGCATCTGCACCGCGAACGAGCGGGCCGACAGCGCGTCCTGCATGCCGTAGAGGATCTGGGTGTAGAACTGCTCGCTGCCGAGCGTGCGCGGGTCGCGGGCGAGGACCAGCCCGACCGCGCCGGCCTGGGAGCCACCCAGGGCCCGGGCCGCGCGGTGCGGCCGCCAGTTCATCTCCCGCGCGACCTCGAGGATGCGCGCGCGGGTCTGCTCGCTGACCCCGGGGCGGCCGTTGAGCGCGAACGAGACCGCGCCCGGCGACACCCCGACGCGCTGGGCGATGTCCGCGATCGTCGGCCGATTTCCCACGGCGTCACTGTAGCGGTTTAGAGCCTCCTCAACGGCGCCAACTTTCTTCTCCGCGCCATTGACTATATCGCTTTAGTTAACGAGCATCGATCCCGCTGACGCGAATGACTCTCGATGGCAGGAGTTCACATGCGAATCAGAAATGCTTCCGTTGCCGCCTTGACAGCGATCGCCCTCACCCTCGCCGGATGCGGCGGCTCGGGCGACGACGACTCCGGCGGCGACGAGATCACCGGCACCGTCACGCTGCAGACCTGGGCCCTCACGCCCAAGTTCACCGACTACCTCAACGAGGTGATCAAGGGCTTCGAGGCCAAGTACCCGGGCACCAAGGTCGAGCTGCTCGACCAGCCCGGCGACGGCTACTCGGACAAGGTGCTCTCGCAGGCGGCCTCGAACACGCTGCCCGACGTGATCAACCTGCCGCCGGACTTCGCGTTGCCGCTGGCGCAGCAGGACCTGCTCGTCGATGTGAGCAAGGACGCGGGCGTGGACCTCGGCGCCACCTATGTCGCCGGCTCGATCGACGCGTACAAGTTCAAGGGCACGGACGGCGTCTACGGCTACCCCTGGTACCTGAACACCGACCTGGACTACTGGAACAAGACCAAGTTCGCCAAGTGCGGGCTCGACGCGGACCGGCCGCCGGCCACCACGCAGGAGCTGTTCGCGCAGGCGGCCACCATGCACGCCAAGTGCCCCGACGAGTACCTGATGAGCCGCAAGCCGACCATCATCGACTTCACGCTCGCCGGCATCCCGACGCTCAGCGACGACGGCACGAAGTTCGTCTTCAACACCGACCAGGCCGCCGGGATCGTCGACCAGTACCGCGACGCGTTCCGGAACGGCTACCTGCCGCCGACCGTGCTGAACTCCGACTACCAGGGCAACTCGAAGCTCTTCACGCAGGGCAAGGTCGCGTGGACCACCGGCGGCGCGACCAGCCTCGCCGACTTCGAGAAGGACAACCCCAGCCTGAAGGGCCAGGTCACGGTCAGCAAGGCCTTGGACACCCCGCCCCTGTACGTCCAGGGACTGAGCGTCTCGGACAAGAGCAAGCACAAGGCGACGGCCCGGGCCCTCGCCGAATGGGTCACCAACGCCGACAACCAGAACAAGTTCGGCCACCTCGTGAACGTGTTCCCGTCGACGACGGCGTCGGCCTCCGACGCGTACTTCTCGAAGGATGACGGCACGCCGGTCGGCAAGGCGCGGGCGCTGGCCTTCGAGGAGCTCAAGACCGCGAAGAACCTGCAGCCGTACGAGGTCAACCCGGCGATGCAGACGATCCTGGACCAGCAGATCGCCCTCGCCGTCAAGGGCGACGTGAGCAGCAAGCAGGCGCTCGGCGACGCCGTGACCAAGATGAACCAGATGCTGGCCCGCCAGTAGCCGCATGAGATCCCATCGCTGGTTCACCCCGTGGGTGCTGGTCGCCCCGGCACTGATCTCGGTGCTGGGGTTCAGCATCTGGCCCTCGATCAACACGCTGCGGCTGTCCTTCACCGACGCCAAGCCGCTGGGCGGCGACACCGGCTACGTCGGGCTGCGCAACTACACCGACATGCTGCACGACAGCCAGGTCGCCGACGCTCTGCTCAACAGCGTCGTCTACCTGGCGATCTGCCTGCCGCTGCTGACCGTGCTGCCGCTGCTCATCGCCATCCTGGTCGAGAAGCAGCTCAGGTTCATCGCGTTCTTCCGGACGGCCTTCTACGTCCCGGTGATCGCGTCCGCCGTGGTCGTCGGTCTCATGTGGACGTGGATGCTCGACGACCGCGGATTCATCAACAACCTGGCCCTGCGGCTGCACGTCCTGCGGGAACCGCTGCCCTTCCTCACCGACCGCTGGCTGCTCATCATCAGCGCGGTCAGCCTGACCGTGTGGAAGGGCCTCGGCTACTACATGATCGTCTACCTGGCCGCGCTCGGGAACGTGCGCAAGGATCTGCACGAGGCCGCCGTGATGGACGGCGCCGGCCCGATCCGGCGCTTCTGGAGCGTGACCGTGCCCGGCGTCCGCGGCACGATCTTCCTGGTCGCGATCCTGGTCAGCGTGGCGGCGCTGCGCGTCTTCTCCGAGCTCTACCTGCTCACCGGCGGCAAGGGCGGCCCCGGCGGCCAGGACTCGTCGCTCGTCATGCTCATCCAGCAGTACGCCCGCGGCTTCTACGGCGACCTGGGCTACGCGTCGGCGCTGAGCGTGCTGCTCTTCGTCGTCGCGGTGGTGCCGATGATCGTGCTGGCCCGCCTCAACAGCCGAGGTGACCGGTGAAGACGCTGCGCTATGCCCTGCTGGTCCTGGTCCTCGTGATCACCGTCGGCCCGTTCCTGTGGCAGCTGTCGACGTCGCTGAAGGGCGCCGGCGAGGACATCTACACAGCGACGCCGTCGTTCGTCCCGCAGCAGCCGACTCTGGCCAACTACGCGCGGGTGGCGGACGCGATTCCCGTCTGGCGATACATCGGGAACTCGCTGCTCGTCGCCCTGCTGACCGTGGGCGGGAACCTGATCTTCACCACCTTCGCCGGCTATGCGATCGCCCGGCTGCGTTTCCGGGGCCGGGGCATCGTGCTGGGGCTGTTCCTGGCCACGCTCGTCCTGCCGGGCGAGGTGACGATCATTTCCCAGTTCGTCACCATCCGCGATCTGGGGCTGGCGGACACGCTGCTGGGCGTCGCGCTGCCGACGATGATCTCGGCGCTCAATGTGCTGCTCATGTTCAACGCCTTCCGGGCCCTGCCGCAGGACATCGACGAGGCCGCGATCGTCGACGGCGCGAACGCGTGGCAACGGCTGCTGCGGGTCTCGCTGCCGTCGGTCCGCGGCACCCTCGCCGTGGTCGCGATCTTCTCGTTCATCGCGGCGTGGGACGACTTCCTGTGGCCGCTGATCGTGCTGACCTCGCCCGACAAGTTCACGCTGACCGTCGGCCTGCAGTACCTGTCCGGCACGTTCACGCAGGACCAGCGCCTGATCGCGGCGGGCACGATGATCGCCTTCCTGCCGATCGCGGTGCTGTTCAGCGCGCTGCAGCGCTACTTCTTCAAAGGCGTCGAAGAGGGCGGCGTCAAGGGATGAGATGGGGACCATGAGATTCGGTGTCAACTACACGCCCTCGGCCGGCTGGTTCCACAGCTGGCTGGACTTCTCCCCCGCCGACGTGCGGCGCGACTTCGCGGCGCTGGCGGGGCTGGGCCTGGATCACGTCCGGGTGCTGCCGCTGTGGCCGCACATCCAGCCCAACCGCGGGCTGATCCGGCCGCAGGCGTTGCGGGACGTCGCCACGGTCGTCGACATCGCGGGCGAGTTCGGCCTCGACGTGAACGTCGACGCGTTGCAGGGACACCTGTCGAGCTTCGACTTCGTGCCCGCGTGGCTGGAGAGCTGGCACCGGCGCAACATGTTCACCGACCCGGCGGTGGTCGGGTCGCTCGCGGACTACGTACGGGCGCTGACCGAGGCGGTGGCCGACCGGCCCAACCTGATGGGCGTCACGCTCGGCAACGAGGTGAACCAGTTCGCGCACGCGCCGCATCCCACGCCGCACCCGGTCAGCCCGGCCGGCGCGGACGCGTGGCTGCGCAAGCTCACCGAGGCGGCCCGGCAGGCGGCGCCGGCGGGGACATTGATCACCCACGCCATGTACGACGCCGCCTGGTACGACGACGCCCAGCCCTTCGGCCCCCGGCACGCCGTCACGCACGGGGACGAGACGGTCGTGCACTCGTGGGTCTTCAACGGCACCGCGCAGATCCACGGCGGGATGGGCACGGGCTCGGTGCGCCACGCCGAATACCTGTGCAAGCTCGCCGCCGCGTGGCACACCGACGCCGATCGTCCGGTGTGGCTGCAGGAGGTCGGCGCCCCGACGAACGTCGTCGATCCCGCGGACACCCCCGCGTTCCTGGCCGAGACTGTCCGGCACGCCGCCGCGGTCGCCGGCGTGTCGGGCATCACGTGGTGGTGCTCCCACGACGTGTCCCGCGACCTGCTCGACTTCCCCGAGCTGGAGTACGACCTCGGGCTGTTCACCGCGGCGGGCGCCCTCAAGCCGACGGGCGCACGATTCCGCGACACGATTGCGGAGTTGAAATCCGCGGCGGTCACCCCCGAGCCTGTAGCAGAGGCGATCGTGCTCGACGACTTCGCGCCCGGGCACCGTGCGGCCACGTCGCCGTCCGGTGCGTTCCACCGCGCCTGGCTCGCCCGCGTCACCGGCGACCGGCCCGGGCCGCAGATCGTGCTCGCCTCCCTGGCCGCCGACACCGCTCTGCTCAAGGCCCGCGGCATCCAGGTTCTCCGCGACGTCACCGGTGCCGTCGTCCCCCTGTGAGAGAGGTCCTTCGTTGCACGACGACATCACGCTGACCGTCGGACGCGCGACCCGCGTCCTGGCCGAGCGCATCCTGCCCGCCGTTCACCCCGCGACGGTCCCGCTGGAGGTGGCCGCCCACGCCCTGCCGGGCGAGCCGATCCCGCCGGCCGAGGGCCTCGCGCTTCCCTTCGCACCCCATGAGGTGGGCACCCCGTGGGGTCCCGCCTGGAACACCACGTGGTTCCGGCTGCGCGGCGAGGTGCCCGCCGAGTGGCACGGCAAGCGGGTCGAGGCGCTCGTCGACCTCGGCTTCGACGTCAACATGCCGGGCTTCCAGTGCGAGGCGCTGGTCTACCTGGCCGACGGCACGCCGGTGAAATCGATCAACCCGCGCAACCAGTGGATCCCGGTCGCCGGGGAGACCGTCGAGTTCTATCTCGAGGCGGCGGCGAACCCGGTGCTGCTCGACTACCACCCCTTCCTGCCGACGCGGGAGGGCGACATCGAGACGTCGTCGAAGCGGCCGCTCTACACCACGCGGCGGATGGACCTCGCGCTCCTCGACGAGGAGGTCTACGAGCTGGCGCTGGACATCGACGTGCTGCTCGAGCTGCAGGCCGAGCTGCCGGCGTCGGGGCCGCGGCGCATGCGGATCCTGCAGGCGCTCGACGACGCTCTCGACGTGCTCGACCTGCAGGACATCTCGGGCACGGCCCCGGCTTCGCGTGCCCTGTTGCGCGACGTGCTCGCCGCCCCCGCCGAGGCGAGTGCGCACCGGGTCGCCGCGATCGGGCACGCGCACATCGACTCCGCGTGGCTGTGGCCCGTCCGCGAGACGATCCGCAAGGCGGCCCGCACGGCGTCGAGCATGACCGAGTTGATCGACGCCGACCCCGACTTCAAGTACGGGATGTCCAGCGCCCAGCAGTACGCCTGGATCAAGGAGCACCGCCCCGAGGTCTACCAGCGGGTGCGCAAGGCCGTGCAGGACGGCCGGTTCATCCCGCTCGGCGGCATGTGGGTCGAAAGCGACACGGTCATGCCGACCGGCGAGGCACTGGTGCGCCAGTTCGCGTACGGGCAGAGGTTCTTCCGCGAGGAGTTCGGCGTCGAGTGCCAGGGCGTGTGGCTGCCCGACAGCTTCGGCTATTCGCCCGCGCTGCCGCAGCTGATCAGGCGGGCCGGCTTCCAGTGGTTCTTCACCCAGAAGATCTCGTGGAACCAGGTCAACAAGTTCCCGCACCACACCTTCCTCTGGGAGGGCATCGACGGCTCGCGGGTCTTCACGCACTTCCCGCCCATGGACACCTACAACTCCCAGCTGTCCGGCGCCGAACTGGCCCGGGCCACCCGGCAGAACAGGGAGAACAGGCTGGCCACGACGTCGATCGCCCCGGTCGGCTGGGGCGACGGCGGCGGCGGGACCACGCGCGAGATGGCGGGCCGCGCCCGGCGCACGGCCGACCTCGAGGGCAGCGCCCGGGTCGCCTGGGAGCACCCCGACGACTTCTTCGCCCGGGCGCGGGCCGAGCTGCCGCACCCGCCGGTGTGGGTCGGCGAGCTCTACCTGGAGCTGCACCGCGCCACGCTCACCAGCCAGCACCGGACGAAGCAGGGCAACCGGCGCAGCGAGCACCTGCTGATCGAGGCGGAGCTGTGGGCGGCGACGGCCGCGGTCCGGGCCGGCGTCGACTACCCGTACGAGGAACTGGACTCGTTGTGGCAGCAGGTGCTGCTGCACCAGTTCCACGACATCCTGCCCGGGACCTCGATCGCGTGGGTGCATCGGGAGGCCGTCGCCACGTACGCGCGCATCGCCTCCGAGGCGCTGGCCATCATCGACTCCGCCTGCCGCGCCCTGGCCGGCGACGGGTCAAGATCGGTCGTCTTCAACGCGGCGCCCTTCGCCCGGCACGGCGTGGCGGCGCTCGGCGCGGCCGTTACCGACATTCCAGACACCGTCGCCCCCGACGGCTTCGTCCTCGACAACGGGATCGTCCGGGTGACCATCTCGCCGGAGGGCCTGATCACGTCGGCGGTCGACCTGGCCACCGGGCGTGACGCCATCGCCCCCGGCCAGGCGGGCAACCTGCTCCAGCTGCACCAGGACTTCCCGAACATGTGGGACGCCTGGGACGTCGACCGCTTCTACCGCAACCGCGTGACGGACATCCGCACCGTCGACTCGCTGACCGTCGTCGACGGGGCTGTGGTGGTGGAGCGGTCCTTCTCCCGGTCGTCGATCCGCCAGGTGCTGTCCCTCGCGCCGGGCAGCCGTACGCTCCGGGTCGAGCAGGAGATCGACTGGCGGGAGACGGAGAAGTTCCTCAAGGTCGCCTTCCCCTTCGACATCCGCGCCGAGCAGGTGTCCGCCGAGACGCAGTTCGGCTGTCAGAAACGGGTCACCCACACCAACACCAGCTGGGAAGCCGCCAAGTTCGAGGCGTCGATGCACCGCTTCGTCCACGTCGAGGAGCCCGGCTTCGGGGCCGCGCTGATCACCGACTCCACGTACGGCTACGACCTCACCCGCGACGCCGCCTCCCCGGAGAGCGTGACCACGACGGTCCGCCTGTCGCTGCTACGCGCGCCGCGCTTCCCCGACCCGGCCACCGACCAGGGCCCCCAGACCGCCGCCTTCGGCCTGGTGATCGGCGCCGACCTCGCCACCGCCACCGCCGCCGGCATCGACCTCAACCTCCCGCCCCGCACGATCACCGGCGCCCACGGCGTCGAACCCCTGGTCACCCTGGACAGCGACAGCATCCTGGTCTCCAGCGTCAAACTGGCCGACGACCGCAGCGGCGACCTGATCGTCCGCGTCTACGAGTCCCAGGGCCGCCGCGCCACGGGCACCCTGACCGTCCGGGCCCCGATTACCGGCGCCTCGACGGTCACGTTGCTGGAACAGCCCTCAGGCCCCGCGGAAGGCGTCGACACGGTGGCGTTGTCGCTCACCCCCTTCGAGGTACGCACCCTGCGCTTCACCCGCTGACGCGACAGCGGCTCCCTGCCGAGCCGCCGAGCAGGCCGACGAGCGCGAGCTGACCCAGGACCACACCCTGGACGGAGGCAGGCCGCACGCCCACGAGCTGCCACAGCGCATAGTCGCGGCGCTGCAGGGCGACCGTCAGGTTGGTGACGGAGGACAGCACGACCGATCCGGCGACCGCGCCCAGCACCAGCACGGTGCTCGCGATCGAGGCGATGGCCGCTCCCTCGATGCCGCGGACGGCGAGCGCCGTCTCCAGTCGGGCGGCCACCACCAGGCCGACGGCGGCGGCTCCCGCGGCGATTACGAGAGCGCCCGCCCAGATGCGCAGGTCGGAGAGGAGGAGCCGGATCACTTCAGCGCCGCCAGGATGTCGGCCGCCGACGGGCGGACCAGCGAGTGGTGCAGCAGGCCGTCCCGCAGCACCAGGACCCGGGCGATCGCCACCCGCTGCTGCTGCCCGCCGGAGAGCGCCGACGGCCGGTGCGAGGCCCGCTCGGCCAGCCCGACCGCCGCGAGGGCGGCGTCGACCGCGCCGGCCGGCACCCGGCGCTTCGCCAGGCGGGCGGGGAGGGCGACGTCGGACCGTGGACCGACCCGGCGTCCTCCTCGGGGAGGACCCGGCAACCCGCGCGCAACCCGTGGCCGGGGCGCTGGGCAACCGGACGGCAACCCCAAGGGCTTCCGGAGCTTTGCGCGGGCCTTGAAGACGGGTTGAGAGCGGCTTGAGGTGGCGTGCCG
The DNA here is from genome assembly GCF_030757795.1 of Actinoplanes oryzae. Taxonomy (GTDB): domain Bacteria; phylum Actinomycetota; class Actinomycetes; order Mycobacteriales; family Micromonosporaceae; genus Actinoplanes. Next base: position 14,126 of record NZ_JAUQWH010000159.1, read on the forward strand.
ACATAGGCGGCATGACTGTCGCACACCTCATCGCCGTTCCCCCCGTCGTCATCGCCGGCAACGACCGCGCCGAGTGGCAGTACGGGGACCCCACCGCCGTCGAGTTCAGCATCGTGATCCCCTTCCACAACCCGGGCGCCGCGCTGCGCAGCACGGTCGAGCGCATCTCCGACGCGCTCTACGCCCAGGGCATCCCCTTCGAGGTGCTCGCGGTGTCGGGCGGCACGAAGGACGGCTCGGAGCGCACGCTCGACGACCTGTCCCGCACCCGGGTCATCGCGCAGCCCGACATCCAGGACCGCGGTGCCGCGCTGCAGGCCGGTTTCGCCGCCGCCCGGGGCGCGTGGATCGGGTTCGTCGACGTCGACGCCGACTCCGAGGTCGACCCGTACGAGCTGATCGAGTGCCTGCACCGCGCCCGGGAGGAAGCCCGCGCCCTCGCCCACGCCTGAAGAGCACCGCACCGTCCCCACGCCCCTTGAGACCCCGGCCGCCCCTGGCGAGCCGGGGTCCGGTCGTTTCCGGGCCCGCCGGCCCAGGTTGTCGGCCGGTTGCACCTTGCGCCGTTCTTGAGGCGGGCGAGACAGCCGCTTGAGGGACGCCGCCGATCGGGACGGCATGACAGCGACGACGCTCTCCCTCGCCACGGTGCGGGACCTGCAGGCGATCATCGACGCGCAGGCGATCCGGCCCACCTTCCAGCCGGTCGTCTCGCTCCAGGACGGCGTCGTCATGGCCTACGAGGCCCTGGCCCGCTTCGACCAGCACTTCCCCAACCCGGTGGACGCGTTCACCGCCGCCACCGCCGCCGGCATCGGCGTCGAGCTGGAGCTGCTCGCCCTGCAGCGGGCCTTCGAGCACCTCGACGACATGCCCGAGGGCACGATGCTCACCGCGAACCTGTCGGTGGAGGCGCTGCTCACCCCGCGCGTGCACGCCTTCCTGCTGTCCCACGCCGACCGCAGCATCGCGGTCGAGCTCACCGAGCACGCCCAGGTGCACGACTATCCGGCGCTCATCGCGGTGACCGACGTCCTGCGCGGCGCCGGCATCCTGCTCGCGGTGGACGACACGGGCGCGGGCTTCGCCAGCCTGAGCCACATCCTGCAGCTGCGCCCGGACATCATCAAGCTGGACATCACGCTGACCCGCGGCATCGACGAGGACCCGGTCCGGATGGCGCTGGCCCGCTCGCTCGTGGGCTTCTCGGAGGACATCGGCGCCATCCTCATCGCCGAGGGCATCGAGACCACCGACGAGTACGACCGCCTGCGCGACCTGGGCGTCCGCTACGGCCAGGGCTACTACCTCGCCCGCCCCGGCCCCCTGCCCGACCGTGCCCTGATCCACGCCGGCACGGACCGATCCTGAGCGAATGCTGAAGTGACGCGCCGGGCGACCGAATAGAGGCATGTCAGCCCCATCGCAGCTCTACCCGGAGGTCCCGTGTCCAGGCCACGCGCGCTCGTCGTCGAGGACTCGCCCGAGTTCACGCTGCTCTGCACGCATCTGCTCGAGAAGGAAGGCTTCGACGTGCTCGCCGTCACCGACGGCGCGGCCGCCGTCGAGCAGGCGCAGGCCCACAAGCCGGACATCGCCATCCTCGACCTCGGGTTGCCCGACGTCGACGGCATCGAGGTGTGCCGGCGGATCCGGCAGTTCACCGACGCCTACATCATCATGGTCACCGGCCGCGCCGACGAGGTGGACAAGATCGTGGGCCTGTCCGTGGGCGCCGACGACTACGTGACCAAACCGTTCTCGCCGCGCGAGCTGGCGGCCCGCATCCAGGCGATGCGCCGCCGCCCGCGGGCCGGCACGGCGGCCGGGCCGGGTGCCAGCGTCCGCGAGTACGGCGACCTGCGCGTCGACCCCGAGGTCCGCGAGGTGACCCTGGCCGGCGCCGTGCTCGAGCTGACGAAGATCGAGTTCGGCATCCTGGACCTGCTGTCCTCCGCGCCGCGCCGCACGTTCACCCGCGGGCAGCTGCTCGAGGACGTCTGGGGCGACAACTGGTACGGCGACGACCACATCATCGACGTCCACGTCGGCAATCTGCGCAAGAAGCTCGGCGAGTCGGCCTCGTCCCCGCGCTACATCCGCACCCTGCGCGGCGTCGGCTACCGGTTCGAGCCCTGAGGCTCACGCCATGCGATGACGGCCCGGCCGGTGACGGCCGGGCTTTTTCCTGTGCGCGGCCAGCCACACGGCTCCCGCGGTCAGCGCCGCCGCGGCCACGGCCCACGGGATGAGGTCGCTCGCCCCGGTCGCGGACGAGGCGGGCGGCACCGCGCCGACCAGGGTCCGCAGGCTGCCGGCGGGGGTCTGGCCGGTGACCAGGATGCTGGTGCCCGGGCCGGCGGAACCGGTCACCCGGAGCACGGTGGTGTCGGCCGCCTCCTGGACCGCCGAGGACGCGGACACGACGAGCACCCGCAGAGCGCCCGACACGTCCGCCGCGACCGTGCTGTCGTCCAGCGAGCCGACCTGCAGCTGCACGGTCGAGCCGCCGCGGAAGCCGACGGCGTAGACGGCCAGGTCGCTGGAGGACTCCTGCCACTGCACGGTGAGGGCGTCGGCCGTGCCTCCGTAGCCGGGGCCGTCGGCGAGGGCGGCTCCCGGCAGCATGACGGCACCCAGCGTCAGGCCGGCCAGCGCGAGCGCGCTCGACCTGCGGAAACGAGAGGCTGTCACCTCTCCAGAATGCCACGAATGCCGGGATTGACCAGTCGGCCCACAACCGGTCTGCAACCTTGCGGCGGGCTTGAGGAAGGCCGGAGACTGCATTGAGGGTCCGCCCCGATCGACACGGGCATGACCGCCTCAGCGCTCCCCAGCACCTCCGCCGCCGTCGAGACCGGCACCGGCCGTGCCCAGCTGTTCGACGCCTCGCGCCTCTGGTCCCCCGCGGACCCCGGCGTCGAGCTGACGGTGGTCGTGCCCTTCTACAACCCGGGTGCGGCGCTGCGGCCCACGGTCGAGCAGCTGATCGGCAAGCTGCGGGCGGAGGGCGTCGCGTACGAGATCATCGCGGTCTCGGACGGCTCGACGGACGGCTCGGAGCGTACGGTCGAGGGCCTCCCCGGCGTGCGGGTGGTCACCGCCGGCCGCAACCAGGGCAAGGGCGCGGCGCTGCACCTGGGCTTCGCGGCGGCGCGCGGCTCGTGGATCGGCTTCGTCGACGCGGACGGCGACATCGACCCCGCGCACCTGGTCGACTACCTACGGACGGCGCGGTCGGGCAACCACCCCGGCGTGTACGCGGACAAGCGGCACCATGCCTCGGACAGCGCCTCCTCCACGTTCCGCAAGCTCGTGTCGATGTTCTACTCGACGCTGGTGACGATGCTGTTCCTGCTGGGCATGCGCGACACCCAGACGGGTTGCAAGGTGCTGCGCCGCGACGTGCTCGCCACCCTGCTGCCCCGGATGCGGGAGCGCCGCTTCGCCTTCGACCTGGAGTTCTTCGTGGCGGCCAAGGCGGCGGGCATCCGCGGCTTCGTCGGCGCGCCGGTGCGGCTCGAGGAGCGGGTCGCCGGATCCACGGTCACGTCGAAGGCGATCCTGCGCACGATCCGCGACACGTTCGTCATCTTCGGCCGGCTGCACCTGACCCGGCAGTACCGGCCCGCGCGTGCCGAGCTCCTGCCGCAGGCGGCTCCGGCGGCGCAGTGGGAGGAGCAGGTGGCGCGGGCCGCGTGACGAAGAGCCACCGCCGCAGCTCCCGCCGGTGCTCGACCAGGCCGGCCACGATCAGCCCCAGCAGGGTGAGCAGCGACGCCGCCAGGCCCAGCCGCAGCCAGCGCCACGGGGCATAACTGACGGTCATGCCCTCCGCGCGCGCCTCGACGGCCACCGTCCCGGCCGCCGTGCGCCGGGTCGGGAGGGTGCCGGCCCGCCAGCCGGGGGACCATTCCTCGGGGATGACGACCCAGCCGGGCGTACCGGGGGCGACGGCCCAGCTCGTGGAGCTCGTGCGGCGGATGCCACCGGACTCGGCGGAGGGGACGCGACCGGAGGCCGTACCCCCGGGCAGGATCGCCTCGGTGCCGAGCGCGCCCTCCGAGGCCAGATCGACCGCCTCGGCGTAGTCCCCGCTGCGCGCGGCTCCGACCCGCCCGGTGCCCTCGGCGCGGACCTCGTAGAGGACCATCTCCTCCGTACGCAGCACCGCCTGCAGATCCCGCTGCCGGTCCAGCCACTGGTAGCTCGCCGACTCCCGGTCCCGGGCCAGCGCCACATACCCGACGCCGAGCGGGGCGACCAGGCGGCCGAAGCTCCCGTGGCCGCCGTCCACGACGAGCCGCTGCACGTACGCCGTCCGCCGCGACGACGAGTTGGTCCGCACCTCCCCCAGCTCGACCGCGTCGCTGCTCAGCACGGGACGGCGGAAGAACGCGCCGGCCGGGGTCGCCACCGTCCGCGAGTCCGTGAAGGCGAACGGCTGGTACTCGTGCCACGGCAGGAACAGCACCGATTCGTCGCCGGCGCCCATGATGCGGTCGGCGGCGTACCAGGAGTCCGGGTAGTGGCTGATCCGCACACTGCCGCCCAGCCCCCAGAACAGCGACGGGGCGGAACCCGCGTAGCCGCTGAACACCGCGAGCAGCGCCGCGCCACTGGCCAGCCGGTGGGTCCACGGGCGGGCCGACAGGCACACGGCCTTGAGGGCTTCCGCGGTCACGCCGACGCCGGCGGCGTACGCGATCATGGTGACGGACAGCCACTTCTGCTGCTCCCGCATCGCCTGGAACAGCGGCAGGTGGTCGAAGGCGAAGCGGTAGACCGGCGCGAGCGGTCCGTGGATGCCGGCGCCGAGCAGCAGCCCGGCCCCGGCGAGCACGGCCAGCGGGACCCCGGTGCGCGGCTCGCGGCGGCACAGCAGCCCGAGCCCCACCGCGGCGCCGGCCACCATCGCCAGGCCCGCCACCAGGCCGACATCGACCTGGGGACTGCTGTCGGCACTGCCGCGCCAGAAGCCCCGCAGGGACGCCAGGGTCACGAGCATCCCGCCGGGGCCGGCGTGGGGGGCGTACACCTCGAGGTCGCCGCGCCCCACCTTCACCGTCAGGATCGCGCTCAGCACCAGCACCACCGCGTACGCGTAGATGCCGCCCGCGGACAGCACCATCAGCACCGTACGCACCAGATCGCGCTTGCGCGGCCGCGGCAGCATCGCCACGGCGAGCAGGCACAGCCCGCCCAGCCACGCGGCGTGCGGGCCGACCGCCATGGCCAGCGCGTACCAGCCGGCCGGGCGTGCCGCGAACCACGAGCCCCGCCGGCGCGCCCGCAACGCGGAGGCCAGCAGCCAGCTCAGCAGCGAGACGACCATCAGGAACGCGGTGTGCCCGGCCTGCAGGCGCTCCACGACGAACGGGTTGCAGCAGACGAACAGCGCCGCCGGATAGCGCCGGGACCGGCCGCCGCCGACCAGCGCGGAGATGCCGCCCGCCGCCACCGGGAAGTAGCCGAGGATGATCAGCCAGCTCACCGCGCCCGGCCCGACGATGTTGCGCAGGGCCTGGGTGAACAGCCGGTACGGCATCGCGTCGAGCGCGGCGGGATCCAGCCCGTACAGGCCGGGGGTCATCGTCTGGTGCGGGCCGCTGACCCAGTCGAGCAGCAGCAGGTAGCCGTCGCGGGTCCAGGGCGCGACCACGGCGGCGCCGGCGAGCAGGCCGAGCAGCGCCGACTCGGCGGTCATCCGGGCGGCCCGCGCCTCGAACCCGGGGATCCGCCGGTGCCGTGGCACTACCGCAGTGGTCACCGCGGGCTGTGTGCCGCTCTCACAACAGCCTCGATCACCGGCGCCACCGAGCTGTCCGGGCCCGAGGTGTCGACCACGATCTCGGCGTGCCGGGCGGGACGTTCGGCGAGCAGCCGGCGGAACCGCTCCTGCTGCGCTTTTTGCTCCGCGAGCGAGCGTTCGGGCTTGCGGTCGTGGATGAGCTCGATCGGGGCGTCCGGCAGCACGAGCACGTCCGGCGCGGGCACGATCGCCTCGGCCACGCGCGCGGCCGGCGAGCCGGGCCACGGCGACTCCCGCAGGTCGTAGACCCAGCGGTCCGCCACGACCACGTCGCCCTTCGCCACGGCCGGGGCGACGTGCCGGAGGTAGCGCCAGACGTACTCGCCCGCGTAGATCCAGGCGGCGACCTTGCGCAGGGGCGCGTGGGTGAGCACCGGTTCCTGCCCGGCCGCGGTCGGCGAGGGAGGCGAGGGAGGCGAGGGAGCCGAGGGAGGCGAGGGAGCCGAGGGAGGGGAAGAGCCGACGCCGAGAACGCGGCGGGCGAGGGCCACGCCGGGCAGGTTGCCGCGGGCCATCCCGAAGTACGCCGCCCGCGTGGCGAAGCCGAACTCGTGCAGCCCGGCCCGCAACGCCTCGGCGACGGTGGACTTGCCCGAGCCGTCCGTGCCCACCAGGGCGACGACGACGCCGCGCGTGCGCAGCCCGTACGGTCCGGCGGCCGGCCCGGCGGGCAGCACCGACCGGCGCTGCGCCCAGGTGGCCGGCGCGGCTCCCGGGGTCAGGCTCCAGGCGGCCAGCCGCAGCCGGGCGCGCCGGG